>CAZPJC010000013.1:0-29248 GCA_964586645.1 uncultured Schumannella sp.
TGTCGACGACCTTGAGCGACACGTTGCCGACCAGTTCGCGGTCGAGACGGTCCTTGACCATGCGGGCGGTGAGCTTGTGGCCCTTGACCTTGCCGACCAGCGGCGAGGTGTTGGTGCCGATCGTCATCGAGATCGCCGGGTCGTCGACCGTGATCGCCGGAAGCGGGCGGATGTCGTCGGGGTCGGCGATCGTCTCGCCGATCGTGATGTCGGGGAAGCCGGCGATCGCGACGATGTCGCCCGCGGTCGCGCTCTCCGCCGGGTAGCGCTCGAGCGCGCGGGTCAGCAGCAGCTCGGTGATGCGCGCCGTCGTGTGCGACCCGTCGTGGCGCACCCAGGCGACCGTCTGGCCCTTCTTGATCGTGCCCGAGAAGACGCGCAGCAGCGCGATGCGGCCGAGGAACGGACTCGCGTCGAGGTTCGTCACCCACGCCTGCAGCGGCGCCTCGTCGTCGAAGGTCGGCGCCGGCACGTGCTTGAGGATCGCCTCGAACAGCGGCTCGAGGTCGTCGTTGTCGGGCAGCGTGCCGTTCTCGGGCTTGTTCCACGAGGCGGCGCCGTTGCGGCCCGACGCGTAGACCACCGGGAGGTCGAGCAGCGCGTCGACGTCGAGGTCGGGCATGTCGTCGTGCAGATCGCTCGCGAGCGCGAGGAGCAGATCGTGCGACTCCTCGACGACGGCGTCGATGCGGGCATCCGGGCGGTCGGTCTTGTTCACCAGCAGGATGACGGGCAGGTTCGCCTCGAGCGCCTTGCGCAGCACGAAGCGGGTCTGCGGCAGCGGACCCTCCGACGCGTCGACGAGCAGCACCACGCCGTCGACCATCGACAGACCGCGCTCCACCTCGCCGCCGAAGTCGGCGTGCCCGGGGGTGTCGATCACGTTGATCGTCACCGGGCCGTCGGTCGCGTGGATCCCCTTGTAGGTGACCGCCGTGTTCTTCGCGAGGATCGTGATCCCCTTCTCGCGCTCCAGGTCGTTCGAGTCCATGGCCCGCTCTTCCATGTGCTCGTGCGAGCCGAACGAACCGGTCTGGCGCAGCATGGCGTCGACGAGCGTCGTCTTGCCGTGGTCGACGTGCGCCACGATGGCGACGTTCCTCAGGTCATTGCGACGTGCTTCGGACATACCTCTACCTCGGAATCATCTTGGGGGGAACCTCCCGAGTGTACCGGGGACGGGCTGGGATGGCAGGCGACCGCTGAGGCAAGAGCGGGGACCCCTACCCCGATTGCCTCATCGATCGCCTGCCGTCCCAGCCCTGCGTTGCTCCCATGCCCGACTACCGGTCTGCTCTCAGACGTCTTCCCCGCGGGTCGAGTGCCCGCCGCAGGCGGGTGTATCGAGACCGCCCACGTGCTACTCGGGCGTGACGGGCTTCCACTCCCAGGCGTTCCAGAACACGCCGCGGGCCATCGGCGAGCGCGTCACGTTCTCGACGCGGCTGCTGATCGCGGTGAGGGTGGGGTAGGCGAAGAGGGGGAGGCCGTAGGCATCCGCGTAGAGGTGGGAGTCGATCTCGGCGGCGAGGTCGGCGAACGCGGCGGGGTCGTCCTCCCGGGCGAGCCGGTCGACGAGGGCGTCGACGTCGGGGTTCGCGTAGCGGGTGAAGTTGGCGAGCGCGGAGTCGCTGCGGTAGATCGCCCCTGCGGCGCCGGGGCCGAGGCGCGTGGTGTCCCAGGCGAACAGGGCGGCGTCGTAGGCGCCGGCGACGCCGAGCAGTCCCTCCCAGTCGGGGCTCGAGCAGTCGGTCACGGCGAAACCGGCGCGCGCGGCGCTGTCGCGGATGAGGGCGAACTCCTGCTGCCGCTGCGGGCTCGACGGGTCGTAGAGCAGGCAGACGCCGGGCGCGGGGACCCCGGCCTCGGCGAGCAGGTCGACCGCGGCGTCGACATCCGTCGTGGCGTAGTCGGCGGCGCCGTTGTCGCCCACGGCGTCGGCGTAGCCGTCGGCGCCCGGCCGCAGCAGGAAGGAGTCGAGGAGCACGGCATCCGGCTGCACGGGCGTCACGAACGCGTCGAGGATCTGCTGGCGGGGCACGACGTGCAGGAACGCCTGGCGGATGCGCGGGTCGGCGAATACGCCGGTGCGGCCGTCGGCGAACTGCAGGTCGAGGTGCTCGACGCGGTTCTCGGTGCCGGCGACGACGCTGACGCCGGGCACGTCGACGAGGGAGGCGACGACGTCCTCGCGGGGCTCGGGGGTCGCGATGTCGATCTCGCCCGCGGCGAGCAGCCGGGCGGCGTCGAGCGGGTCGGGCGTGAAGCGCAGCCGGATCGTCTCGATCGTCGGTCGGTGGTCGCCCCGGTACTCCGGGTTCGCGTCGAGAGTGACCCCTTCCGCGTCGATCGCCGCGACGGCGTAGGGCCCGGCGGAGAGCAACAGGCTCGCGTCGTCGGGCGTGCGGTCCCCGTCGGTCTCGTCGAGGTTGTACGCGTCGTTCCAGGTGCGGGCGAGGGCGGCGAGGGCGGCGGCATCCTTCCCCGTGATCGCGGCGATCAGGTCGTCCTTGGCGGACCCGGCGTCCTCGTAGTCGCGCCCCGAGGCGAGCGTCTGCAGGACGTGGGCGGGGATGCCCGGGGCGAGCACGGTCTTCCAGGTCGGCACGAACTCGTCGAAATGCACGAACAGGGTGCGGCCGTCGTCGCCGAGCTGGGGGGTCTGGGTCGCCTTCTCCAGCCCCGCCCCGATGCGGCCGTCGAAGAACACGACGTCGTCGGGGAACGCGTCGGTGTACCGGCCGGTGTCGGGGTCGACGTAGTCGGCATCGTCGAAGTCGGGGGTGTTGAGCGCCCCGGAGTCGGCGGCCCAGGCGAGCAGCAGGTCGGCGGCGTCGATCGCGGTGCCGTCGGACCACCGGGCATCAGCGGACACCTGGTAGCGCACGGTGAGCGGATCGTCGGCGACGATCTCCGCGGTTCCGAAGGAGCGGTCCTCGACGAGTCGGTAGGCGTCGTCGTAGGCGGCGAAGGAGGCGCCGGTCAGCCCGGCCACGTCGGCGTTCGTGCCGCTCGAACGTCCGAACGAGGTCGCGGGGTTCAACGAGGTGAACGGCTCCGCCACGGCGACGCCGACCTCGCTCCCGGCGACGACCTGACTGGTCGTGCAGCCGGTGAGCAGCGCGGCGGCGATCGCCGACACCGCGATCACCGCGGCGCTGCGGGATGTCCGGAGTGCTCTGAGCATCGGTGTCACTCTAGCCCGGGGCCCCGAGAGCCCCAGGAGAGCGGGGGCGGGGGCGGGGACCGGCGGTAGCACCTGTGAGAGTCGCGCCGGACGACAGCGGATGAGCGTCCGGGATCTGGGAACCGAACAATCGTTACCCGCCGGGTCGGCCCTTGAGGATTGTTGCGTTGGGGCAGGTTTCGTGCACGAAATAGGCGCGGAACGCACTATTCGTGCGCGAAAGGATTGCTGCGCGCGCACACACTTCGTTTCCGCCATGTAACAAGTTGAGCTGTGCATTGGGCGAGATGCCACATAAGGGTTTACCGTGAACCGCGCGCCTTCGACGTGCCTCGCTGGGGGGGACATCGCGAAGACGCACCGGCATCGACCAGCGACACCGAAGGCATGGGTAATTGAGTAGCGCCACTCCTCACCTCAACACCATCGTCTCGAGCCCGATGCTGGCCGTGGTGAGCCGATCGCCCGGGCGCCTCGCCTGGGACCGGTTCCGCCGCGACAAGAAGACCGTCGCCGCGGCCGTGATCGTGCTCTTCTACGTTCTGGCCGCGATCGCGGCGCCGATCCTCGTAGGCCTCGGCGTGCTCGACCCGTATTCGATCAACCAGGATCTGGTCGGCCCCGACAGCCTCCCTCTCGGCGCGTTCGGCGGCATCAGTGGGGAACACCCCTTCGGTGTCGAGCCCGGGATCGGCCGCGACATCCTCAGCCGCATCTGGTACGGGCTCACCTTCTCGCTCGCCATCGCCCTCATCGGGTCGGTGCTCGCGATGATCATCGGCGTCGTCCTCGGCATCATCGCCGGCCTGACCGGCGGCTGGGTCGATACCCTCATCGGTCGCCTCATCGACCTCACCCTCGCCTTCCCGCAAACCCTCATGCTGCTGGCGCTATCGAGCACCGTGATCGGCATCATCGTCGGTTTCGGAGTCCCCGAAGGCGATGTCGCCCGAGCGACCTACGTCATCCTCGTCCTCGCCGTCTTCGGCTGGGTCGGCGTGGCCCGGGTCATCCGCGGTCAGGTTCTGAGCATCCGCGAGCGCGAATACATCGACGCCGCGAAGCTGATCGGGGCCAGCCCGTTCCGGCGCTGGTTCCGCGAGGTGCTGCCCAATCTCTGGGCGCCGATCCTGGTGCAGTCGACTCTCATGCTGCCGGCCTATATCTCGACCGAGGCCGCCCTCGCCTACCTCAACGTCTCGGTGCAGCAGCCGACCCCGACACTCGGCAACGTCCTTCAGGATGCCGTGCGATACCCGGTCGCCGACTTCACCTACTTCATCATCCCCGTGCTGGTCCTGGTGACCCTTGTGGTCGCCTTCAACCTGCTCGGCGACGGACTGCGCGACGCCCTCGACCCCAAGGGGAACCGTTAGGCACGCCGACGAGGCTTCCGGAGACATCTCCGAAAGAACGGCGCTCGGCAACGAGCGTCGACCATCTCATCACCAAGGAGACCCAACACAATGAAGAAGCGATCGATCGCCCGCTGGGGCGCCATCGCGGTTGCTGGAGCGGCCATCACGGCGCTCACGGCCTGCGGGGCGTCGACCGGCGGTGACAGCGAGAACACGGGCGGCACCGCCACCTACCTCGGCGTCGCCGGGCAGTGGGAAGGCACCGACCCCGCCACGGTCTACTACGGCAACGAGCTCGCCTCGCTGCGCCGACTCGTGTACCGCGGCCTCGTCGCGTTCCCGATCACCGACGACCCGAACCCGGCGCCGATCGGCGACCTCGCGACGGATGCCGGCACGACGGACGACGGCGGCCTGACCTGGACTTTCACGATCAAGGACGGCGCCACCTGGCAGGACGGCAGCCCGATCACGGGTGAGGACTTCATCTACGGTCTCTCGCGTTCGTACGACGAGACTCTCGTCAACGGCACCGGCGTCGGCGTCACCTACCTCGGCCAGTACGCGCCCTCGGTGGTCGACGCGGGCTACACCGGTCCTTTCACCTCGGACGAGGCCTCGACCGCGGTCTTCGACGAGCACTTCTTCGCCGACGGCCAGACGGTCACCTACAAGTTCGACGTCGCGTGGCCCGACTTCCCCTATGCGGCGGCTTCGCTGTTCACGACCGACCCGTACCAGGCGTCGTTCGATGACGGCAGCACCCTCTGGGAGATCAACTCCAACGGCCCCTACATCCTCGAGGGTGGAGAGTTCGACTCGGCGACCGGTGGTCTCTTCGTTCGGAACGAGGAATACGACCCCGCGACCGACTCGACCGAGCTGCGCGAGGCGCTGCCGGACGAGTTCAACTTCGAATTCGTCTCGGACAGTGACGTGCTCTTCCAGCGCCTGATCGCGGACGCCGGCAGCGACCAGGCCGCCTTCGCCGACTCCAACATCCCGTCCACCTTCTACTCGCAGATCACGGGCGACATCGAAGACCGCACCATGAAGAGCACCTCGCCCTACACGCGGTTCCTCTTCATCAACTCGCTGACCGTGACCGATCCCGACGTGCGTCGCGCGCTCGCGGTCGCTCTCGACAAGAACGGCGTCATCGAGGCGTACGGTGGCGAGAACTGGGGTGAGCCGTCGAGCACGATCGTCTCGAAGGCGCTCCCGGGCTACCAGGAGAACCCGTCGACGGCGGGCGACAACCCGGACGGCGACCCGGAGGCCGCTAAGGCCCTCCTGGCCGGTGCGACCCCGGAGATCACCCTCGCGTACGCGGTCAGCCCGACCAACGAGAAGATCGTTCCCGTCATCGTGCAGTCCTTCGAGGCGGCCGGCTTCATCGTCTCCACCTACCCGATCGCGTCCGACGCGGTTCCCGGCTACTACGGCCAGATGGGCGCCAAGGACAAGAACGGCAACAAGGTCGACGTGTTCCTCGGTGGCTGGGCTTCGGACTGGCCGTCGCTGTTCGGTGTCGTGGTGCCGATCCTCGCGTCGAACCCGGAGGACGCCGACTTCGGCGTGGGCTTCAACTACGGCTTCTACAGCAACGCCGAGGTTGACGACCTGATCGAGCAGGCGTACGCGTCGACCGACGCCACGGAGCAGGCTGCCCTGCTTTCCGAGGCTGACGCCGTCGCCGCTGCGGACGGGGCCTACATCCCGATCGCGAACCAGAAGAACTACTTCCTCTTCGGCTCGCGAATCGGTGGCTTCCTCCCGGATGTCGCCTCCAGCTACTACCCCGACTTCGGATCGATCTACGTCGTTCCCGAGTCCGAGTAGTTAGCCAGTTCCACCACAGGTCGGGTGGGCGCCGTCACGGCGCCCACCCGACCCACGGGAAGACCCGAAGGAAAACCCCCATGCTCGCGTTCATCATCCGCCGCACCCTCGTCGGCGTCGTCATGGTCATCGTGATGATCTTCGTGGTCTTCTCGCTGTTCTTCGCGAACGGCAACCCCGCGATCAACCAGTGCGGCAAGTACTGCACCCCCGAGAAGGTCGAGGAACTCACCGCCCTTCTCGGCTACGACAAGTCGATCCCCGAGCAGTTCGTGGCCTTCACGACCGGCCTCGTCGCCGGTCGCGACTTCCCCGTCAACGACGAGTACCGCCAGGCCCTCATCGACAACGGCTACGAGAACCGCATCGTCCACTGCGCCGCCCCGTGCCTGGGCTACTCGCAGAGCGACCAGAAGACCGTCAACGATCTCCTCGTGAAAGCGGCGGGTCCGACCCTCTCACTCGCGGTCGTCAGTTTCGTCATCTGGATCTTCTTCGGCGTGCTCATCGGAGTGCTCGCCGCCGTCTTCAAGGGTCGGCTGCTCGACAAAGTCGTCGTGGGTTCGACTCTCGTGGTCTATGCGCTCCCGGTCTTCGTGATCGGCACGTTCTTCCTGCAATACGTCGCCATCAAGTGGCAGCTGTATCCGTATCCACGTTTCGAGCCTCTGCGAGAACCTGCGGATCTTCTCCCCTGGATCACGGGGATCCTGTTGCCCGCATTGACTCTCGCCTTGTTCTTCATGGCCGCCTACGTGCGTTACACGCGCGCCTTCGTGCTCGAGTCGCTGTCGGAGGACTACATCCGCACGGCTCGAGCGAAGGGGCTGCCCGAGCGCACCGTGCTGTTCAAGCACGGGCTGCGCGCCGCGCTGACGCCGCTCGTCACCCTCGCCGGCCTCGACTTCGCGAGCCTGTTGGCCGGCGCGATCATCACCGAGAGCGTCTTCAACTACCAGGGCATGGGCGCCCTGGCGGTCAAAGCCAACAACAACCACGACCTTCCCGTGCTCATCGGTCTGGTGATCGTCGGCGCGACCGCGGTGATCGTGATGAACATCATCGTCGACATCCTGTACGCCTACATCGACCCGCGCGTGCGGGTCTCGAAGTGAGCTGAAGCCATGACCCGCCCCTTCCTCTCCGTCGAGAACCTCGTCGTGCACTTCCCCACGTCCGACGGGATCGTGCGCGCCACCGACGGCCTCAGCTACACCCTGGAACCCGGCAAGACGCTCGGGATCGTCGGCGAATCCGGCTCCGGCAAGTCGGTGTCGTCGTCGGCGATCCTCGGCCTGCACCGCAACACGAGCGCACAGGTCAGCGGCCGCATCTGGCTCGACGGCGTCGACCTGCTGAGCCTCAGCGACAAGGAGATGCAGCTGCGTCGCGGCAAGGACGTCGCGATGATCTTCCAGGACCCGCTGTCGGCCCTCCACCCCTACTACACGATCGGCAACCAGGTCGCCGAGGCGTACCGCGTGCACAACGACGTGTCGAAGAAGGCCGCCCGCGCCCGGGCGATCGAGATGCTCGACCGGGTCGGCATCCCGAACCCGCAGCTGCGCGTCGACGACTACCCGCACCAGTTCTCGGGCGGGATGCGGCAGCGCGCGATGATCGCGATGGCGCTCATCAACGACCCCGAGCTGCTGATCGCCGACGAGCCGACGACGGCCCTCGACGTCACGGTGCAGGCGCAGATCCTCGACCTGCTGCAGGACCTCCAGCGCGAGTTCAACACCGCGCTCATCATGATCACCCACGACCTCGGCGTCATCGCGGAGGTCGCCGACGACGTGCTCGTCATGTACGCCGGCCGCGCCGTCGAGTACGGGTCCACCCGGCAGCTGCTCACCGCTCCGGCGATGCCGTACACGCTCGGCCTCATCCAGTCGGTGCCCGACCTCTCGAGCGACGTGAACGAGCCGCTGCGACCGATCCCGGGCAACCCGCCGAGCCTGCTGGACCCGCCGCGCGGCTGCGCGTTCGCGCCGCGCTGCACGTTCAAGCACCTCGTGGATCCGCCGAACCTCCCCGACGAGGTGATGCCGGAACTCGAGGAGATCGCGCCCGGGCATCTGCGCCGGTGCCACCTGAAGGAGCACGACCTGAGCAAGCTCACGCCGATCGCGATCGGAGAGAACGCGTGAGCGCCCCGCTGCTGGAGGTCAAGGACCTCACGATGCACTTCCCGATCCGGTCGCGCGGCATCATCCCGCGCACGGTCGGGCACGTGAAGGCCGTCGACGGGGTCTCGTTCTCGATCGGTGCGGGCGAGGCCCTCGGGCTCGTCGGCGAGTCCGGCTCGGGCAAGTCCACGACCGGCCGCCTCATCACGCGCCTCTACGAGCCGACCTCCGGGCAGATCCTCTTCGAAGGCACGGACATCGCGAAGTCCAGCGCCCGCGAGCTCAAGCCGCTGCGCCGCGACATCCAGATGATCTTCCAGGACCCGTACACGTCGCTGAACCCGCGGCACACGGTCGGCGAGATCATCGGCGCGCCGCTCGAGATCCACAACCTCGTGCCCAAGCAGGGACGTCTGCGCCGGGTGCAGGAGCTGTTGGAGATCGTCGGCCTCAACCCGGAGCACTACAACCGCTACCCGCACGAGTTCTCCGGCGGCCAGCGGCAGCGCATCGGCATCGCGCGCGCCCTCACGATGAGCCCGAAGCTGCTCGTCGCCGACGAGCCGGTGTCGGCGCTCGACGTCTCGATCCAGGCGCAGATCATCAACCTGATGAAGGACCTGCAGCGCGAGATGAACATCGCGTTCCTGTTCATCGCGCACGACCTGGCGATCGTGCGGCACTTCTGCCCGCAGGTCGCCGTGATGTACCTGGGCAAGATCGTCGAGAACGCTCCCCGCGAGGAGCTCTACACCGACCCGAAGCACCCGTACACGAAGTCGCTGCTCTCGGCGGTGCCGGACATGCGCCAGGCCGTCGCCGGCGGCCGTCGCGAGCGCATCCGGTACACGCACGACGTCGAGGCCTCGGCGGCGACGACCGCCGCGAACACGGCGGCCGCCCGACCCTCGGCCTGACCCGTGGCCCGCGCCCCGCGGCACAGCTATGTGCTGCGCGACACCGTGACGAGCGTAGTGTTCTGGCTCGGCGCGGCTCTCGGCGTCGTGCTCGTGGGCGACCCGCTGCTGCGCGGCGACCTCGCGCTGGTCGGCACGACGGCGCCGATCGTCGCGCTGGTCGTGTGGGTGCTCTTCCTGGTGATGTTCCACCCGCACATCCGCTACGACGACGAACGGGCCGTCGTGACCAACATCGGGCGCGTGCACGAACTGCCCTGGAGCCGCGTGGTCACGGTGCGGCAGAACCTCAACCTCGCCTTCGAGCTCGACGACGGCCGGCGGATCAGCGCGATCGGCGTCACCGCGGCGCGCGGCCGAGGCCTCGTGCTCAGCGGTCTCACCAAGGGCAGGATGGGCGTCGGCAGCGAGGAGTTCCACCAGCACGCGGACGCCCTGCGCCCCCTCCAGGCGGCCGCCGCCCGCACCGACGCCCCCGTCGTGTCGCGCTGGGACACCGTTCCGCTCGCGATCGGCGCCGTGCTCGTCGTCGCGGTCGCCGTCGACCTGGCCGTACTCTTCACCAGGTGAGCACCCCCGCCTCCCCCGCTCCCGCCCGGGGTCGCCTCGTCGCCGAGATCGTCATCGTGCTCGGGCTCTCGCTCGGGATGTCGGCGCTCTACTCGATCGTCACGCTCATCAACCGGGCGACGCTGCCGACGCCGATCGCCCAGCAGACCGCGACGATCGTGCCGAGCCGCGACGACCGGCAGATCTTCGATCTGCTCTACCAGCTGCTCGGGATCGTCTCCGACCTCGTGCCGGTGGCCCTCGTCTGCTTCCTGCTCTGGAGCACCGCGAGGCCGCACCTGGGCCGCCTCGGCATCGACGCGAAGCACCCCGTGCGCGACGGGCTTCTCGGGCTCGGGCTCGCCCTGCCGATCGGGGTCGCCGGGCTCGGGATCTTCCTCGCCGGTCGCGCTCTGGGCATCGGCGTCGGGATCTCGGCGAGCAATCTGACCGACTACTGGTGGACGATCCCCGTGCTGCTCCTCACCGCGGCGCGGGCCGCGATCCAGGAGGAGGTCATCATGATCGGCTACCTGTTCGCCCGGCTCGGCGACCTCGGCGTGGGGCGCTGGGGCACCATCCTGATCTCCGCCGCGATCCGCGGCACCTACCACCTGTATCAGGGCTACGGCGCGTTCGTCGCGAACTTCGCGATGGGCGTCGTGTTCGGCTGGCTCTACACCCGCGGTACGGAGCGCCGGGTCATCCCGTTCGTCGTCACGCACTTCGCGATCGACGCCGTCGTCTTCGTCGGCGCGCCGGCGGCGGCGAACGCCTGGCCGGAGCTGTTCGCGCCCCCCGCCTGAGGTCTCGACACGCGCGAGGCGCTACTCGACCGCCGACAGGGTCTCGTGGATGCGTCGCAGGTCTTCCAGCAGCGATCCGACGAGGATCCAGTGCTGGGCTCCCGGCGACGTGATGACGAGCGGCGCGGTGAGCGCCGGCAGACTCGCCGTCGGCGGCTCGGAGGGCTCGGGGTGCGTGCGGCGCTCCACCCGGCGCACGTCGTGGGCCGCGCGCCGCAGTTGCTCGGCGATCGCCCGCACCGTCGGCTCCTCGGCGAGCCCGTCGTCGTAGCGGTCGTAGACGGCGCGGGTCATGCCGATGACCTGGGTGACGATCGGGCTGAACCGCTGCAGGGTCGCCTCGAGCCGTTCCAGCTCGTCGCGCCGGCGGCGCCCACGCGGGTTGAGGGTCAGCGACTCGGCACCCGTTGTGAGCGCGGCGTCCGCCGTCGCCACCATCGGACGCAGCAGGCGCGCCTCGATCATCAGCGACTCGAGCTGGGCCGAGGTCTGCGGCGTCTCGAGGGCGCCGGCGAGCCGGTCGAGCGAGGCCCCCAGTTCGTCCCCGAGCTTCTCGACGGCGACGTGCACCGGCTGCAGGGCGACCGGGGGCACGAGCGCGAGGTTCACGACGAAGCCGATCGCCGCGCCGATGATGGTCTCGAGGATCCGGTCGACGGCGTAGTCCGGGGTCGCCGCACCGAGGCCGAGCACGAGCAGCGCGCTGATCGCGACCTGGTTCGACGTGCCGGTCGTCATCTTGAGCAGCCAGGCGATGACGAGGGCGGCGGCGATCGCCAGCAGGATCACCCAGGTCGCCTGCCCGAAGGCGAGGGCGAGGGCGGAGGCGACGACCACGCCGGCCACGACGCCGACGGTACGCTCGATCGCCTTCGACACCGACTGGTTGAGACACGGCTGCACGACGAGCAGCGCGGCGATCGCGGCGAACACGGGCAGATGCTCGGGGAACAGCGCGCCAGCGACGAGCCAGGCGGCGATCGTCGCGACCGCCGACTTCAGCACCTGCAGCAAGGGTTGCCGACGGGAGCCCCGGAAGGCGGCGAGCAGCTTCATGGCTCCACGCTAGGCCGGATCAGCCCGCGAGGTAGCGGCCCAGGGTGTGACGTCAGGCGAACGCCTCGATCGGCGGACACGCGCACACGAGGTTGCGGTCGCCGTACGCTTGGTCGATCCGTCGCACGGGAGGCCAATACTTGTTCCGGATCTGGCCCGTCGCCGGATACACCGCGAGTTCGCGGTCGTAGGGGTGTTCCCAGGACCCGGTGATGACGGCCTCCGCGGTGTGCGGCGCGTTCACGAGGGGGTTGTCGTCGGCGGGCCAGGTGCCGGCGGCGACGGCATCCGCTTCGGCTTTGATCGCGATCATCGCGTCGATGAAGCGGTCGATCTCGGCGAGGTCCTCGCTCTCGGTCGGTTCGACCATGAGCGTGCCCGCGACGGGGAACGACATCGTGGGCGCGTGGAATCCGTAGTCGATGAGCCGCTTGGCGACGTCGTCGACGGTGATGCCGGTGGCGTCGCGCAGGGGGCGCAGATCGAGGATGCATTCGTGCGCGACGAGCCCGTTGTCGCCCGCGTAGAGCACCGGGAAGTGCGACCGCAGGCGCGCGGCGATGTAGTTCGCCGAGAGCACGGCGGCCCCGGTGGCCCGGGTGAGCCCGTCGGGTCCCATCATCCGCACGTACGCCCACGAGATGGGCAGGATGCTGGGGCTGCCGTGGGGTGCCGCCGACACCGGGTTCGCCGCTCCGCGCGGCAGGTACGGCGCGAGATGCGCCTTCGCCGCGACCGGGCCGACGCCCGGCCCGCCGCCGCCGTGCGGGATGCAGAACGTCTTGTGCAGGTTGAGGTGCGAGACGTCGCCGCCGATGTCGCCGAAGCGCGCGTAGCCGAGCAGGGCGTTGAGGTTGGCGCCGTCGATGTAGACCTGGCCGCCGGCCTCGTGAACGGCCTCGGTGATCGCGCGGATCTCGTGCTCGTAGACGCCGTGCGTCGACGGGTAGGTCACCATGAGCGCGGCGAGCTGCTCCCGGTGCGACTCGATCTTCGCCCGCAGGTCGGCGAGGTCGACGTTGCCTTCGTCGTCGCAGGCGACGACCACGACCTTCATGCCGGCGAGCACCGCCGAGGCGGCGTTCGTGCCGTGCGCCGAGGACGGGATGAGGCACACGGTGCGCGCGGTGTCGCCGTTCGCGAGGTGGTAGCCCCGGATCGCGAGCAGTCCCGCGAGCTCGCCCTGCGATCCGGCGTTCGGCTGGAGCGAGACGGCGTCGTAGCCGGTGAGTTCGGCGAGCCAGCCCTCGAGTTGCCCGATCAGCTCGACGTACCCGACCGTGTCGGTCTCCGGGGCGAACGGGTGGATGTCGGCGAACTCGGGCCAGGTCACGGCGGCCATCTCGGTCGCGGCGTTGAGCTTCATCGTGCACGAGCCGAGCGGGATCATCCCGCGGTCGAGCGCGTAGTCCTTGTCGGCGAGGTGCTTGAGGTAGCGCATCATCGTCGTCTCGGAGCGGTGCGCCGAGAAGACGGGGTGCTCGAGGTAGCGCGAGGTGCGCACGAGGTCGGTGGGCAGGCCGACGGATGCCGGCTTGACCCCGAGCTTCACGTCGAGGCCGAACGCCCCGAGCACGGTCTCGACGTCGTGCGCGGTCGTCGTCTCGTCGAGGGAGACGGCGACGTGCGTGTCGTCGACGAGGCGCAGCAGGTAGCCGCGCTCGGCGGCCTCGGCGACGACCGCCGGGGCGTCGTCGGCCGACACGACGAGGGTGTCGAAGTACGACGCGTGGGCGACCCGCGGGCCGAGGGCATCCGCCATCAGCCGGGTGAGCCGGTTGACCTGGTGCGCGATCTGCTTCAGGCCCGAGGCGCCGTGGTAGACGGCGTACATCGACGCCATGACGGCGAGCAGCACCTGCGCGGTGCAGATGTTGCTCGTCGCCTTCTCGCGGCGGATGTGCTGCTCCCGTGTCTGCAGCGAGAGGCGGTAGGCGGGGTGGCCGGCGGCATCCACCGAGACGCCGACGAGGCGCCCCGGGAGCTGGCGCTCGAGCCCGGCCTTCACGGCGAGGTAGCCGGCGTGCGGGCCGCCGAAGCCCATCGGCACGCCGAAGCGCTGGCTCGTGCCGACGGCGACGTCAGCCCCGAGCTCGCCGGGCGAGGTGAGCAGGGTGAGGGCGAGGAGATCGGCCGCGACCACCGCGAGACCGCCCCGCTCGTGCACGGCGGCGATGACGGCACGCGGATCCCAGACGCGTCCCGACGCCCCGGGGTACTGGATGAAGGCGCCGAACGCGTCGGGCAGCTCGCCCTCGAAGGTCGTGACCTCCAGCTGGATGCCGAGCGGCTCGGCCCGGTGGGCGAGCAGGCGCAGGGTCTGCGGCAGGGCGTCGGCGTCGACGAGGAAGACGTTCGACGCCGACCCCGACGCGCGGCGCGCGAGCAGCATGCCTTCGACGACCGCAGTGCCCTCGTCGAGCATCGACGAGTTGGCGGTGTCGAGCCCGGTGAGGTCGGCGATCATCGTCTGGAAGTTGATCAGGGCCTCGAGCCGGCCCTGCGAGATCTCCGGCTGGTAGGGCGTGTACGCGGTGTACCAGGACGGATTCTCGAGCACGTTCCGCTGGATCACCGCGGGGGTGATCGTGCCGTGGTAGCCGAGCCCGAGCATGCTGTGCCGCACGCGGTTCCGGCCCGCGAGCACGCGCAGCTCGGCGAGCGCCTCGCGCTCGGAGCGGGCCTCGGGCAGCGACAGGGCGGCCGCGGCCCGGATGCCGGACGGCACCGCGGCATCCATCAGGTCGTCGACCGTGGAGTACCCCACGGCCTGGAGCATGATCGCCTGGGACGCGGAGTCCGTTCCGATGTGGCGATCGGCGAACGTCGTCATCCCTGCGTCAGCTCCTCGTACTCGGCGGCCGTCAGCAGCTCGGGCAGTTCGGTGAAGCGCACCTTGATGAGCCAGGCGGCTCCCATCGGATCGGCGTTGACCAGCGACGGGTCGCCGACGACGGCCTCGTTGCGCTCGACCACTTCGCCGTCGACCGGGGCGAACAGCTCGCCGACGGACTTCGTCGACTCGATCTCGCCGACGACGCGGCCCGACGCGACCGACACCCCGGCGACCGGCAGGTCGACGTAGACGACGTCGCCCAGCTTCTCGGCGGCGTAGGTCGTGATCCCGACCGTCGCGACGTCGCCGTCGACGGTGAGCCACTCGTGGTCCTTCGTGTAGAGCACTTCGGTCATGAGACTGCCTTTCGCGAATAGAAGGGAAGAGCGACGACGCGGGCGGGGATCGCCGTGCCGCGGACATCCAGGTCGAGTTCGGTGCCCACCGCGGACGCGTCGGCATCGACGTACGCCATCGCGATCGGGATGCCGAGGGTCGGCGACAGGGCCCCGCTCGTGATCTCGCCGACCACCTCGCCGTCGCGCAGCACCGGGTACCCGGCGCGGCCCGCGCGCTTGCCCTCGGCGGTGAGTCCGACGAGGACGCGGGCGCCGGGCGTGCTCGCGTCGGAGATGCGGCCGAGCCCAGCTTCGACGGGGCGGGTCGCGCGGGTGAGTTCGTGGCCGTAGAGCGGCATCCCCGCTTCGAGGCGCAGGGTGTCGCGGGCGGCGAGGCCGCACGGCACCGCCCCGGCCGCCACGAGGTCGTTCCAGAGGGCAGGTGCGGCGGACGCATCGAGGTACAGCTCGAAGCCGTCCTCGCCGGTGTACCCGGTCCGGGCGACGAGCACGGGCGTGTCACCGTAGGTCGCCTCGGCGATCCCGTAGTACCGCAGGTCGGTCGGCAGGCCGAGGGCCTCGACGATCCCCGCCGACGCCGGACCCTGGATCGCGATGAGCGCGCAGGTGTCGGTCTCGTCGTCGAGGGTGACGTCGAAGTCCGCGCGGCGTCCGGCGAGGGTCGCGGCGACGACGTCGTGGTTGGCGGCGTTCGCGACGACCCAGTAGCGCTGCTCGCCGAGGCGGTAGACGACGAGGTCGTCGAGGATGCCGCCGTCCTCCGCGAGCAGCAGCGAGTACTTCGCGCGCCCGACCGGGATGGCCGAGGCCCGTCCGGCGAGCGCCGCGTCGAGGAACGCGGCGGCGTGCGTCCCGCCGATGAGGAACTCGGCCATGTGGCTCAGGTCGAACAGGCCGGCGGCGGTGCGCACCGTCTCGTGCTCGGCGAGGTCGGACCCGTAGCGCACCGGCATCTTCCAGCCGGCGAAGTCGGTGAACGCCGCGCCCGCGGCGACGTGCACGGCGTCGAGCGGGGACGGGCGGGAGGGATGATCGGACACGGAGTTCTCCATCGAGACGAGTGGTGAGAACTCCCCCTCTGTCATGGTGCCTGAGAGTTTCGCGTGCCTTGCACGCTTTCACCGACGGCGGCTCGCTGGTGACACGAGCTCTTTCCAGAGTGGCCTGCGCGATGCGGTACGTGTACCTGAGAGATTGGCGGGGAGGCTTGCTCCTTCGGTGCCCACACGAGTTCGTGGGCTCTCCCGCATCCCGTGCGGCCCGATCTTCGATTGTGCGCCCAGCCTAGCCGGGCGCGGGCGCGTTTCGGTCAGTCCTCGTCGCGGTGGTCGCGGAAATACCGAACGGCCTGCCAGATCAGCACCGCGAGCAGCGCCACCCCGCCCGCGACGACGACGACGTTCAGCAGCCAGGTGGGCGCGCCGTCCGGCACCGGGATCGGCAGGAACCTGCTCATGCCCGGAAGCCTACGGCGGGTGCCCCGCGTAGGCTCGCCGGCATGACGATCCTTCAGACCGCGGAGCCGGACGAGGTCACCGGACTCGCCGCCGAGTTGTACGCCGAAGACCTCGAGCACCTCGGGTACGTCCCGTCGCACACGCGGGCGATGGCGCTCAACCCGGAGGCGGTGCGCGCTTTCGAGGCGCTGGTCAGGTCGGTCGCTCCCGGGCTCGGGATGCGGCGCTACGAACTCGTGACCCTCGCGGCCGCGGGCGCGATCGGCTCGGGGGCCTGCCGTCTCGCGCACGGGAACAAGTCGCTGAAGTACATCGACGCCGACGAGCTGGAGCGCGTCGCCCGGGACTTCCGCACCGCGGGCCTGCCGCCCGAAGAGGTCGCGATGATGGAGTTCGCCGAGCGACTCAGCCGCGACTCCTCGACGATGACCGAGCAGGATGCCACGGTGCTGCGCGAGCACGGCTTCAGCGACCGCGAGATCGTCGACATCGCCCTCGCCGCCGCGGCGCGCAACTTCTACAGCCGGTCCCTGCACGCCCTCGGCGTCGAGGTCGACGTGCCGCCGTCGCTCAGCCCCCGGCTGAAGGACGCGCTGCTCGCCGGGATGACGGGCTGAGCCCGCTCAGTAGGTGACGACGCCCGGGGTGCCGCCCCCGGCATCCACCGCTCCCCCGGTGATCGCGACGCTCCGCGGCGACGCGAGGAAGGCGATCACGTCGGCGAGCTCCGCGACGGTGACGATGCGGCCGATGATGTTGCCCGCCAGCGCGCGCTCGGCGTCGGCACGGGTCTCGCCCGCGGCCACCCGCGCGGCGACGCGCTCCTCGACCGCGTCGGTCAGCGTCGTCCCCGGATGCACGACCGTCACGTTGACCCCGTGCGGGCCGAGTTCGTCGGCGAGGTTCTTGGTGATCGCGGCGACGCTGATGTTGCGCACCGTCTGCGCGACCGAACCCGACTTGCGGGCGCCGAGCCCGCTCACGTTGATGATCCGGCCCCAGCCCTGCGCCGTCATCAGCGGGGCCACCGCCCGGGCGGCGCGGAGATAGCCCAGCACCTTCTCCTCGAACTCCTCGCGCATCGCCTCGTCGCCGGTCTGCGACGCGACCGTGTTCTTCGACGCGTTCCACGGCGCGGCCGCGGTGTTGACGAGGATGTCGACGCCGCCCATGACCGCGGCGGCGGCAGCGACCCCGGCCTGCACCGAGCCGTCGTCGCGGGAGTCGATCACGACGCCGTGCACCGCGCCGCCGGTCTGCGCGGCGATCTCGGCGGCGATCGCGTCGACGTCGTGCCGGGCGGCGACGGTGACGACGGCACCCTCCCGCGCGAGGGCTTCCGCCACGCCGCGGCCGATCCCCTTCGTGCCGCCGACGATGATCGCGCGCGTGCCGGTCAACTGCAGATCCATGACTCCCACGGTAGCCATAGGGTGGCATCCGTGAGCGAAGACGCCCTCCCCTCCCGCATTCCCGCCGTCGTGATCGGCGCCGGCCCGGGCGGGCTCGCCGCCGCCGCCGAGCTGAAGCGCGTCGGGGTCGACGCGATCGTGCTCGACAAGGCCGATCGGGTCGGCTCGAGCTGGGCCGGTCACTACGACCGCCTGCACCTGCACACCTCGCGCGGGCTCTCCGCTCTGCCGGGGTACCGCATCCCGCGCCGGTACGGCCGCTGGGTCGCCCGCGACGACGTGCTGCGCTACCTCGCCGAATACGCCGACCTGCACGCGCTCGACGTGCGGCTCGGGGTGACCGCGACGACCGTCGAACGCGCCGAGGACGGCTGGCGGGTCGTGACCGACCGGGGCACGGTCGCGACGGACACCGTCGTCGTCGCGACGGGCTACAACCACAGCCCCAAGCTGCCGGACTGGCCGGGCCTCGCCGACTACGCCGGCACGGTCGTGCATTCGAGCGCCTACCGGAATCCGCAGGCCCTCGGCGCCCGCGACGTGCTCGTCGTCGGCCCGGGCAACAGCGGCGCGGAGATCGCGGCCGACCTCGCCGACGCGGGCGTCACTGTCTCGCTCGCGATGCGCACCCCGCCCAACATCGTCCTGCGCGCCGTGGCCGGCATCCCGAGTCAGGCGCTCATCCTGTCGATGTCGGCGTTCCCGCTGACGGTGCAGGACGCGCTCGCGGGTGCGATGCAGCGCGTGGCCGTCGGGGACCTCCGCGCGTACGGCATCCCGAAGGCCCCCCGCGGGATCGCCACCCAGCAGGCCCGGGACGACGTCACCCCGACCCTCGACGTCGGCCTGCTGCGCGCGCTCAAAGCGGGGAAGGTGAAGGTCGTCGCCGCGGTCGAGCGCTTCACGAAGGATGCCGTGGTGCTCGCCGACGGCACCGAACGGCACCCCGACGCGGTCGTGCTCGCGACCGGGTTCCAGCGCGGACTGGAACCGCTCGTCGGCGACCTCGGCGTGCTCGCGCGCAACGGGCGTCCCCTGGTCAACGCGGAGGCGCAGCTGGCGGCGCATCCGGGACTCTTCTTCCTCGGCTACTCGAACCCGCTGACCGGCAACCTGCGGCAGCTCGGCATCGACGCCACCAGGATCGCCCGGGTGGTCGCGGCGACGAGGTCGCCCGCGGCCCGCGACGCGGCGAACGCTCAGCCCGGAGAGTGACACCGGGGTCGTCCGCACGGGCGACCCCGGTCACGCTCCCGCCCGATGCGCACCCGGGATGCCGCGGGCGAGCATCGGAGCATGTCACGCTTCGACTCGGCCACCGTCGCCACCGCCGCCTTCGCGACCGGGATCGCGCTCGTCGCCCTCACCGGGTGCGCGCAGATCTCCGACGTCTTCAGCAAACAGCACCGGGAGGACTTCGCCGGCTACGAGGCCGCCGCCGACGGCTGGGTGGGGGTCGGCATCCCGGACTGGATCCCCGACGACGCGACCGACCTGCGCAACGTGGCGACGCTCGATGAGACCGTCTCGGTCATCCGCGTCGTCACCGACTCCGATCTCGCGGGGTCGTGCGAGCCGGCGCCGCGCACGGGCATCCCGCAGCTCGCGGTCGACTGGTCCACCGAGGAATGGCCCGACGAGGTGCAGCGCTGCGGCGACTACGAGGTGATGGCGATGGATGACGGCTGGCTCGGCTGGTTCGAGGCGCGGGAGCCGGGGCAGACTCCGGGCTGAGCGGTTCTCCCGCCGCCGCTATGCTGTGGTCCCAGCTGATTCTCAGGAGGGCACCCCATGGCAGAGCGTACGAGCCGCAGCGGCAAGAAGGTCGTTCAGGCGGAGGCGGCTCCGAAGCCCGCCACCACGGCGAAGGAACGGGCCGCGATCAAGGCCGAGGCCGAGAAGCGCGTCAGCGAAGGCACCGGCTGGAAGGCGTCGGACGAGGCGAAGGCGGGGGCCGGCACCAAGCGCGTCATCGCGATCGTCCTCTGGGCCGTCGCCTTGGTGCTCGAGGGTCTGGGCATCTGGTACCTCCTCACGCAGCTGCGCGGCACCAACGTCGACGGCGAGCCGAACACCGGGTTCATCCCGAGCGAGTACCTGATGTGGGCGCTCATCGGGCTGCTGGTCGTGATGGGCGTGCTCACCGTCATCGGGTCGCGGCTGTGGCAGGCCGCCAACCACGCAGACCCGGCCTCACGACAGGAACCCGCCAAGTTCTTCGTGCAGAACCAGCTCGGGGCGATCATCCCGATCATCGTGTTCGTGCCGATCATCATCCTGATCCTGCTCAACAAGAACATGGACTCCCGCACGAAGACCGTCGCGGGGATCGTCGGAGCCGTGGTGCTCGTGGGCGCCGTGCTGCTCGGCATCGACTTCAACCCCGCCTCGCAGGAGGAGAACACCGAGCAGGTCATCGAGGGCGAGATCGCCAACGAGGGCCAGGTCGACGAGTACACCGCGATCGTCGAAGAGCTCACCGGCTCCGACACCGTCGCCTGGACCCCGGCCGGCAAGGTGTACCACCTGTGCGACGCCGTCTCGGCCGTCAACCAGCAGTCGGAAGCCAACGAGATCCGCGTCGGAACCGTCGCCGACGCCCACGCCGACGGCAAGGAGGGGCTCACCCTCCAGGTCGACCAGGAGATGGAGCAGTGCGGCCTGACCGACCCCGAGAACCTCGGCGACATCGAGGCGGAGATCGAATCGCTGCGCGACCAGTACGAACTGGAGAACGCGGGCTGAGTCCCGCTTCCCCGTCGATCGGCGCCCGTCTCCCCCGGAGGCGGGCGCCGATCCCGTTCCGGCCCCTAGGCTGCGCGATGTGATGCGCTACGTCGACCACGAGCCCGGAGCCTGGTTCCTCCTCGAGGACGAGGGCGTCCTGTACCTCGACGCGCGGTACAGCCATAGCGCCGTCATCGACGACTCCGCGCTGATCCGCCTCGACGAGAGCGAACTGCGCGGGTACCGCGCCGGCGGCCACGATTACCTCTCGGACCTCGCGCGTGGCATCCACCACAGCGCTCCCTACCGTCTGGAGTCGGCGTACTTCACGCGCGACCTCTACCGCAGCGCCGCGGAACGCGAACTCCGGGATGCCGTCGGCGCGGCGATCGTGGATCACACCTGGACTCGCGCCCCTAGTGGGTCGGAGCCTCCCCGGCGAGATTCTCGGTGAGCCACTCGTTCCAGATCGAGACGGCGCGCCACGCGTCGGCGATGCGGTCGCCCGCCCCCGGCCCCCACATCCAGTCTTCGACGCCCAGCGGGCTCTGCACGGCGAGCCGCTTGAGTCGCAGCAGATGGATGCGCGGATGGTCGACGGTGAATCCGCGCGGGGCCGTGGCGAGGGCATCCGACTGGACCGGGGTGAACCCGAGGTCGGCGAGCTCCTCGAGGGTCGCCTCCAGGTCGCCGAACAGCCGCACGTCGTCGACGATCGCCCGGAACCTCGCGAGCTGCGCGGGCGTGGTGTCGTAGATCCCGCCGGCGGCGAGCAGCCCGTCGGCCCCCAGCTGCAGGTAGTGCACGGCGACGCCGCGGGTCACCATCCCGACGTGGTCCTTGTACGGCGTCTTGTCGGCCGAGAACCGCACGTCGCGGTACGGCCGGAAGATCTTCACCGGCCCGAACTCGGCCCCGAGCTCCTCGGCGAGCGCCTCGAACGGCCCGCGCACCCGCGCGTCGTAGCGGGGCTTGTTCGCCGTCCACCACGCCTTGTCGTTGTGCACGGCGAGTTCGCGATAGAACTCCACCGCGTCGGGGTGCAGGCCTGCGAAGTCCATTCCGCGAGGCTACTCGGGCTCGGGCTCAGCCCCGCAGATCGTCGGCGACACGACGCACCGCTGCCGCGGAACGCTCGAAAGCCTCGCGCTCGGCCGGCGAGAAGTCGAGCCCTCCGATCGGAACGGCGCCGTCCGAGCTGACGATCGAGGGCACCGACAGGGCGACGCCGCTCACCCCGTACGCGCCGTCGAGCACCGTCGAGACGGGCAGCACGGCCCGCTCGTCGCGCAGGATCGCCTCGACGATGCGTGCGCTCGAGAGCCCGATCGCGTAGTTCGTCGCGCCCTTGCCCTTGATGACCGTGTACGCCGCGTTGCGCACGTCGTCGGCGATCGCGTCGAGTTCCGTGGACGTCATCCGCGGGCGGCCGTCGACCTCCCAGTCGAGGATCGGCACCGTGCCGATCGTCGCCCGCGACCAGAGCGGGAACTCCGAGTCGCCGTGCTCGCCGACGATGTAGGCGTGCACGCTCGACGGCGAGACCCCGGCACGTTGGGCCAGCTTCCACCGCAGCCGGGAGGTGTCGAGCACCGTCCCCGAGGCGAAGACGCGTCGCGCCGGCAGACCCGACGCCTGCTGCGCGAGCATCGTCAGCACGTCGCACGGGTTGGTGACGATGACGTAGACCGCATCGGGGGCGACCTCGAGCAGCTTCGGCATGAGGGAGCCCAGGATGCGGGCGTTCGTCGCCGCGAGATCGAGCCGCGACTGCCCCGGGTCCTGTTTCGCCCCCGCGGTCACGACCACGACATGCGACCCGGCTGCGACCGAGACGTCGGAGCCGCCGGAGACCTCACTCGACCCGGTGAACTGGGTGCCGTGCGCGAGGTCCAGGACCTCGGCGTCGACCTTCTCGGTCGCGATGTCATAGAGCGCGACGTGTCGTGCCGAGCCGCGGATGAGGGCCGCGTACGCGACCGACGTGCCGACGCTCCCGGCGCCGACGACGGTGAGTTTGGAGTTCTCGATCACGCCCATGCATCCATCGTGTCTCGACCGTCCGGGTCTGAACAGGGTCGAAGGTCGGACGGCGAGGATCGACGGGTGCAAGCCGGCCGACCGGCGGCACGCGCTACGGACGCCAGTCGACACCGAGCTCGACGGCGGCCTCGTGCAGTCGCCGATCGCGGGTCCAGAGCCGCGCGCCGACGCTGAGCACGACAGCGGCAAGCAGGTGGGCGTCGATGAAGCTGAGACCCCTGCCGTGCAGCCGGCGATCCGCGACGAACCGCAGGACTTCGGCGTGAGACGCCTCGACGGCGGGCGGCAGCGCGCCGAGCAGGTCCAGGAACGCGTCACGTCCGACGATCGCGCCCAGCGCGAGTTCGCCGATCACCATCGGATGAACCGCCACCTCATTGCCGTCGAGGAGAGCGACCAGTCCCGCGTCCGCGCGATGAAGGTGATCGATCCACACCGATGAGTCGACGAGGATCACGGGGTCGACGTTGCTCGACGCCGCGGCCCGGCGCTGGCGGAGGGATCACTCCCACCCAGCCGCGCGAGCCGCCGCGCGCTCTCCTGCTGGATCAGGGCACGCAACCCCTGCTTGAGCAGCGCCGACGTCTCGCGTGTTCCGGTCAGCGCCGACGCGTGCGCGAGAAGCTCGTCGTCGATCGTCACGGTCGTGCGCATCATCCGGCCCTTCATCTGCAGGTACATCAATGATGCACCCTTCGATGCGCCTTCTCGCGCTGTTGGTCGACCTCGACGAGGAGCGTGAGCACGTCGCAGTACGACGCCCACCACGGTCCGCCGGGGGACGACATCCATTTGCCGAGGGCGCCGAGCACCTGCAGCTGCGCGAGCCGGTCAGGCCGATCGGCCGGAAGCCACCTGTCCGTCGTGAGCAGGATCAGGAGCGTGGGGAGCGCATCAGCGCCGACGGTCCGCGCCGCAGCGTCCTCGGTGCCGGCGTCGTGCTCGAGCTCGATCAGCCGCAGCTCGGGATCGGTCGCGATGCGATCGACCTCGGCGTCCAGACACGCCCGGGCCCGCGCTCCGACCGCGAGCAGGCGATCACGGCGGCGGCCGGTGCGTTCCGCGGCGTAGGAGGTCAGCCAAGGGTCGAGGATGTCGGCGAGGCGAGGGGTGACGGGATCCATGGCCGCAGGGTGAGAGAGACCACCGACATCGCGCCGACGGCCCGCGGTCGACGATGGGTCGATCTCACTCGGCGGACCAGAGCTCCTCGGCCTCGAGGGTGAGGTCGATCAGGCGACGAAGGAGGCCATCCATCGACGTCGACGTCAACAAGGTGTACCGGTCGTACTCGCCCAGCGGGGCGATCGCCGCCAGTTGCCACACGGAGGCGACGGGATCGTCGGACAGCTCGATGTCGGCAGCCGCCTCGGGCTCCGCGAGGCGGGCGATGACCCGACGCACCACCGCTTCGGCCTCGGCCCGCAGGGACGCGAGCGCCTCGGACCACTCCAGCTCCGGCAGCATCGAGATCTCGCCTTGCGGATACGGGTCGTCGTCGAGCCAGCGCTCGACCATGAAGCGCCGGGTCCCGACGGCGAGGATGAGCAGGTCGTCGGCGCGCGCGCTGACGCTCACCAGCCGCGCGAGCGTCCCGATCGAGGCGCGCTGATCACCACCCCCGGCTTCGTGTCCGCGCTCGATGAGCACGACGCCGAACTCGGGCTCGGCTTCCTCCTCGTCGAGCAGTCGCCCGATCAGCGTGAGATACCGCGACTCGAACACCCGCAACGGGATCGGGACGCTCGGGAACAGCACGGATCCGAGCGGGAACATCGGGGTCGCGGCCACACCCCAGTCAAGCATCGCGGTCATAGAGTGAACAGGTGCCGAGGCCGCTCGCCGAGATCCCCGGGCCGGGGCAGGAGTCGGTGTGGGACTACCCCCGGCCGCCGCGCATCGAGCGCGTCACCGCGCCGGTCACGATCCATCTCGGCGGGGAGCTCATCGTCGAGTCCCGAGACGTGGTGCGGGTGCTCGAGACCAGCCACCCGCCGGTCTACTACCTGCCGATCGCGGACTTCGCACCGGGCGCGCTCGTCGACGCGGAGGGTTCGTCGTTCTGCGAGTTCAAGGGCACCGCGCGATATCTCGACGTGCGCGGCGGCGGCGAGGTGCGGCCCGCGTCCGCGTGGAACTACCCGCATCCGTCGCCCGGGTTCGAGCCGCTCCGCGATCGCGTCGCCGTGTACGCGCAGGCGATGGACGCGTGCACCGTCGGCGGCGAGGTCGTCACCCCGCAACCCGGCGGCTTCTACGGCGGCTGGATCACGAGTGCCGTCGTCGGTCCGTTCAAAGGGTCGCCCGGGTCGCTGGGCTGGTGAACACCCGGGAGGTCAGCCCGGCGAAGCCGTCTACACGTTGAAGCGGAACTCCACCACGTCGCCATCCTGCATGACGTAGTCCTTGCCCTCCATGCGCGCCTTGCCCTTCGCGCGGGCTTCGGCGACCGAGCCGGTGGCGACGAGGTCGGCGAACGAGATGACTTCGGCCTTGATGAAGCCCTTCTCGAAGTCGGTGTGGATGACGCCCGCCGCCTGCGGGGCCTTGTCGCCCTTGTGGATGGTCCAGGCGCGCGACTCCTTGGGCCCGGCGGTGAGGTAGGTCTGCAGGCCGAGGGTGTCGAAGCCGATGCGGGCGAGCTGGTCGAGGCCGCTCTCCTCCTGACCCATCGAGGCGAGCAGTTCCGCCGCCTCCTCGGGGTCGAGGTCGATCAGCTCCGACTCGACCTTCGCGTCGAGGAACACGGCGTTCGCCGGAGCGACCAGCGCGGCGAGCGCCGCTTTCTTCTCGGGCGAGGTGAGGATGCCCTCGTCGACGTTGAACACGTAGATGATCGGCTTCGCGGTCAACAGGCCCAGTTCCCGCAGAGCGTGCAGGTCGACATCCTTCGCCCGGGACAGCGGGATGCCGGCCTCGAGCGCCTTCTGCGCGGCGACGGCGGCCTCGAGCACGGCGGGCTCGACCTTCTTGGTCTTGACCTCCTTCTCGAAGCGCGGGATCGCCTTCTCGAGGGTCTGCAGGTCGGCGAGCGCGAGCTCGGCCGTGATGACCTCGAGGTCGTCTTTCGCGTCGACGACGCCGGCGACGTGGACGACATCCGAATCCTCGAAGCCGCGCACGACCTGCGCGATCGCGTCGGCCTCGCGGATGTTGGCGAGGAACTGGTTGCCCAGCCCCTCCCCCTCCGAGGCGCCCTTGACGATGCCGGCGATGTCGACGAACGACACCGTCGCCGGCAGGATGCGCTCGCTGCCGAAGATCCCGGCGAGCACCTTGAGCCGCGGGTCGGGCAGCTCGACCACGCCGACGTTCGGCTCGATCGTCGCGAACGGGTAGTTCGCCGCCAGCACGTCGTTCTTGGTGAGCGCGTTGAAGAGGGTGCTCTTGCCGACGTTGGGGAGTCCGACGATGCCGATAGTCAATGCCACGGGGAACGAGCCTACCGGCGGCCCGCCAGGCGCCCGCGCCCCTACTTGAAGGCGGCGCCGTTGCCCATCTCGAACAGCCGCCAGCCGTTCGCCGTCTGCAGCTCGCCGATGCGGGAGAGCAGGGTCGGTCCCTCGCCGTCGATGTAGACCGACTCGACCACCGGGGTGTCGTCGACCGTGAACGCGAACAGCTCGCCGTTCGCGGTGAACTCGGCGCGATCCCAGCCCTGCGAGACGTCGGTCTCGGGGAACACCCGCAGGATCTCCGAGATCACGAAGTCGCGATCCCCGAGCGGCTCCAGCGCGAGGTGCTCGTAGGTGTGCTGGTCCCAGATGCTCTCGAGGTCGGCGGGAGCCTTCACGAGGAGGAGGTCGACGGACATGCCAATAGCGTACCGAGAGCCCGGACCGGTCAGGCCACCGTCGTCGCCAGCGCCGCTTCCGCGGTCGCGCTGCTCCGCACGGCGAGCGCCACCCGGGGCCGATCGCCGGCGAGCGCGCGGTTGGCGGAACGGATGACGTCCGCGGGTTCGCCGGGAAATCTCCCACCCAGCACGGCGTCACGGAGCGTGATGCCCGTCGCCTGCGGGGCGGCGGAGCCGTCGCGGAAGGCGGCGATCGCGGCCCCGATCCCGGCGGCCGCGGCGACCGACGGCCGCTTGTAGGAGTCGAGCGTGTAGGTGTTCCGCGCGATCTGCAGGCTGCAGAAGTAGCTGTAGAGCATGCCGGCTCCTCGGTCGGCTCGTCGAACCCCAGAGCAGGCCCGTCGCCCGCACGTCCGAAGGGGCCAAAGACACCGCGCTCGGCGCGGCATGGAGTCGGCGTCGGGGGCCCGTGCGAGAGTCGGCGTGTGCCTCTCGATTTCACCGCCATCGACTTCGAGACGGCCAACTCGTCGATGGCGAGCGCGTGCTCGGTAGGCCTCGTGAAGGTGCGCGACGGCCAGGTCGTCGACCGCATCGGCTGGTTCATCCGGCCTCCCGCGGGTCACGACCACTTCATCGACTGGAACACGCGCATCCACGGCATCACGCCCGACATGGTGGTGGATGCCCCCTCCTGGGCCGAGCAGATGACCGACCTGCTCGCCTTCGCCGGCGACGACCACCTCGTCGCGCACAACGCCGGCTTCGACATGGGTGTCATCAAGGCCGCCTGCCTCGCGACCGGGTTCGCCGTCCCGCTCTACAGCTACTTCTGCAGCCTGCAGATCGCGCGCAACACCTACACGCTCGACTCCTACAAGCTGCCGTCGGTCGCCTCGCACGCCGGGTTCTCCGACTTCCCCCACCACGACGCCGTCGCGGACGCCGAGGCCTGCGCGGCGATCATCGTGCACGCGGCCGAGCACTACGGCGCGATCGACGTGCCCGAGCTCGCCCTCCGGGCGGGCGTGCGCATCTCGACGATCGCGCAGCCGCCGGCCGCCGCGATCGCGTAGGCGCGGGACTTCCGGCCTGCTCGCGGCCGACTCCCCTCGCTAGGCTGACGCCGGAACGGAGCATCACATGGCGAACATCCTCGGCCGTCTCACCGGCGGACCCCTCGACGGTCAGACAGTCCCCCTCGACGCGGAGACGCTCGACGCCGTCGACGACGAACTCGTGCTGCAGTGGGAGCAGGGCCAGCTCATCTACCGGAAGTCCGGGGCCGCCGAGAACACGGGCGAGCACGACGGTCCGACGACGGTGCCGTACCGCTACGACACCGCGGTCTGACGTTCAGCCGAGCAGCAGGTCGACGCGCTCCGTGAGGTAGCGCACGAACGGGATCGCCGCGCCGCCCGGCGTCCACAGCACGCCGAGACCGTCCGCCGTCCCGACGAGCGGCGGCTCCGGCGCGTCGAGGTCGAGGGGGTGGGCATCCATCACGGCGGTCGCCCCCACCGGGAGTCCCGCCCGGCGCAGCTGGGCGCGCAGCTCGTTGCGCTCGATCGCGAGCTCGTTGCGGTAGTTCGGATGCGTCGGCTCGGTCACGACGAGCACGTCGCCCGTCGCGAACAGCGCGCCGTCGGCGGCGAGGCACAGCGCCCCGAGCCGCCACACCTCGCCCGCCGCCCGCAGCTTCGCGCGACCGAACGCCCCGCGCAGCACCGCGACGCGCGTCTCGGTGGGCGCCCCGGCATCCCGGAGCCTCTCGACCGCCGCGGCGACGGCGTCGGCGGGCCGCACGGTCAGTTGGTGGGGAAGCCCAGGTTGATACCGCCGTGGCTGGGGTCGAGCCAGCGGGAGGTGATCGCCTTCTGCCGGGTGAAGAAGTGGATGGCGTCGGGGCCGTACGCCTTCGTGTCGCCGAAGAGCGAGTCCTTCCAGCCGCCGAACGAGTAGTAGCCGACCGGCACCGGGATCGGCACGTTGATGCCGATCATGCCGACCGTGGCCTCGCGCTGGAACCGCCGGGCCGCGCCGCCGTCGTTGGTGAAGATCGCGGTGCCGTTGCCGTACGGCGAGCCGTTGATGAGGGCGAGACCCTCCTCGTAGCTCTCGACGCGCACGACCGACAGCACCGGTCCGAAGATCTCGTGGTGGTAGACATCCGACGTCGTCGGCACCTTGTCGATGAGGGTCGGCCCGAGCCAGAACCCGTCGGCCTCCCCGTCGACCTCGATGCCGCGGCCATCGACCACCAGCTCGGCGCCGTCGGTCACCGCGATGTCGAGGTAGCCCGCCACCTTGTCGCGGTGCTCCTTCGTGATCAGCGGACCCATGTCGCAGCCGCGCGTGCCGTCGCCGACCTTCAGGCCGCTCATGCGCGACACGATCTTCGGGATGAGGTCGTCGGCGATGTCGCCCACCGCGACGACGACCGAGATCGCCATGCACCGCTCCCCCGCCGACCCGAAGCCCGCGTTCACCGCGGAATCGGCGACGAGGTCGAGGTCGGCGTCGGGCAGCACGAGCATGTGGTTCTTCGCCCCGCCGAGGGCCTGCACGCGCTTACCGGCCGCGGTGCCCGTCTCGTAGACGTACTTCGCGATCGGCGTCGACCCCACGAACGAGATCGAGGCGATCTCGGGGTGGTTCAGGATCGCGTCGACCGCCTCCTTGTCGCCGTGCACGACGTTGAAGACGCCGTCGGGCAGCCCGGCCTCCTTCAGCGCCTCCGCCATCCAGATCGCCGCCGACGGGTCCTTCTC
>CAZPJC010000014.1:0-2865 GCA_964586645.1 uncultured Schumannella sp.
CGTCGGCGCGTCGAAGCCGTACGGCTCGGCGACCCAGACGGTGCCGAGCCCCGCCCTCTCCAGCTCGGCCACGAGGGCCGCCGATTCGACGGGATTGCCCGAGTAGTCCAGCGGCATCGACAGCTTCACGATGTCATCTTCACTCACGCGGCCGCGTGACGACCCATCATCGCGCGGCGAGGGCTTCCTTCCACGACACCCGGCGCCGAGCCTGAGCAGCGAGTTCTCGTAGATGCGCACCCCGGCCGCGATGAGGGCGACGGTCGTGACGGCGAGGATGCCGAGCGACACGAGTAGAGCACCGACTGAGCAGGATGCCGACGGCGAACGCCAGCGCGACGAGCAGATCCGTGCGCAGTTCCCGGGAGGTCGGCGCCGGGCGCCGCGCGGGTGCGCTCACCCCTCGAGCCGACGGACGCCCCCTCGCGGGCGCCTCCGTCGTCAGGCCGAGACGGTGGCCGACGCGCCCGTGATGCCCTTCGTCGACTCGATGACGTCGCCCATCTTCTTGCTCAGCGCCTCGTAGAACATCGACAGCGGGAACTCGTCGTCGAGCACGGCATCCGTCATGCCCTTGGGGGAACCGGTGAGGATCTCGTCGGAGAGGCCGCGCGCCCAGGCCGACGCGGGGTGCGGGTCGAGCACGCCGCGCACCAGCTCGTACGCCGCGAGCCAGTGCGCGATCTTCGGGCGGTCGATGCTGCGCCAGTAGAGCTCGTCGATCGCGTCCGACAGGGCCACCACGGCATCCGGCACGTCGGCCCAGTCGAGGGCGAGGGCCGTGTCGGTCCAGTGCAGCACGTTCTTCTGGTGCAGCCAGGCGAACAGCAGCTGCCCGCCGAGGCCGTCGTAGTTGCGGGTGCGGTCGCCGGTGAGCGGGAACCGGAACATCCGATCGAACAGGATGGCGTACTGCGCGAGCTGCGCGTGCTCCCGGGTCGTCGCATCCGTGTCCTCGGCCCGTACCAGGTCGACCGCGGCGCGGAACGCCGTGAGGTCGCAGCGCAGCTCTTCGAGGGAGTAGAGGAAGTACGGCATCCGCTGCTTGATCATGAACGGGTCGAACGGCAGGTCGCCGCGCATGTGGGTGCGGTCGTGGATGAGGTCCCAGAGCACGAAGGTCTCCTCGGCGAGACGCTGGTCGTCGAGCAGGCGCGCGGCGTCGGCCGGCAGCTCGAGCCGCGTCACCTCGGCGGCCTTGCGGGTCACCGAGCGGAAGCGGGCGGCCTCGCGGTCGGCGAAGATCGCGCCCCAGGTGAACGCGGGGATCTCGCGCATCGCGACCGTCTCGGGGAACAGCACCGCCGAGTTGGTGTCGTAGCCGGGGGTGAAGTCGAGGAACCGGATCGGCACGAAGAGCGCGTTCGTGTAGGTCTGCTCGAGCGCGGCGATGAACTCCGGCCAGACGACCTCGACGAGCACGGCTTCGACGAGCCGGTCGGCGCTGCCGTTCTGGGTGTACATCGGGAAGATCACGAGGTGCCGCAGGCCGTCCTCGCGGTGGTGCTCGGGGTGGAAGGCGACGAGGGAGTCGTAGAAGTCGGGAACCCCGAAGCCGCCGGCCGCCCACGTCTCGAAGTCGGCGACGGCCGCGTCGAGGTAGTCGGCGTCGTGCGGGAAGGCGGGGGCGAGGTCGCGGATGCCGACGGCGATGCGCTCGACGAGGGCGCGGGCCTCGGCGTGGTCCGCGGCCTCCGGGATGCTGCCGTCGTGCACCTGGAGCGGCCGGAGCGCGACGACCGCGGCCTTCAGGTCGAGCCAGGCGGCGGACGTCACGACATCCTCGGGTGCATGCGTGATCGTCATGTGTCGAGCCTAGGAAGGGCGCTTCCGGAAAGGGTTGCGAACGGCGCATGATCGTTGCGTGGAATCCCTCTCGACGGCCCAGGACGTGCGCGCAGCCCTCGCTGAGGTCGCGAATGCTGCAGATGCCGGGTTCCTGCAGCGCTTCTTCAAGACCGGCCCCGGCGAGTACGGGGCGGGAGACCTGTTCATCGGCGTGCGGGTTCCGGCCGCCCGCGCGGTGGTGAAGAGGTTCCGCGGGCTGCCGCTCGACGAGATCGACGCGCAGCTCGACGACCCCGAGCACGAGCATCGGCTCGCCGGCCTGCTGCTGCTCGTCGACGCGTCCCGGTCGTCGCCGGGCGAGGCGGCGGAGAGATACCTCGCGGCGGTGCGACGGGGGCGGGTGAACAACTGGGACCTCGTCGACTCGTCCGCCGAGCACCTCCTCGGCGAGTGGCTCGTCGACCGCGACCGCTCGCTGCTCGACGACCTCGCGGCATCCCCCGTGCTGTGGGAACGCCGGGTCGCGGTGCTCGCCACCTTCGCGTTCATCAAGAGGGGCGACGCCTCGACGACGCTCGACCTCGCCGCGCGGCTGCTCGACGACCGCGAGGACCTCATGCACAAGGCCGTGGGCTGGATGCTGCGGGAGGTCGGCAAGCGGGTGTCGCGCGAAGCGCTGCTCGGCTTCCTCGACGCGCACGCCGCGCGGATGCCGCGCACGATGCTGTCGTACGCGACCGAGCACCTCACGCCCGAGGAGAGGGCCGCCTATCGGTCGAGGCGGTGAGGCCGCGCCCTACGCTGAAGGCATGATCGGCGTGCTCATCGGGTTCGCGATCATCGGCGCGATCATCGGCCTGGGTTACCTCATCGGCCGGAGCGGGATGCTCGGGCCGCGCGCCGACTTCCCCCTCAGCCGACTGGCGTTCTTCGTGCTCACGCCCGCACTCGTCTTCACGGTGCTCGCCGAGGCCGACCTGCCCCGGCTGTTCTCGACGCAACTCCCGATCGCGGGCCTCGCGGCGGTCGCGTCCTTCGCGCTCGCCGGTGTGTTCTCGATCCTGCGGCGCCGCTCCG
>CAZPJC010000014.1:2965-28760 GCA_964586645.1 uncultured Schumannella sp.
GCGGTCGCGTCCTTCGCGCTCGCCGGTGTGTTCTCGATCCTGCGGCGCCGCTCCGTCGCCGAGACGACCATCGCCGCCCTCGGGGCCGGCTACGTCAACGGCAACAACATCGGCATCCCGGTCTCGGTCTACGTGCTCGGCGACGCGTCGGCGTCGATCCCGGTCGTGCTGCTCCAGATGATCGTCTTCGCGCCGATCGCCCTGACGATCCTCGACCTGGCCACGAGCGGCACCCCGTCCCTCCGCCGCATCCTGCTGCAACCCGTGCGCAATCCCCTCATCATCGCGTCGGTGCTCGGCGTCGCCGTCGCCGCGTCGGGCCTGGAGATCCCCGAGCCGGTGTTCGCCCCGATCCACCTCATCGCGGGCGCCGCGATCCCGGTGATTCTGCTGAACTTCGGGATGTCCCTGCACGGCCGACGCGTGCTCGCGGCCGAGTCGCCGCGCGCCGACATCCTGGTCGTCACGCTGATCAAGGTCGCCGTCATGCCGGTCGCGGCCTGGCTCCTCGCCTGGCTGGTGTTCGGGCTGACCGGTCCCGAGCTGTTCGCGGCCGTCGCCCTCGCGACGCTTCCGGCGGCCCAGAACGTGTTCAACTACGCGCAGCGCTACGCCGTCGCCGAGTCGCTCGCACGCGATGTCGTGCTGCTCACGAGCGCACTCTCGGTGCCGGCGCTGTTCGTCGTCGCGGCGCTGCTCGCGCCGGCCTAGGCCGAGTGGTCGGGGCCGGGCAGCTCGAGCAGGCGTCGGCGGACCGGATCTCCGAGGACGTCGAGTGCGTGCACCCCTTCAATTGCATCAGCCTGAACTTATATAAATCAAGGCTGATTTAGTTGGTCCACCTTCTGCGCGCACGGCCGCGAGATTCTGGCAGGCGAGACGCGCAGGTGGCGGCCCAACGGGATCAGAAGATCATCGGGCGGTCGTCGTCGTCCTCATCGGGGTGCAGGTCGAGGTCGACGACGACCGGCACGTGATCGGAGGGCGCGTCGCCCTTGCGCTCATCGCGGTGGATCGCCGCCCCGGTCACCGCCGCGGCGAAGGACGGGGAGCCGAGCACGAAGTCGATGCGCAGCCCCTCGTTGCGCGGGAAGCGCAGCTGCTTGTAGTCCCAGTAGGTGTAGCCGGTCGGCACGAGGGGGCGCACGACATCCGTCAGTCCGGCATCCAGGAGTTCCTGGAACGCGGCACGCTCGGGGGGCGAGATGTGCGTCGACAGCCCCGGGATGAGCGAGGGGTCGCCGACATCCCCGTCGAGCGGCGCGATGTTGAAGTCACCGGTCAGGGCGAACGGCAGGTCCGACGACGCCCAGGTGCGGGCGGCCGAGGTCAACTGCGCGAGCCAGTCGAGCTTGTAGCGGTAGTGCGGGTCCTCGAGCCCGCGGCCGTTCGGCACGTAGAGCGACCACACCCGCATGCCTCCGGTCGTCGCCCCGATCGCGCGCGCCTCCTGCGGCAGGTCGGGCCCCTCCGCGCCCTTCTCGAACCCGGGCATGCCGGGGAAGCCGATCTCGACGTCCTCGAGCGGATGCCGGCTCGCGATCGCGACCCCGTTCCACTGGTTGAGCCCGTGCAGGGCGACCTCGTAGCCGGCGTCCTCGAACGCCTGCAGCGGGAACTGCGCGGGCGTGCACTTGATCTCCTGCATCGCCAGCACGTCGACGCTCTCGCGCACGAGCCAGTCGGTGATGCGGGCCACCCGGCTGCGGACGGAGTTCACATTCCAGGTCGCGAGGCGCATGACCATAGTCTTGTCGGTGTGACCGACGCCCGCGAAAAGCTGATCCAGTTCATCAAGGACGACGCGGTGTTCCACGGCGACTTCACCCTCACGAGCGGCAAGAAGGCCACCTACTACGTGGACCTGCGCCGGGTCAGCCTCGACCACCGGGTCGCGCCGCTGATCGGCGAGGTCATGGTCGATCTCATCGCCGACATCCCGGATGTCTACGCCGTCGGCGGCCTGACGATGGGCGCCGACCCGATCGCGGCCGCGGTGCTGCACCGAAGCGCGGCGATCGGCCGCGGCTACCACGCGTTCGTCGTGCGCAAGGAGCCGAAGGACCACGGCCGCGGCCGCCAGGTCGAAGGCCCCGACCTCGAGGGCAAGCGCGTCGTCGTGGTCGAGGACACCTCCACGACCGGCGGCTCGCCGCTGAAGGCGATCGAGGCGCTGCTCAAGGTCGGCGCCGAGATCGCGGCCGTCGCCGTCGTCGTCGACCGGGGCACCGAGGCGCGGGAGGTCATCGAGGCCGCCGGCTACCCCTACTACGCGGCGATCTCGTTGCAGGACCTGGGGCTCGAGAAGCAATGAATCCCGACACCGGCGAGGACGCCGAAGACTGGTTCGCGAAGTTCGAGCGCGAAGCCCGTGAGTCCGCCGCGAAGCGCGACGGCGAGACGGATGCCGCGGTGCCGCCCGCCGCGCCGCCCCCGAGCCAGCCCGCCCCGCCCCCGCAGTTGCGCAACCCGTTCGACGCCCCGGCCGCGCCGCCCGTCGCGCCGCCGCCGCTCGTCACCCCTCCGGCCGCGCCTCCGGTCGTCCCGCCCGCCGCTCAGCCGATCGCCCCGTGGGAGGAGCCGCCGGTCGCGCCGTTCGAGGGGCCCCCGGCATCCTGGGACGTCCCGACGCAGGCCGTCTCCCGGCAGGAACCCGAGCCCACCCAGGCGATGTCGGCCCTCCCCGACGAGCCCACCCAGGCGCTCGTGCCCGCCCCGCTGCGCCCGCCCGGCGAGGCCGAGCCGGGGTCCGCCCTCGACGCGCTGTTCGGCGACGACCGCTTCCGCGAGTACGAGGACGCCCTCGGACCCGATCCGAGCAACGCCCCCTTCCTCGCCCGCGGCCGGTCGAAGGAGCTGGTGCACGTGCCCGGCGAGGGCACGCCCCCGCCGCCGCGCGGATTCGGACGCACGCAGAAGATCCTCGCCGGTGTCGGCGGCGGGCTGCTCGCCGTCATCGCGCTGATCGCGCTGTTCCTGCTCGGCACCCGGCTGCCCGACCTGCTCGGTCCCGCGCCCGCCGTCGCGACGCCGACCCCCACGCCGACGCCCACGCGGCCGGCAGCCCTCCCGATCGGGCCGGTCGTTCCCGGCACCTACGACTGGGACGAACTGCTCGGCGGCGAATGCCTCGAGCCCTACGACGTCGCGACCGGAGCCTGGGCCGAGGAGTACACGGTCGTCGACTGCGCCCTGCCGCACGGCGCCCAGATGGTGTTCCGCGCGTGGTTCCCGCCGCTGCCGGCCGACCCCGAGGATCCCGAGGCGCCCGCGGAATGGGCGGAGTTCCCCGGGGCCGAGGCGCTCGCCGCGCAGATCTCGCTGCTCTGCTCGGCCCCCGGGGTCGTCGACCTCGCGGCGGCCGGTGTCTACAGCGACGCGCAGATCCAGGGCTCCTACCCGGTGACGGCGGAGCAGTGGGATGCCGACCCCTCCTACTACTGCTTCGTCAGCAGGTCGTCGGGCGAGCCGCTCACCGGTTCGGTCGCGATTCCCCGGGTCGCGCCGGTCGACACCCAGCCCGCCCCGTAGCGGGTCGAGTGCCCGCGAAGCGGGTGTATCGAAACCGCCATCCGGGTCGCTCGGGGTGGGTTTCGATACACCGCCTTCGGCGGCACTCAACCCACGGTGAGGACGGCCGCCTCCGGCAACCGGGCTCGCATCACGGCGATGGCGTCGGGGCTCGAGTCGGCCAGAACGTAGTGGCGGCCGAGGGCCGCGGCGACGGCGCCGGTCGTGCCCGAGCCCGCGAACAGGTCGAGCACGGCGTCGCCGGGTGCGCTCGACGCCTGCACGATGCGGCGCAGGATGCCCTCCGGCTTCTGCGTCGCATACCCGGTGCGCTCGCTCCCGTTGGTCGGCACGATCGTGTGCCACCAGACATCCGTCGGCAGCTTGCCGCGCTCCGCCTTCTCGGGCGTGACGAGCCCCGGGGCCATGTACGGCTCGCGGTCGACCGCGGCGGAGTCGAAGTGGTACCGGTCGGGGTCCTTCACGTAGACGAGGATCGTGTCGTGCTTCGACGGCCAGCGCCGGGTCGACTTGCCGCCGTAGTCGTAGGCCCAGATGATCTCGTTGAGGAAGCACTCCCGGCCGAACAGCCGGTCGAGCGCGACCTTCGCGTAGTGCGCTTCGCGGTAGTCGAGGTGCAGGTAGAGGGTGCCGGTGTCGTCGAGCAGCCGGCGGGCCTCGACCAGGCGGGGTTCGAGGAACGCCCAGTAGTCGTCGAACGTGTCGGCGTACCGCGAGACCGCGCCGCGCTCCGACGTGTAGCTGCGCCCGCCGAACCCGACGCGCCCCTCGCCGGCCTCGGCCCGGGTGACGGTCGTGCGCTGCCGGCGCTGTGTCTTGCCGGTGTTGAACGGCGGATCGAGGTAGATGAGCCGGAACGCCCCGTCGGGCAACGCGGCCGCGACGTCGAGGTTGTCGCCGAGGACGATCGTGTCCGGGTCGCCGGGCTGCCAGATCACTCGAGCAGCTCGTGCACGCCCGCCAGGATCTCGTCCGGGCGGAACGGGTACTTCTCGATCTCGGTCTGATCCGCGATCCCGGTGAGCACGAGCACGGTGTGCAGCCCCGCCTCGATTCCGGCGACGATGTCGGTGTCCATGCGGTCGCCGATCATCGCGGTGGACTCGCTGTGCGCGCCGATGCGGTTCATCGCCGAGCGGAACATCATCGGGTTCGGCTTGCCGACGACGTACGGCTCCTTGCCTGTGGCCTTCGAGATGAGGGCGGTGACTGCGCCCGTGGCGGGCAGCACGCCGTCCGCGGAGGGGCCGGTGGCATCCGGGTTCGTCGCGATGAACCGCGACCCGCTGTTGATCAGCCGGATGGCGCGGGTGATCGCCTCGAACGAGTAGTTGCGGGTCTCGCCGACGACGACGTAGTCGGGCGCCGTCTCGGTGAGGATGAAGCCGACCTCGTGCAGCGCCGTCGTGATCCCGGACTCGCCGATGACGAACGCGGAGCCGCCCGGGATCTGCGAGGCGCAGAAGTCGGCCGTGGCGAGGGCGGATGTCCAGATGCGGTCCTCGGGGACGTTCAGCCCGGAGGCCCGCAGCCGGGCCGCGAGGTCGCGCGGCGTGAAGATCGAGTTGTTGGTGAGCACGAGGAACGGGGTGTCGGTCTCCGTCCAGCGCCGGATCAGGTCGGCGGCGCCGGGCAGCGGGGTGTTCTCGTGGACGAGCACCCCGTCCATGTCGGTGAGCCAGGAGTGGATCTCGCTGCGGTCGCGCATGGTGACGATGGTACGGACACCCGGGATGCCGTGGGCGCCTCACGAGGGGGGCTACCATCGGCGGCATGCCCGTCGTCCTGATCACCGGAGCCGCCCGGGCCGACAGCATCGCCGCCGGGGTGGTGTCTCGTCTCGCGGGCGAGGGCTACACGGTGGTGACGAGCGACCTGCGGGATGCCGACTACCCCTGCGATCTCGCGCACCCCGACGCGCCGGCCGGGCTCATCGCCGCCGTCGTGGCCGACCACGGTCCGATCCACGCCCTCGTGCTCAGTCACGCGCACGATGTTCTCTCCGGCGTCGTCGACACGACGGCGGAGAGCCTGGACCGCCACTTCGCGATCAACGCCCGCGCGTCGCTCCTGCTGATCGCGGCGTTCGCGCGGCAGGCCGTCGGCGGCGGGGTCGTCGTCGCCTTCACGAGCGACCACACCACGGGCAACCTCCCCTACGGAGCCTCCAAGGGTGCACTCGACCGGATCGTGATCTCCGCCGCGCGCGAACTGGGTCCGGCCGGCATCTCGGCGAACGTCGTCAATCCGGGGCCCATCGACACCGGCTGGATGGATGACGCGACGCGAAGCGCTCTGCTGCCTGAGCATCCGCTCGGCCGGCTCGGCACGCCGTCGGACATCGCCGGGATCGTGTCGTTCCTGCTCTCCCCGGCGGGCCGCTGGGTCTCGGGTCAGCTGATTCACACCGACGGCGGATTCTCCGCCCGCTTCTGAGCCGACTAGGTTCACACGCATGGAGACCGAGCGCGAGATCGGCGTCGGCCCCTGGCCGGGCGGCCGCGACGCGTGGCCCGCCGACGACCGCTACGACCCGGAACTGCTCGAACACGGCGACGCCCGCAACGTCGTCGACGCCTACCGCTACTGGACGATGGACGCGATCGTCGCCGATCTCGACACCCGCCGCCGCGGCTTCCACGTCGCGATCGAGAACTGGCAGCACGACTCCAACATCGGCTCGATCGTGCGCACCGCGAATGCCTTCCTCGCCGCCGAGGTGCACATCGTCGGCCGCCGACGCTGGAACCGGCGCGGCGCGATGGTGACCGACCGGTACCAGCACATCCGCGAGCATCCGTCGGTCGGCGACCTGGTGGCGTGGGCGCGGGAGCACGACCTCCCGATCGTCGCGGTCGACAACGTCGAGGGGTCGGTCGATGTGCGGGATGCCGACATCCCGGAGCGCTGCGTTCTGCTGTTCGGACAGGAGGGCCCGGGGCTCACCGCCGAGGCGCTCGCCGCCGCCGATGTGGTCGTCGAGATCGCGCAGGCCGGGTCGACGCGGTCGATCAACGCGGGCGCCGCGGCGGCGATCGTCATGCACGAGTGGGTGCGGAGGCACGCTCCCCGATAGGCTGGGGTGTAATCCCTCCGTTATCGAATCAGGGAGTCCCCGCATGCCCGCACTCGTGATCGTCGGCGCCCAGTGGGGCGACGAAGGCAAGGGCAAGGCCACCGACCTGCTCAGCAGCCGGCTGGACTATGTCGTCAAGTTCAACGGCGGCAACAACGCCGGCCACACCGTCGTCATCGGCGACGAGAAGTACGCCCTGCACCTGCTGCCCTCCGGCATCCTGACGCCCGGCGTCACGCCGGTCATCGCGAACGGCGTCGTCGTCGACCTCGACGTGCTGTTCGAGGAGCTCGACGCGCTCACGGCCCGCGGGCTGGATGTCTCCAAGCTCCTGGTCAGCGCGAACGCCCACGTCATCACGTCGTACCACCGCACGATCGACAAGGTCACCGAGCGGTTCCTGGGCAAGCGCAACATCGGCACGACCGGCCGCGGCATCGGGCCGGCCTACGCCGACAAGATCAACCGCGTCGGCATCCGCATCCAGGATCTGTTCGACGAGAGCATCCTGCGCCAGAAGGTGGAGGGCGCCCTCGCCCAGAAGAACAGCCTGCTGGTGAAGCTGTACAACCGGCGCTCCATCACCGTCGACGAGGTCGTGGCCGAGCTGCTCAAGCATGCGGAGCGACTGCGCCCGATGGTGGCCGACACGTCGCTGCTGCTGCACCAGGCGCTCGAGGCCGGCAAGACCGTGCTGTTCGAGGGCGGCCAGGCGACGATGCTGGATGTCGACCACGGCACCTACCCGTTCGTGACCTCGTCCTCCGCGACGGCCGGCGGCGCCGCGACCGGGTCGGGCATCGGGCCGGCGAAGCTCGAGCGCATCATCGGGATCGTGAAGGCGTACACGACGCGCGTCGGGTCGGGTCCGTTCCCGACGGAGCTGTTCGACGAGTTCGGCGAGGGGCTGCGCACCCGCGGCGCCGAGTTCGGCACGACGACCGGCCGCCCGCGCCGAGTGGGCTGGTACGACGCCCCGATCGCCCGGTACGCCGCGCGCATCAACGGCATCACCGATTTCGTGCTCACCAAGCTCGACATCCTGTCGGGGCTCGAGCGCATCCCGGTCTGCGTCGCCTACGACGTCGACGGGGTGCGGTTCGACGAGCTGCCGGTCAACCAGAGCGACTTCCACCACGCGACCCCGATCTACGAGGAGTTCCCGGGCTGGACCGAGGACATCTCCGGCGCCCGCACGTTCGAGGATCTGCCGAAGAACGCACAGGACTACGTGATCGCGCTCGAGAAGATGTCGGGCTCGCGGATCTCGGCGATCGGCGTCGGTCCGGCCCGCGACGCGATCGTCGTGCGACACGACCTGATCGGCTGACTCCGGTGCCGCTGGATCCGCTCGTCCTGCGCCGCCGCGCGACGAGGGAGTTCGCGGCCCTCTCCGTGCTCGTCTATCTGGCCGCCGTCGTGCTGCTCGCGGTGCCCGCGACCTTCCTCGCCACCGGGGTGCAGGCGCTCGGCGCCGTCGCCGGCTGGTGGGCGGGCGACCCGGAGGCGAAGGGCGGCGAGGAGCTGGTCGGCCCCGTGGTCGGGGTGGTCTCGGCGGTCATCGTGCTCGCGGCGGCGGCCGCGATCGTGCGCCACTTCGGCCGCCGGTATCAGCGCCCGACCGCGGTGCCGATCGTCGTCGGCACGGCCGTCATCCTCCTCGGCATCGTCGCCGTGTGCGTCGCGGTCGTGACCGCCTAGGCGGACTGCTTCTCGCTGACGCGCACCATGTTGCCGGCCGGGTCGCGGAAGGCGCAGTCGCGCACGCGAGGTCGGCGAGCTCCTCGGGCGTCATGTGGTCGAGAGTAGCTACCCGGCCGAGCCGACGGCGGTGAAGGCGAGCACCGACAGCCAGGCGCCGAGCCCGGCGGAGACGACCCAGAGGCCGAGCGCGATGACCCAGTCGAGCGCGGTCGGGACGGTCTCCACTTCGGCCTCGGTCGGCGTCAGCCCGACGTAGCGCCGGGCCTTGCCGTCGTACGCAAAACGCTCGCCGGCGATGTTCACCGAGCCGACGATCGTGGGCACCACCGCCTTGGCGTTGCCGAGGAAGAAGACGGGAGCCAGGCCCATCGCGATGAACATGAGGCCGAGCAGGATGTTGGTGACGATGCCGACCTGGCCGACGGCTCCGGCGATGAACTGAGCGCCGAGCCCGACGAACAGGATCGGCCAGGCCCAGGCGACGAGCGAGACGCCGAAGCCGCGCGCGACGACGAGCGCGATGCCCGCGGCGGCCATCATCCCGAAGATGCCGAGGGGGGCGAACAGGACGACGGCCTCGGGGCACTCGGTCTCGATGACGTACGGGCCCCCGGAGGCGCAGTAACCCCCGAGGCCGATCACGACTCCGGCCGTCTGGAAGAGCCCGCCGAAGAAGAACGCGAACATCAGCCAGGAGACGACCGATCCGGCGAGACGCCAGCCGGGGGCGTTGAAGCGCGACATGGCGACACGGTAACGGCTGGGAGGATGGGATGGTGACCGCCATCCGCCCCGACCGTCGCATCCTCGACGGCCGGTTCCTGCGACTCGAGCCGTTCACCCCCGACCACCTCCCGGGTCTCTGGACGGCGCTCGGGCATCCCGAGGTGTTCGCCGGCGGGTACGGCGGTGGGCCTGCCGGGCTGCCGGCCGACGAGGCCGCGTTCATCGAATGGGCCCCGCGCTACTTCCCGCACGAGCAGGGCATCACCTATGTCGCCCGGCTCACCGCCGGGCCGGACGCGGGCGCGATCGTCGGGGCGTCGAGCCTCGCCGACCTCGACCTCGAGAACGAGAGCGCGCACATCGGCTGGACGGCGTGGCATCCCGGGGTCTGGGCGAGCGCGGTGAACCCCGAAGCGAAGCTGCTCATGCTCGGCACGGCGTTCGACCACGGGTTCGGCCGGGTGAAGCTGCAGGCCGACGACCGCAACGAGAGGTCGCGGGCCGCCATCGCGAAACTCGGGGCGACGTTCGAGGGGGTCATCCGCCGGGACCGCCGTCGGGCGGACGGCACCTGGCGTGGATCAGCGGTCTACTCGATCCTCGTCGAGGAGTGGCCCGCGGTGCGGGCCGGGCTCGAGGCGCGACTCGCGGACGCCGAGCCGCCCGTGCTCGCGTCGTAGGCTTTCGCCATGGCGGAGATGGACGACGACACCCGGGCGGAGCTCGCCGAACTGCGGCAGAGCATCGACAACATCGACGCCGCGCTCACCCATCTGCTCGCCGAGCGGTTCAAGGCGACGCAGCGCGTGGGCCGGCTGAAGGCGAAGCGCGGGCTGCCCCCCTCGGATCCCGAACGCGAGCGCGTGCAGACCGCCCGGCTGAAGGCGCTCGCCATCGAGGCGCAGCTCGATCCGGCGTTCGCCGAGAAGTGGTTCAACTTCGTGGTCGCCGAGGTCATCCACCACCACGAGCAGATCGCGAGCACCGGCACGATCTCGACCGCCTCGTGAGCTGGGATCCGCGGAGCCTGCCGTCGCAGGCCGGACGCACGATCGTCGTCACCGGGGGCAGCACCGGAATCGGCTACTGGGCGTGCGAGCAGCTCGCCGGGGCCGGAGCGCGCGTCGTGATCGCCGCCCGCTACGCCCCGAAGGCCCAGGAGGCGATCGCCTCGATCCGGTTGCGCGTGCCGGGCGCCGAGGTGCTGCACGTGCCGTTCGACCTGACCTCGATCGACGCCGTGCGCCAGGCCGCCGCCGACATCACGGGCCTCGGCGGCGCGGACGTGCTCGTCAACAACGCCGGGCTCGTCGTCGCCTCCCCCCGTCGCAAGACCACGAAGGACGGGCTCGAGCTCGAGGTGGGCGGCAACTTCGTCGGGCACTTCGCCCTCACCGCGCTGCTGTTCCCCGTGCTGCGCGACCGCGTCGTCGGCCTCGGGTCGATGGCGACGCAGATGACGAAGCTGGATGCCGACGACCTCATGTCCGAACGCAAGTACCGGCCGTTCCGCGCCTACGCGTTCTCCAAGCACGCGGTGCACGGCTTCGCGTTCGAACTCGACCGGCGCCTGCGGGCGGCCGGTGACTCCCGCAAGTCGCTGCTCGCGCATCCCGGCTACGCGGTCAACGAGCTCTCCGAGAAGCGCCCCGAGGTGATCTCCAACTCGAAGGGCTGGCAGCGCATCGGCGGTCTGCTGTCGGCGCCGTTCGCGCAGGGCAAGGACCACGGCGCCTGGCCGGTCGTGCGCGCGGCGGTCGACCCGGATGCCCAGTCGGGCGAGTTCTACGGACCGGGTCAGATGCTCGGGATGCGAGGCGCGCCCGTCGTGCAGGCCCCGGTCGCCTCGTCCTCGTCGCCGGAGTTCGGCGCGAAGCTCTGGACCCTCGCCGAGGAGTGGTCGGGAGTGAAGTTCGACCTCCCCACCGCGGGTTGAGTGCCGGGCGCGCACGCGCCCGGTGTATCGAAACCCGCCTGACGACTCACTCGGGGTGGGTTTCGATACACCGCGCTCCGCGCGGTGCTCAACCCGCGGTCAGCGGGCGGGGTAGCCGACGACGGGGCCGAAGTGGTCGGCCATCGTCGAGCGGGACGTCGCCTGCAGCTCGTCGAGCGGGATCGTGAACTGGTCCTGCAGCTCGAGCGCACCGCCGGTGTCGGTGACGCCGATGCGCAGCACGGGGTAGTCGCGGCCCTCGCAGAGGCGCATGAACTTCACGTCCTCCTCGCGCGGCACGGCGACGAGGACACGACCGGTCGACTCCGAGAACAGCGCCGTCGCCAGGTCGACGCCGTCGCGTTCGAGCAGCTCGTCGAGGAAGACGCGCGCGCCGACCCCGAAGCGCAGCACGGCATCCGTCAGTGCGGTCGCGAGTCCGCCGTCGGCGAGGTCGTGGGCGGCGTTGAGCAGCCCCTCGTGCGCGGCGGCGGCGAGCAGCGAGCCGAGTTCCTTCTCCCGGCCGAGGTCGACGGCGGGCGGGCGGCCGCCGAGGTGGCCGTGCACGACGCCGGCCCACGCGGAGCCGTCCAGCTCGAGAGCGGTGGTGCCGAGCAGGTAGAGGTTGTCGCCGGCATCCTGCCAGCCCGACGGCACGCGGCGGGCCACGTCGTCGATGACGCCGAGCACCGCGACGACCGGCGTCGGGTGGATCGGCACCTCGCCGGTCTGGTTGTAGAACGAGACGTTGCCGCCGGTGACCGGGATGCCGATCTCGAGGCAGCCGTCGGCGAGGCCGGTGACGGCGCGCTCGAACTGCCACATCACCTCGGGGTTCTCCGGAGACCCGAAGTTGAGGCAGTCGGAGACGGCGACCGGGGTGGCGCCGGTGACGGCGACGTTGCGGTACGCCTCGGCGAGCGCGAGCTGCGCCCCCTGGTACGGGTCGAGGTAGCAGTAGCGGCCGTTGGCATCCGTCGCGACGGCGAAGCCGAGACCCGACGACTCGTCGACGCGCACCATGCCGCCGTCGTCGGGGTAGGACAGCGCGGTGTTGCCGAGCACGTACCGGTCGTACTGGTTGGTGACCCACGACTTGTCGGCGAGGTTGGCGCTGCCGACGAGCTTCAGCAGGTCGGCCCGCAGCTCGTCGCCCGATGCGGGGCGGGGCAGAACGGATGCCGTGTCGGCGTTGAGCGCGTCGATCCAGGTCGGCCGCGTGATCGGCCGCTCGTAGACCGGGCCGTCGACGGCGACCGTGCGGGGGTCGACATCCACGATCGTCTCGCCGCGCCAGGTGATGGTGAGGCGCCCCGAGTCGTTGACCTCGCCGAGCACGCTCGTCTCGACGTCCCACTTGGCGGTGACGGCGAGGAAGCCGTCGAGCTTCTCGGGCGTGACGATCGCCATCATCCGCTCCTGCGACTCCGACATCAGGATCTCTTCGGGCGTCAGGGTCGAGTCGCGCAGGAGCACGGCATCCAGTTCGATCGCCATGCCGCCGTCGCCGTTGGAGGCGAGCTCGGAGGTCGCGCACGAGATGCCCGCGGCACCGAGATCCTGGATGCCTTCCACCAGATCGCCCGCGAACAGCTCGAGGCAGCACTCGATGAGCACCTTCTCGGCGAACGGGTCGCCGACCTGCACGGCCGGGCGCTTCGTCGGGCCGCCCTCGGCGAACGTGTCGGAGGCGAGGATGGATGCTCCGCCGATGCCGTCACCGCCGGTGCGGGCGCCGAACAGCACGACCTTGTTGCCGGCGCCGCGGGCGTTCGCGAGGTGGAGATCCTCGTGCCGGAGCACGCCGACCGCGAGCGCGTTGACGAGCGGATTCGCCTGGTACACCGGGTCGAACCAGGTCTCGCCGCCGATGTTCGGCAGGCCCAGGCAGTTGGCGTAGAACGAGATGCCGCTGACGACCCCGGGCACGACGCGGGCGGTGTCGTGGTGGTCGATCGCACCGAAGCGCAGGGCGTCCATGACGGCGACCGGGCGCGCGCCCATCGAGATGATGTCGCGCACGATGCCGCCGACGCCGGTCGCGGCGCCCTGGAACGGCTCGATGTACGACGGGTGGTTGTGGCTCTCGATCTTGAAGGTGACGGCCCAGCCCTCGCCGATGTCGACGACGCCGGCGTTCTCACCCATGCCGACCATGAGGTTCTTCGTCATCTCGTCGGAGACCTTCGCGCCGAACTGACGCAGGTGCACCTTGCTCGACTTGTAGGAGCAGTGCTCGCTCCACATCACCGAGTACATCGCCAGCTCGCCCGACGTGGGGCGGCGGCCGAGGATGTCGCGGATGCGCTGGTACTCGTCGGCCTTGAGTCCCAGGGCGGCGTAGGGCTGCTCGCGCTCGGGAGTGGTGGCGGCGTTCTCAACCGAGTCGATCATCACGGTCGAGTTTACCCAGCAGGGCCGCGGGCTCATGGCCGGAGCGGCCGCTCGGGACAGGTCTGTCTACGAGCGTAGAAACAAAGCTGCAACATTTCGGAAACAGGTTGTCTACACGTGTAGGAAATACTCGCGGCATGCCCGACCTCCGCCACACCGCCCGGCCCGAGGCGGCGACCCGGTGAGCGGCGTCTTCTTCCTCCAGCAACTGCTCAACGGGCTGAGCTTCGGCGCCCTCCTCTTCCTGATCGCGAGCGGCTTCACCCTCGTCTTCGGGCTCATGCGCATCTCGAACCTCGCCCACGGGGCGTTCTACCTGGTCGGCGCCTACATCGCGATCGTGGTCGTCGCCGCGACCCACAACTTCTGGATCGGCCTCCTGACCGGTGCGACGGCGGCCGCCGTGCTCGGGCTCGGCATCGAGCGGGGCCTCCTGCGCCGTCTCCGCGGGCGCGAGATGCCCGAAGTGCTGCTCACCGTCGGCGTCTCGTTCGTCGTCGCCGACCTCGTGCTGTGGATCTTCGGCGGCGACCCCAAGTCGGTCACCTCGGGCAACGGCGCGCCGTCCGGGGCGGTCATCCTCGGCGATTTCGCCTACCCGCAGTACCGGTTGTTCATCATCGCCGCCACTCTCGTCGTCGGGACGGGCCTGTTCCTCGCCCAGAAGTACTCGCGCTTCGGCGCCGTCGTGCGGGCCGGGGTCGACGATCGCGAGACCGCCTCGGCGCTCGGCATCGACATCGACAAGGTCTTCACCTGGGTGTTCGTGGTGGGCGCCGCGCTCGCCGGCGCCGCCGGCGCGATCGGCTCCGGGCTGCTCAGTCTCAGCCCGACGTCGGGCACCGAGATGCTGCTCTACGCGATGGTCGTGGTGATCGTCGGCGGGCTGGGCAGCATCACGGGTGCGGCGGTCGGCGCGGTCGTGATCGGACTGATCGACGCGTTCACGAAGGTGCTCGCCCCCGAATTCGCCTACTTCACGATCTTCGCGCCGATGGCGCTCGTGCTCGTCTTCCGTCCGCGCGGACTGTTCGGGCGCGCCGCATGATCGCGCTCCTGCGCCGGACGGACACGCGCGTGAAGACCGCCGTGGTGGTCGTGCTCGTGGCGCTCGCCGTCGCGCTGCCGTACCTCGTCGGAAGTTACTACGTCTCCCTCGCCTCGCTCGCCCTCGTCGCCGCGATCCTCGCGAGCAGCATCAACCTCCTCGCCGGCAACGCGGGTCTCATCTCGCTCGGGCACGCCGGCATCGCCGCCGCCGCAGGCTACGGGCTCGCCTGGGCATCGCGCCAGGGCTGGGACGTCACCGGCCAGCTGGCGATGGCCGCCCTGCTCACCCTCGTCGCGAGCCTGATGTACGCGCTCATCTCGATGCGGACGCGCGGCATCTCGTTCCTCATGGTCACGCTCGCCGCGGGCATGGTCGTCTACGGCATGGCCTACCGGTGGTCGTCGGTCACCGGCGGGACGAACGGCCTCACCGGAATCCGCCGGCCGGAGGGAATCGCCGAGTACTGGCAGTACTACTTCGTGGTGCTCGTGGCGTTCCTCGTGGTGACCGCCGTCCTCGTGCTCATCGGGGCGTCGCCGTTCGGGCTCACGCTCCGCGGCATCCGGGACAGCGAGTCGCGCATGGTGAGCCTGGGCTACAACGTGCCGCTGTACAAGTTCGGCGCGATGCTGCTCTCGGGTGCCGTCGCCGGCATCGCCGGCGTACTCGCCGTCTGGCAGAGCGAATTCATCAGCCCCGTCGTCGCGGGCTTCCAGGAGTCGTCGTCGACGATGATCATGGTCGCCCTCGGCGGCATCGGGAGCGTCGCCGGGCCGCTCGTCGGCGCCTTGCTCGTGACCGGGTTCCAGCACGTGCTCTCGAGTTCGGTCGAGCGCTGGTCCACCCTCCTCGGCATCCTCTTCATCCTGTCCGTGATCTTCGCGCCGCAGGGAATCGTGGGCGGCGTCAGCAGCCTCGCCCGGCGGATCCAGCGGCGCGTCCGCCGGAGCCGGTCCCCCGTGGACCCGGCGACGGAGCCCACCCCGCACCATCCTGAATCCCCCCGAAAGGACACCTGATGCACCGCAGAACCCCTCTCGTGGCGGGAGCGACCCTGCTCGCCGCCGCCCTCGCCCTCTCGGCGTGCGCGCCGTCGACGGGCCTCTCCGGCGATGACGAGTCGTCATCGACCTCCGCCGACACCGTCAAGCTCGGGGTGCTCGCCCCGATGACCTCGTGGGCCGGCGCGATCGGCGTCGACATGCAGCAGGGCTGGGACCTGTTCTGGGACGAGAACGGCACGACGGCCGGCTCGTTCACGATCGAGACCGCCTGGGAGGACACCGCCAGCGACCCCGACACCGCCCTCAGCAAGGCGCAGTTCCTCGTCGAGGAGCAGGGAGTGGATGCCGTGGTCGGCCCGCTGCTGGCGAGCGAAGGTCTCGTCGTGGGCGACTACCTGACGCAGGCGGGCGTCGCCAACCTCGCCCAGACCGCCGCTGACGACCTCACGCAGCGACTCGCGAGCCCGCTCGTGGTGCGCGCGGGGAGCCCCGCCGGCAGCCAGATGACCTTCCCCGCCGGTCAGTGGGCGGCGGACGAGGGCTACCAGACGGCCGCGACGCTCTGCGTCGACTACGCCTTCGGCTGGGAGAGCTGCGGCGGATTCGTCTCGGCCTTCACCGCGGCGGGCGGCTCGGTCGAGACGCAGCTCTGGTACCCGGGCGACGCCTCCGATCTCAGCAGCTACGTGAGCCAGCTCGGCAGCCTCGACGTCGATGTGATCTTCATCGGCTCCGCAGGCGGCACCGACAGCTCGAACTTCCTGCGCTCGGCGAGCGACTTCGGTCTGCTCGACAGGACCCCGATCATCAACAACTGCTGCACGACCGACCAGGCGATCCTCGCCGACGTCGGCGACATCGCCCTCGGGCAGATCTCGGTGTCGTTCTGGGCGGAAGGCAACGACGACCCCACGGTCGCCGCCTTCGTGAGCGACTACGAGGAGGCGTACGGCGCGCTCCCCTCGAGCTACGCGTACGGCATGTACGCGACGGCGCAGATGATCGCGCAGGTCTACGAGGAGGCCGACACCAAACTGACGGGTGAGGAGCTCGTCGAGGCGATCAAGGGAGTCGATCTGTCGACCACGCTGATCGGCGGCGGATCGCTCGACGAGTACGGCAACATCACGGGCCCGGTGTTCGTGCGCGAGGTCGTGGCGCGCGAAGACGGAACGCTCTGGAACGTCGTCATCGACACGGTCGACGACGTGAGCCAGTTCTGGACGTTCGACCCCGAGGCCTACCTCGCGAACCCCGCCTTCACCCAGGAGTTCCAGCAGCAATGAGCTCCTCTGTGGCGGTCCCCTCGTCGTCGGCTCGCGTCGGCGGCGAGGGGGCGGCCCTCATCCTCGACGGCGTCACCCGCCGATTCGGCGGCCTGATGGCGCTGTCCGGCGTCAGCCTCGTGCTGCCGCGCGGAGAGCGCCTCGCCGTGATCGGCCCCAACGGCGCGGGCAAGACGACGCTCTTCCGCCTGATCTCGGGGGAGATGCGACCGAGCGAGGGCAGCATCCATCTCTTCGGCGACGACGTGACGCGCGTCAGCGAGCGAGCCCGCGCCCGGCGCGGCATCGCCCGCACCTTCCAGGTCTCGAACCTGTTCTCCCAGCTCTCGGTGCTCGACAACGTCCGGATCGCGGCCCAGGCCGGGACCGGCAGGTCGCGTCGCTTCTGGTGGCCGGTGCGCGACTCCGACGACCCGACCCGCCGGGCCGGCGCGATGCTCGACAGGGTCGGCCTCGGCGGCCGCTCGGCCGACCGCGTCGCCGACCTGTCGCACGGCGAGCAGCGCCAGCTCGAGATCGCGATGGCGCTCGTCGTCGAGCCCCGGCTCCTGCTCCTCGATGAACCCGCGGCCGGTCTCTCCGCCGCCGAACGGAAGGTGCTCCGCGGTCTGCTGGAGGCGCTCCCGGCCGAGCTCAGCCTGCTCCTGATCGAGCACGACATGTCGCTCGCACTCGAACTCGTCGACACCGTGCTCTGCCTCGACAACGGCGTGCCGCTCGCCTACGGAACCCCCGACGAGATCCGCGCGAACCCGGCCGTGCAGGCCGTCTATCTGGGTCGGAGGGAGTGATGACCGACGACATCCTCGGGGGCCCGGCGCCGGCATTGCTCGTGGTCGACGACCTCCACGTCGGGTACGACACCTCGCACGTGCTCGAAGGCGTGAGCCTGACGATCGCCGAAGGGGAGTCGCTCGCCCTGCTCGGCCGCAACGGGATGGGGAAGACCACGCTCGTGCGCGCCCTCACCGGCCTCGCTCCGCCGACCGTCTCCTCGGGCACGATCCTGTTCGACGGGGCGTCGCTGCGGGGCCTTCCCCCGCACCGGATCGCCGCCGCCGGCATCGGGCTCGTGCCGCAGGGTCGCCACGTCTTCGGCAGCCTCACGGTGCGCGAGAACCTGCGCATCATCCCGGCCCGGCAACCACGCGACGGCGACGAGCCGTGGACGATCGACCGCGTCTTCGACTTCTTCCCCCGCCTCGCCGAACGCGAGAGGTCGTTCGCGCGCACGCTGTCCGGCGGCGAGCAGCAGATGCTCGCGATCGGCAGGGCCCTCATGACCAACCCGCGCCTGCTCGTCATGGACGAGCCGTCGGAGGGTCTCGCGCCGGCCGTGCTGCGGGTGATCCGCGACCGGCTGCAGGAGCTGCGGGCCGTCGGCCTGTCGGTCCTCGTCGCCGAGCAGAACGTCGATCTCGCCCTGACGCTGAGCGACCGCGTCGCCATCCTCGGCGAGCACGGCACGGTGGTCTGGACGGGCCCCTCGAGGCTCCTCGTCGCCGACCCCGGTCCCATCCACACCCACCTCGGTCTGTGACCTCAGAAAGGAACCCCGTGACCATCTTCCAGCGCCTCGATCCCGATCCGTCGAAAGCCGACTACCTGCCCTACGCCCCGGCCGTCGTCGTGCCGGCCGGGTCGGAGTACTTCTTCTTCTCGGGGATCTCGGCCCTGCCGCTCTATCACGCGCACCCCCATCTGCCGGAGGAGAGCACGCTCCCCGACGACATCGGCGCGCAGTCGGGCATGGTGATGGCGACCCTGATCGAGTTGCTCGAATCGCTGGGGCTGACCTGGGAGAACGTCATCCACTGCTACGACTTCGTCACCGACATGCGCGACAACGGGCCGATGCAGATGGCGAAGGCCGAGTCTCTCGGTGCCGCCGCCGCGTGGACGCCCGCCGCGACGCTGATCGCCGTCAACTCGCTGAGCGTGCCGGGCGCGCGTTTCGAGTTCGACGTGATCGCCGCGAAGCCGCCGACGGCGCCCGTCCCCGCGCGCCTCGCCCCGGCCGCCGTCGACGTCCCGGGACACGGGCCGATCCGCTCCGTCGCGAGCGACGAGGAACTGCTGTGGATGTCGGGGTCGACCGCGATCGACTTCTACCACCACCACCCCCACATCGAGGACGAGGAGGACGTGCCGTACCGCGGCGGCGCGCAGGCCGAGAAGATCCTCGGCATGTTCGACCCGGTGCTGGAATCGGTCGGTGCCGGGTGGGGTGACGTCGTCAAGTTCTACGAGTGGTCGACCGACGCGCGCGATCTGGCGGCCGTCGACGAGGCGGTCGCCCGGCACTTCTCGGAGCTCCCGGGCCACCCGCCGACCACCGCGGTCGACATCGCGGGCCTGAGCGGGCCGGCGGCGCGGCTCGAGCTCGAGATGATCGCGACCCGGGGTCCGAAGCCCGATCCCGCCGCCTTCGCGACGACGCCGGCACCCGTCATCGAGATCATCCATCCGCGCCCGGACAAGGCCCACCTGCTGCCGTACGCCCCGGTCATCCGGGTCGCCGACGCGCCGCTGCACTTCCTGTCCGCCATCGGCCCGCTCCCGTTCGGGGCCGACGGCGAGTTGCCCGACGACATCCTCGCCCAGGCGCGGATGCTCATGGACAACCTCGATGTCCAGCTCGCCGCGCTCGGCCTGAGTTGGGAGAACGTCGTCAAGGTCATCCATCAGGTGACCGACATCCGCGAGGCCGACCAGTTCGGGATGGCGTTCGCCGAGCGCTACGGCACGTCGTGGACCCCGGCGAGCACGCTGACGCAGGTCGACGCGCTGCCCGTGCGCGGTGCTCGAGCCCAGATCGACGTGATCCTCGCGGGCTGACGCCTCCGCGTCGCGGTTCCGGTCAGACGGCCGGGGCCGCGACCGGGCGCCCGTCGAGGACACGCACGCGGTCGATCACGGTGTCGATGATCCGCACCTGGTGGATCGGGGGCGTCGTCTTCGCGTCGAGGAGGGGCACGACCTGGAGACCCGTCGTGAGCCAGAGCAGTTCGTCGACGATGAGGGCCGTGGCGACGTTCTCGGCGACCTCGCCGGCCGCCCGGGCGAGTTCGAGATGCTGTTCGAAGAAGGCCCGCCAGATCGCATGCGAGTCGGCGTGCACCTTCATGAGCGCCCGGTTCGATGCCGCGCGATCCCAGAAGGCGACGGCGACGCGGGACTCGACCTGGCGCTCGCGATCGAGCGGCAGCATCTCCATGCACAGCGCCCGCACCGCGGCGAGGCCCGACTTGTCGCCGGTCGCGAGTGCGGCGCGCTCGTTGATCCGGTAGAAGGTCTGTCGGTAGGCCGCGACGAGAAGCTCGTCCTTGCCGTCGAAGTAGTGCTTGAGCGCCCCGTTCGCGAAGCCCGCCTCGGCCGCGATCTCGCGCATCGTCGCGGCGGCGAACCCCCCGCGCGCGATGATCCGCCAGGTGGCGTCGACGATCTCCATGCGGCGTTGCTCGTGATCGACCTGTCTGGGCACCCTGATCCTCCGTCCGTCGAGCTTATCGTCTCCCAGTGGAGACGTTCGGCCGTTGCTCGTGCTGCTCGCCTCGACGCTGACGGTGGCGCTGACCGCGGGCGACTGATCGGCCGATCTCCCTCTGGCGGGGGAGGCGACCGGCGACGCCGATCGGTAACGTCCTGGCTATGACGCAGGGACAGACACTGGTCTTCGACGGGGTGACCAAGCGCTTCGGCGACGTCGCCGCCGTCTCCGACCTCGACTTCACCGTCGAACCGGGCCGGGTCACCGGCTTCCTCGGCCCGAACGGCGCCGGCAAGACGACGTCGCTCCGGATGCTGCTCGGGCTCGTGAGCACGACGAGCGGGCGGGCGACGATCGGCGGCAAGGCGTACGCCGACATCCCGCAGCCGATGCGCAGCGTCGGGGCGTCGCTCGAGGCGGCGTTCCACCCGGGCCGCTCGGGCCGCGCGCACCTCGGCGTGGTCGCGGCGGCGGCGGGCATCCCGAGGGACCGCGTCGGCGCCGTGCTCGAGCAGACCGGGATGACTCCCTACGCCGACCGCCGCGTCGGCGGCTACTCGCTCGGCATGAAGCAGCGACTCGGTCTCGCGACGGCGCTGCTGGGCGACCCCGGCGTGCTCGTGCTCGACGAGCCGATCAACGGCCTCGACCCCGAAGGCATCCGCTGGATCCGCTCCTTCCTGCGGGCGCTCGCCGACGAGGGCCGCACGATCCTGGTCAGCTCGCACCTGCTGAGCGAGGTGCGCCAGACGGTGGATGACGTGGTCGTCATCGCCGGCGGTCGACTGCGCTTCGTCGGCGCGCTCACGGCACTCGAAGGCGCCGCGACGACGGGCAGCATCGTCGACTCCCCGGACCGAGCGGCGCTCGCCGCCGCGCTGACGAAGGCCGGTCACGCGCCGCAGACGACCGGAGAAGGGCTCACCGTGGCCCTCGAGCCGGTCGAGGTCGGCCGCATCGCGCTCGCCGCCGGCGTGCCGCTGAGCGCCCTCGTCGCCTCCGGTGCCGGACTCGAGGACGAGTTCCTCGCCCTCGTCGCCGATCCGGAGCGCGCCGCGGAAGGAGGGCGGGCCCGATGAACGAGTTCGCCCGGGCGGTCGCCGCCGAGTTCCTCAAGATCGTCAGCACACGGTTGTGGTGGGTGCTCGGTCTGATCCTGTTCGGCTACGTCGGGGTGAGCGCGGCCGGCATCGGCTTCGCGCTCAGCATCACGCCGGAGCAGAGCGCCCCGATCCCCGACGGCATCCTCGCCCCGCTGGTGTACAGCATGACGACGGCGACCGGATTCGTCTTCCCCGTCATCTTCGGAGCGATGTCGATCACGGCGGAGGTGCGGCATCGCACGCTGACCACCGTCTTCCTCGCGACCCCGCACCGCTCCGTCGTGCTCGCGGCGAAGGCGATCACCGGCCTCGTGGTCGGCGCGCTGTACGGGATCATCGGCCTCGCAGCGTCGGTCGGGCTCGGTGCCCCCGTCCTCGCCGCGACCGGACAGCAGACGCTCCTCGAGGACGGTGACACCTGGCTGCTGCTCGCCCGCATCGTGCTCGCGATGGCGGTGTGGGGCCTCGTCGGAGTCGGGGTGGGGGTGCTGCTGCCCAGCCAGATCGGCTCGATCGTCGCCATCCTCGCGTTCACCCAGTTCGTCGAGCCGCTCCTGCGCACCGCCGCGGCCTTCGTGGAGGGCCTCGGCGAGATCGGCCGCTTCCTGCCGGGCTCGGCGGGCGACGCCCTCGTCGGCGCGAGCTTCTTCACGATGTTCGCGGGCGCGAGCGGCGGTCCGGCCCCGCTCGACTGGTGGCAGGGCGGCCTCGTGCTCGCCGCGTATGCGGTGATCTTCGGCGCGATCGGAGCGCTCACCACCTGGCGCCGCGACGTCACCTAGTCGCGCGGCGGGGGTCGGGCGACCCTGACCGCCATGGCGAACCTCACGCAGCCGACCGACGCGAGCGTCGAGGCGTTCCGGGCGACCGTCGACGACCCGCGCCGTCGCGAGGACGCCGTCGCGGTGACGGCGCTCATGCGCCTGGTGACCGGGGCGGAGCCGGTGATGTGGGGCCCCTCGATGATCGGCTTCGGGCAGCGGCACTACGCGTACGAATCCGGGCGCGAGGGCGACATCTTCGTCGTCGGCCTCTCGCCGCGGAAGGGCGCGCTGACGCTCTACGGCATCCACGACGGCTACGCCGCCCCCGACCCCCTGCTCGACGAACTCGGGCCGCACACCCTCGGCACGAGCTGCGTGTACGTGACGAGGCTCTCCGCCCTCGACGACGAGGTGCTCGAGCGGCTCGTCCGTGGGGCGTGGGAGCGCCGGGCCTGACCCTGCGCGGGACCTTCGCCTCTGCGCCATCCCGTCCGGCTCCGTCAGGATCGCCCGTGTGGGCACGGCGAGGAAGGGCACGGGTCGGCGGGTGATCGCGCTGATCGCAGGATCGATCGTCGGGGTGCTGCTCCTTGCGGGCTCCGGCATCCTGATCGCGGGAGGTCTCTTCGTGCCCGCGCGCTATCTCGACGCATGGGACCGCGGCTATCACGAGTCGTTCGACGACCCGCGCCTCCAGCTGGTCGCGCACGGGATCCTCGCGCCGAGCGGGCACAACATGCAGCCCTGGATCGTGCGCCTCGACCCCGCCGACGCCGACGTCTTCGACGTCTTCGTCGATCCCGCGCGACTCACCCCGGCGGTCGACCCGCTCGCCCGCCAGACCCTCGTGTCGACGGGCACCTTCCTCGAGTACCTGCGCGTGGCCGGCTCGCACCTCGGCTGGGACGTCGGCATCGAGCTGTTCCCGGACGGCGGGTACGCCGAGGACGACCTGACCGCGAGCATGTCCGAGCTGCCTGCGGCGCGGGTGACCCTCGAGCCGGCGGCGCCGACCACGGGCGGCGACTACGACGCGCTGTTCCTCTCCGACACCAATCGCGACCCGTACGCGGCGGCGGCGCTGACCGGCGAGCAACGCGCGGCGCTGCTCGGGCTTCCGGCCGAGAACGGGGTGACGCTCGAACTGCGGGAGGGGGCCGCCGACCGCGACGTCCTCGGCGCGTTCGCCCTGCGGGGCACGACGATCGAGGCGGCATACCCGGCCGCGGCCGAGGAGACCGCAGCCGTGTTCCGCGCCAACGAGTGGCAGAAGAACGACGAGCCGTGGGGGTTCGCCGTCGAGGGCCAGGGCACCTCGGGTTTCATGCGTTACGTGATGCAGGGCCTCCTCACCGTCGTGCCCGCGATCAACGAGGGGGATGCCGCGGCGCAGCGCTCGATCGATCTCACCACCGCCGAGGTGGCGGCCACGCCGGCCTACGGGATCATCCGCACGGCGGGCAACACCCGCGCGGAGCAGATCGAAGCCGGAATGCTCTACAGCCGCGTCGAGCTCCGGGCGCGCAGCCTCGGTCTCGTCATGCAGCCGCTCAGCCAGGTGCTGCAGGAGTACCCGGCGATGGCCGACGAGTACGCGGCCGTGCACGCGCGCTATGCGCCGGACGGCGAGACGATCCAGATGATCATGCGGATCGGCACGCCGACCCGGGAGTACCCGGCGACGATGCGTCGGACGGTCGAGGATCTGCTCGCGGAGTGACCCCGGCTAGGGGCTCATCGTGCCGTAGCCGGGCTCCCCGGCCCGGGCGTAGCTGACGAGCACGCTCCCGGTGCCGAACCCCCGCGGTTCGCCGACCAGGTCGAACCGCGCCGGAACCGTCCCGTCGCGGAAGACCCGCTTCCCCGATCCGAGCACGATGGGGTAGAGGAACAGGTCGATCCGGTCGACGAGATCGGCGGCGAGGAGGGTCTGCAGCAGCTCGCCGCTGCCCCACACCCGGATCTCGTCGAACGTGTCCTTCAGCGTGGCCACCTCCGTCGGCACGTCCCGCAGCACGGTCGTGCCCGCCCACTCGGCTTCCGTCATCGACGTCGACGCGACGAACTTCGGGATGCTGTTGAAGTGGTCGCCGATCGCGTCCCGCGCCTGGGGCCAGTGCCGCACCCAGATGTCGTAGGTCCGGCGACCGATCAGCAGCGCGTCCTGCCCGAGGATCTGCTCGAGGATGACGGCGCCGGACTCCCCGTCGGCGAACGGCGCCTGCCAGCCGCCGTGCTCGAAGCCGCCCTCGACGTCTTCGTCGGGGCGACCGGGGCCCTGCATCACTCCGTCGAGGGTCGAGAACATGCTGACGACGAGAGTTCCCATCCCGTCCTCCCTCTTATCGGCCGCCCGGCGGTCCGAGCAGGATGAGCGTCGTGAAGATCGCCACGAGGAGCACGGCGAACACGAGCACGAGCACGACGGGCCGGCGCACGAACCAGCGCACGAGGGCATCCAGCGGACTGCGGTCGGCGCCGTCGGGGTCGGTGCGCCAGGAACCGTCGAGCTTGCCCCGCCGGTCGAGCGCGAGGTCGACCGGGATCGTCGCGTAGGGCACGACGGCGCTCGCGACGGCGAGCACGACGAGTCCCGGTGCCCAGCGCCGGTCGATCCCGACGAGCAGGGCGACGCCGGCGTACGCCAGGAAGACGAAGCCGTGGATGCCGCCGCCGATCGTCACCCCGAGCGCCCAGCCGGTCGTGGCGCGCAGCACGAGCGCCGCGATGAGCAGGGTCCAGGTGATCGCCTCGGCGATCGCGACGACCCGGAAGAGCAGTTTCGGCGTCACGCGCGGGCGAGCGCGTGCCGCAGGACGCTCGTGAAGAAGGTGAGCCCGTCGACACCGGAGCGCATCGCGTCGGGGGTGTCCGGACCGAAGCCCGGCTCGACCGCGTGCTCGGGGTGCGGCATGAGGCCGACGACGTTGCCGCGCTCGTTCGTCAGCCCGGCGATGTCGTTGAGCGACCCGTTCGGGTTGAGCCCCGTGTAGCGGAACGCGACGAGGCCCTCGCCCTCGAGCCGCGCGAGGGTCTCGGTGTCGGCGATGAAACCGCCCTCGCCGTTCTTGAGCGGGACGGTGATCTCCTGGCCCTGCTCGAAGCCGTTGGTCCACGCCGTCGACGCGTTCTCGACGCGCAGGCCCTGGTCGCGGCAGACGAAGTCGCCGTGGTCGTTGCGGATGAGGCCGCCCGGCAGCAGATGCGCCTCGACGAGCACCTGGAAGCCGTTGCAGATGCCGAGCACCGGCATCCCGGCGTTCGCCGCCTCGATCACCTCGCGCATGATCGGGCTGCGCGCCGCGATCGCGCCGCACCGCAGGTAGTCGCCGTAGGAGAATCCGCCCGGGAGGACGATCGCGTCGACGCCCTTCAGGTCGTGGTCGCCGTGCCAGAGGGCGACGGGCTCGGCCCCGGCGATGCGGGCCGCACGCTGGGCGTCGCGGTCGTCGAGCGACCCCGGGAAGGTGACGACGCCGATCTTCAAGCTACGGTCACCTTCACGACGTCCTCGATGACCGAGTTGCTCAGCATCTCGTCGGCGAGCTTCTGCGCCTGCGCGAGCACGGCATCCGTCACCTCGCCGTCGACGGTGAGCTCGAAGCGCTTGCCGATCCGCACGTCGCTGAACGGGTGCCCGCCCTCGCGGCGCAGCGCTCCGGCGACGGCCTTGCCGGCCGGGTCGAGCAGCTCCGCCTTGGGCATGACCTCGACGACGATCGTGGGCAAC
>CAZPJC010000015.1:0-1304 GCA_964586645.1 uncultured Schumannella sp.
GTCGCCCCCGCGGCGATCGCGGCGCGCATCCCGGTGTCGGCGGCCGCGCCCGTGCCCTTCTGCGGTTCGTCGATCACGCGCCAGCGGGTCAGCCCGTGCTCGGCGATGAACGAGTGGATGACGTCGGCCGATCCATCGGTGGAGGCGTTGTCGACGAACACCGCGTCGAAGTCCCCGTCCGTCTGCGCGGCCAGCGCCTCGAGCGTCGGCCCGACCCCCGCCGCCTCGTTGAACACTGGCACGACGACGGCCAACTTCGCTGAAGAGGTCACAGTCGGACCACCATGAGGCCGAGGGAGATGCCGCCGGCGAGACCGATGAGCAGCACGAGGGAGCCGGGGCCGACCATCCCGCGCTCGCGCGCCATCGTCAGCTGCAGCGGGAGGGTCGCGGAGGCGATGTTGCCGTGCTCCGCGACGGTGATCACGGTGCGGTCGCTCCGCACGCCGAGACGCTCGAAGATCGGTCCGAGATACGGCAGCGCCACCTGGTGGATGGCGACGAGGTCGAAGTCGTCCATCGTGTACCCGGTCTCGCGCAGCATCCTCTCCACCGGCTCGGGGCCGATCTCGAGGAACGCCTTCTGCAGCCCTGCGCCGTCCATGTGGAAGTAGCTGGCATCCGGATCGTGGGTGCGCATCGTGCCGCCGCCCGGCAGCGTGCCGACCGCCCAGTGCCGCGACTCGGCGAAGAACCGCGACGCCCGGATGCCCTCCCCCTCGTCGTCGGAGGCTTCGAGCACGACGGCGGCGCCGGCATCCCCCATCACGTAGCCGGGGAACGACGGCACGAACTGCGACGCGTCGGTCAGCTTCCAGCGCACCGACACCGACGTCTTCTCGCCGCTCGCGACGAGCACCCGCCGGTACTGCCCGGTGCGGATGAGGGCGTCGGCGACCTGCATCCCGTTGATGACCGAGTTGCAGGCGTTCTTGACGTCCATGACGGGCGCGGTGAACCCGAGCTTCGCGGCGACGATGTGGGAGGTCGCCGGCTCGACCAGATCCTGGGCGGCCGAAGTGAAGAGCACCAGGTCGATCTCGCCCGGGCTCTCCTCGAGCGCCCGCCGGGATGCCGCCACCGCGAGATCGGAGGCCTGCCAGTCGTCGGGCGCGACGTGCACCTGCTCGACCCCGGTCATCCGGGAGATCAGACCGGTCGCCAGACGCATGCCGGGGTTCTCGGCTCTCAGGCGCTGCTCGGTCTCGGCGGTCGACCTCACCCGCTCGGGAAGGTGCACCCCGAGTCCGGCGATGCGGGTCGACACGGACATCGACGCGAGCCTAGCGGGCCGATAGGTTGAC
>CAZPJC010000015.1:1404-27950 GCA_964586645.1 uncultured Schumannella sp.
GGCGATGCGGGTCGACACGGACATCGACGCGAGCCTAGCGGGCCGATAGGTTGACGACGTGCGTGCACCCCGATGGCTCCGTGTCCTGCTGGTCTCGTTTCTCGGCGTCGTCCTGATCGGCTCCGGCGCGAGCCCGGCATTCGCCGACACCGACCCCGATCCCGACGCTCCCGCCGTCGTCGCGCTCGACGCCGTCGGCACCGGGGTCGACGACTTCGAGTTCGCCTCGTTCGACGCCCTCTACGAGTTGTCGCGGGCCGACGACGGCCGCTCGCACCTGCGCACCGTCGAGACCTTCGTCGCGGTGTTCCCCGAGTTCGACCAGAACCGCGGCATCCGTCGCGCGCTCGTCACCGACTACAAGGGGCACAGCACGAGCCTGCACATGGTCAGCGTCACCGACGAGAACGGGGTGCCCCGCCCCTACGAGGTCGCGACCGACGACGAGGGTTTCACGACCGTCACGATCGCCGTGCCCGAAGGCCAGTACGTGCACGGCGAGCAGACCTACGTGCTCGAGTACACGCAGACCGACGTGACCGCGACCTCGACCGACCTCGTCGACAACGTGACGCGCGACGAGTTCTTCTGGGACACCAACGGCACCGGCTGGCGTCAGCCGTTCGGCGAGGTCAGCGCGACGCTGAGAGTCAGCGCCGAGATCCGGTCGGCGCTCACCGGCGAGGCGTACTGCTACTACGGCTACGAGGGCTCCACCGATCAGTGCCAGATCACGAGCGAGGGCGACGGCGAGTTCACCGCGTCGGTCAGCGACCTGTTCGGCGGGCAGAACATGACGATCGTCGTGAGCTTCGACGAAGGCACCTTCGCGGGGGCTCCGTTCTGGGCCTACGTGCCGATCCTCGCCCTGCTCGCGATCGCGCTGACGATCTTCGGGCTGCTGTTCGCGCTCATCACGCGGTTCGTGTTCTGGCGCGACGCCCCCGGTCGCGGCACGATCATCGCGCAGTACGAAGGACCCGAAGGCCTCGGGATGTTCGTCGCCTCCAACATCGCCGGCAAGCCCCGGAAGGGCATGGCGGCCGCGATCGTCGACCTCGCGGTGCAGAAGAACCTGCGCATCCTCGAGCACGACCAAGGCTGGAGCAAGGTGTTCGGCGTGCAGAAGCTGTCGAGCGCGGGCCTGGCCCCCGACGAGCAGCGCGTCATGGGCGCCCTGTTCTCGATCAACCCGTTCTCGATGGGCGGGGTGCTGCCGGGGCTGCGCAACATCTTCTCGGTCGGCGGCTCGACGCCGACGCCGCTCGCGGAGCCCGAGGGCGAGGTGCGCTGGCTGACCAAGGGCGACACGGTTCTCGGCCAGCAGGTCGTCGCGCTCACGAAGGCCGTCGAGAAGGAGGTCGAGGCGGGGGGCCTGCGCCGCAAGCCCTCCTGGAAGCCGATGCTCATCGCCCTCGGGGCCTTCGTGCTCGCCGGCATCCTGCTGATCGCGCAGACCGTCTTCGGCGGCGGCGGGGAGACCAACGTCGTCATCACGGTCGTCGGCCTCAACATCCTGCCCTGGATCGCGATCCTCTCCCTCGGCGCGCTCACCCGCCGGCGGCCGCTGACCACGAAGGGGGCCGAGCTGCGCGAGCACCTCCTCGGCCTGCGCGAGTTCATCAGGGTCGCCGAGACCGACCGGTTGCAGATGCTGCAGAGCGTCTCGGGGGCGGAGCGCGTCACCACGACCGACGGCGCGGCGATCATCAAGATCTACGAGAAGCTGCTGCCCTACGCCGTGATCTTCGGGCTCGAGAAGGAGTGGGCGGCCGAGCTCGCCAAGTACTACGACACCTCGACGCCGCCCGACTGGTACTCGGGCACGAACGGCTTCGCGATCGGCGCCTTCGCGGCGGGGATCGGGTCGCTGTCGTCGAGCGTGTCGACGTCGTACTCCGGCTCGTCGGGGTCGTCGTCGAGCGGCGGCGGCGGGGGCGGCGGGTCGTCAGGCGGCGGGGGCGGCGGCGGGGGCGGCGGCGGCGTCTGACGAGTCGACCCGGATGAGCGCGACCAGACGAACGCGCCCGTCGCTTCCCGGGTAGCACGTCTGCAGGATGACGTCCGCCTCGAGGCCCTCGGTGGCGGAGGCGGCGGCATCCCCGGCGTGCGCGTCGCGCGCGTCAGTGACGCGGTAGCTGCCGTCGAGCCCCTGCCCCGCGATCTCGACGACGTCGAGGTCCGCCATCTCGAGCACGATCGCGCCTCCGCACGACCGGTGGGCGCCGACGATCGGCGCGACGCCGAGATCCATCCGCACCCACTGACAGGCATCGAGTTCGGCCTGGTACCCGGTCGCGGCGACCGCGATGCGCCACGGTCCGTCGGCCACCGCCGGAACCTCGACGGTGGTGCCGAGGTCGGCCGGTGGCGGTGCCGGCAGCACGTCGGCGAGGGGCGACGCCGCCGGGTCGGGGACGACGACGGGCGGAGGCGGACTCGGCGCGGTGACCGACTGCGGCCCCCGCCCCTGCTCCGGCTCCGGCTCCGCGAGCGAGACGATCAGGCCGACGCCGAGGATCCCGAGTGCGAGCGTCGAGACGGCGACGAAGGCGGCCCGCACCGAGCGCGTGCGTTCGACCCGGTGGTACCGGGCGAAGACATCCCGACTCTCCGGCTCCACGGTCGCCGCCGCCCGCTCAGCCGAAGCGGCCGGTGACGTAGTCGAAGGTGCGCGAATCGATCGGCTGCGCGAACATCCGATCGGTGTCGCCGTACTCCACGATCGCCCCCGGTTGACCCTGCGACGCCAGGAAGAACGCGCACTGCGTCGAGACGCGCTGCGCCTGCTGCATATTGTGGGTGACGATCACGATCGTGACGTCGTGAGCGAGCTCGAGCATCGTCTCCTCGATGACGCGCGTCGAGGTCGGGTCGAGGGCCGAGCAGGGCTCGTCCATGAGCAGCACCCGCGGACGCACCGCGAGCGAGCGCGCGATGCAGAGGCGCTGCTGCTGGCCGCCGGAGAGCCCGCCACCCGGTTCGCGCAGGCGATCGCGGACCTCCTTCCACAGGCCGGCGCGGATGAGCGAGGTCTCCACCAGCTCATCGCGCTCGTCGCGGCCGACGTTGAGCCCGGTCAGCCGGAGCCCCGCGATGACGTTCTCGTAGATCGACATCGCCGGGAACGGGTTGGGCTTCTGGAACACCATTCCGATCGCCTTGCGCGCCTCGACGAGACGCCGGGACGCGTCGTAGATGTCCTGGCCGTCGATCAGCACCTCGCCCGCCATGCTCGCCGACGGGACGAGCTCGTGCATCCGGTTGAGGATCCGCAGGAACGTGGACTTCCCGCAGCCGGAGGGCCCGATCAGCGACGTGATGACCCCGGCGGGCATCGTCAGCGACACGCGGTCGAGCACCTGATGATCGCCGAACCAGGCGGAGATGTTGCGTGCTTCGAGGCTCGCCAGCTCGAGCGGTGCGGGCGCGGGCCGCGGCGGACGTGCTGCCGGCAGCGGAAGGGCGTCACGGACGAGACCGGCCCGGGTCGCGAGCCACTGCCGTGCCCGGCGCACCTGCTGCGGGAAGACCGCGGTCACCGCCGCCGTGGCGGGTTCCGGCGGCGTCTCGATCACGTCGTCCGGGGTCCGAGTGGTTTCGTCGGAGAGCGCGGGCTGGGACATGACGGCTTCTTTCTTCACAGCAGGTTGGGGAGCAGGAGGTTCACCTGGGTCGCGACCCAGAGCCCGGCCAGGAACAGGACGGGGACGAAGACGATCCAGACTTTCTGGCCGCCGACGCGGCCCAGGAGCCACACCGCGGCGATCTCGGCGGCGACGAGGAGCTGCAGCGCGAACACGAGAGCCCACAGCGTGGACCCGTCGCCCTGCAGCGGTTGCGCGCTCAGCGGCAGCGTGGCCGGAATCGTCTGACGGGGCCCGGCGCTCTGGGTCTCGGACGCGAGTTCCGCGTCGACGTACGCCACTCCGGTCGGCAGGTACGCGGCGCCGCGAGCCGTCTGGAGGACGAGACGGCTCTCGCCGCTCTGCAGCGCGGGCGGGGTCGGATCGCCGGCGTACCGCACCCCGATCACGGTGAACCTCTGCTCGCCCTGGCCGGTGATGACGATGATGCTCGCCCCCGGCTGCAGCTCCTGGATGCGGGAAAAGGGTCCGCCGTAGGCTGCGGCGCGACCCATGATCACGCTCTCCCCGACCTGACCGGGAAGCACGGTGTCGCGACGATGGCCGGGCCCGAGCATCAGGGCGCCCGAGTTCGTCCCCTCGACGACGACCTCTTCGAGGCCGATGCTCGTGATGCGCAGGATCGCCACCGGGTCGCCGTCGGTGAGAAGCACGTCGTCGAAATCGCCTTCGCTCACCGGGGCGGTGCCTTCGGCGAGCTGCTCGCGGAGGGTGTTGAACAGCAGTTGCTGCGACACGGTGTGCTGGAGGTGGCTGAGCACGGTCGTGTTCAGGATGAAGGCGAAGAACAGGACGGCGACGAGCGACGACAGACTGCGCGTGACGCGTTGAGCCGGGGTGAGTGGTGCGTACCGGACCGGAGGACGCCGTGGCGGCGCGGGAGGGCGCGAGGCCGCCGTCGTCGTCGAGCTCACGCCGATCGACCTCGCCGGCGCCGCAGGGCGTAGGCCCAGGTCGCGGCGGCGATCAGGAGGATCAGGATGATCGCGATGAGCCAGGGGAAGTTGAACAACCAGGCGTCGCGCTCGAGGGGACCCACCTTCACCCCGTCGATCAGACCCCGCGGGGTCACCACGGCGTTCACCTGGACGAGCGGCCACTGCGCGGATCCGACGAGCGTGGTCGAGACCCTCGTCGTCTCGCCCGGACGGAGGAGGAAGGGGACCAGTTCGCGGGATCCGAGTCGTCCCCCGAACGGCTGCCTCAGCTCGAACACGACGGCGCCCCAGATCAGGGTGTGCGACTCGTTGCGGATCGTCAGCTGGACCGGGACCGCCCCCTGGAACGGATCGACCGTCGGGTGCGCGCTTCCGGTGATGCCGCTGAGCTGCAGCAGGCCGAGTCCCGGATCGGCGCTCGGCGTGGGACTCGGGAGAGGGGTGTCCGACGGGGCCGGGAGCGTGGTCAGATCGGGATCGGACGGGGTCGAGGACGAAGGGGGTCGCGTGCTGGAGGACGAGGTCGGGGTCGGCGTGGGCGTCGGGCTGTCGTCGATGATCACGACCGTGATCCCGTCGCCGTCGTCCGCGACCGCTGCGCCCCACGGCGCGATCGCCGCGACGACGAGCAGTGCCGCCACAGCGAGTGGGATGACGACCGTGCGCTCAGCCACCCGACCCCGCCTTGGCGTTCCCGGCGACGACCTCCTCCGCACGGCGCCGCGCCTCGGACTCGGTGTAGGCGGCCCACTCGGCGGCGCGCCGCTCGTCCCGGCGCCGCCGGAGCCGGACGATCACGAGGATGAGCAGGATCACGCCGAGCGCGATCACCACGAGCCACGGCACGACGAAGATCGTGGCATCTCGCGACGTCGCCGCGACCGCGAGCTGGAGCTCGGTGTTCACGGTGTCGTCCACGTAGGGGTTGAGGCGCACGGTCGGGGTGAGCAGACCCCATCGGGCGATCTCCGGGATCTCCTGCACGATCTCGCGGGAGTAGCCCGGCAGGATCTCTTCGACCGTCGTCCGGACGCTCGGTGCCGCCTGGATGCCGAACCACGTCCCGACTCCCGTCGTCGCGTTCGCGGCGAGCGCGACGTTGCCGGTGTTCTGCACGCTGTAGCGCAGCGTCACGGTGCCGCCCAGGAGATCCCACCACTCGCCGTGGTGTTCCGCCTCGATGCCGCTGAGCGTGAGGATCGGCTGCAGGTCGCCCGAGACGCGGGTGTAGAGGCGAACGGCGACCCGGCGGTCGACGTTCACCTGTCCACCCGTGGTGAGCACGGACGCGACGATTCCGCCGGCGTGGTCGCCCGGCGGTGCCTGCGGCGGGACCTCGACCCGGAACGGCACGACGACTCCCTCGCCCGGGGCCAGGTCGATCTCGATCCGGTTCTCGTCGTTCGCGAAGCGGACCCAGCTGCCGACGACCTCCGGCTGCGCCTGCGTGTCGAGCAGTCCGAAGGTGCCGTCGTCGCCGCTGAAGGCATCGGTGCCGAGCAGGGTGAAGTGCTGTGCCGCGGTGCCGGTGTTGACGACGACGACATTGTCGTCGACCCGCTGACCCGGGTCGACCTGATAGCTGAAGCGGGTGCGACCATCGGGTGCCCCATCCGGGCCGCCCGGCCGCGCCGAGATGCCCACCGCGGGGTCGTCGGCGGCCTGGGCGGGCGCGGCCATGACGAAGATAGAGGAGGCGGCGATCACGACGGCCAGGAGCGGGAGCAGGGGTTTCCGGGCACGCCGACGGGGGGTCGGGTTGAGCACGCTACATCTCCCCAGCTCCGGGCGACCGAACTGCGGCGCATCCATGAACGCGCCCTTAACGGAGGACATGCAGAAGCTCAGGATGCGGGAGTGCGAGGGAAGGCGGTGGTGATCCGAGGGATCAGACGGGGCAGAGATCCTCGGAGGCGAGCGTCACGTACCGGGTGCGCGCCGCGATGATCTCGTCGGACTCTCCCGAGAACCCCACGCTCGCCTGCGAACCCGAGACGTCGACCGCGCGGTCGCCGGTCGAACGTTCGGCCCAGTCGGTGCAGAGCGCACGACCGAACTCGAGGGCGGCCTCCCGCTCGGCATCCGACCAGTCGAGCCCCGCATCCTCGGCCGCCTGTTCGGCGTGCCCGAGGAACGTCGCCTCGCGATCCGCCTGCGACGGCGCACACCCGCTGAGCGCGAGCAGCACGAGAAGAGGAGTCACGAGAGCGAGCCGTTTCATGGCCAGAACCTAGGGATCGCAGGTGAATGGCAGTCGACCCCGGGGTGTCTCCGAGGAGATGCCGCCCTGGATACGGCGAGGCGGGGAGGCCCCGAAGGACCTCCACGCCGTGCTGCCGAGCGTTGCCGCCCGCCTCAGGACTACTTGGAGGCGAGGGTGAGCGTCAGCGTCGAGGTGTAGGTGCCCGCGACCGCGTTGATCGGAGCCTTGAAGCTCAGAGCAGCGTTGAAGAGGGTACCGATCTCACCGGTGGACGATCCCGCGGCACCCGTGGCCAGCACGGCGCCGTTGGTTCCCGCGCCGGCCGTGGTGCCCGCCGTGACGGCGATGCCCGCCGGAGCGGCCGTCACCGAGGGCGCGATCCCGAGCGCGGAGCTCGGAACCGTGGCGGAGCCGTTGACGAACGTGTCGACGTTCGCCGTGAGGTCCCAGCCGAGGAGCGTGTTGCGGTCGTCGATCACCGTGAAGGCGCCGAGGTTGACCGGCGTGCTCGTCTGCCCGCGCTTCACGTCGCCGAGGTCGACGACCGTGTTGACGCCGTTGAGCTCGAACTTGTTGCTCGTGATGACGTCGACCGTCAGGTCGGTCTCCGCCGTGTCGGTCGTGGCGGTCGTGATGGTGAACGAGCCCCAGCCGAGCACGGTGCCGTCGGTCTCCGTCAGGATGAGCGTGTGCGCACCCGCCGGCAGGCCGGCGATGCTGATCGTGTCACCGCTGCCGTCGAGCGTCGTCGAGCCGAGGTAGGTCGGCGTCGAGTAGGCCCAGACCTGCACGAACCCGGTCAGCGCACCGGCGTGGATGTCCGCCACGTTGCCGTTGATCGTGCCCACGAGACCGGAGATCTCCTGGCCGGCCGAGAGGTCGGCGGCGGACTCGACGTCAGCGCCTCCCGCGGTCTGCGGACGGATCGGCGGGCAGCCCACCCCGTTCGGGTCCGCGATGCACGGGTCGGCCGCGACCGGGGCGGTCCACGTCCAGGCACCGGTTCCCGCCGTCACGTGGATGTCGACCCAGTACGCAGGAATCGTGGTCGAGAGCGCACCGCCGGCCGTCGCGAAGCTGACGCCGATGCTGTAGTTGCCGCCGTTCGTCTTGACCGCGTCGAGCTCGGCCTGCGACTCGACCGCGGTCAGGTTCGAGAGGCTGAAGACCGCGAACGACGCCTTCCGGGTCGCGAGGTCCCAGGTGAGGGTCGTCGCTCCGAGGTAGTTGTTCGGAGTCAGCTCCTGGCCGTCCGCGGCGAGGAAGAGGGTCGCCGAGGCCGCGTCCGCACCACCCGGGAAGACCGGGCCGTTGACCAGGTCGTAGGTGGTGGAATACGGCAGCGAGCTCAGCATCGCGTCGTCGTCGAAGGCGAGGGTGTCGCCCACGACGTCTTCGAAGTCGAACTCCGGGGTGAGACCGAGCACGGAGACCGGCCCGTAGGAGCCGTTCGGCTCGACAGCGTAGGCCGCACTGGGCAGCGCCAGGGCGGCACCCATCGCGGCGACCGCGAACGCGGCGATGGCGCCGCGCGTCTTGGTGATCTTCATCAGAAGTCAGTCCTTGTCTAGTTGGGGTTCGTGATTCGGGGGATCAGTCGAAGTCGCTGGCGTAGCCGGCGCCGAGGTCGAACGCGCGGTCCTGGGTCAGCGTGGCGGGGGCCAGGAAGCCGAAGCGCGCCTTGACCTTGCCGGCCGTGTTGACGACACCCGTCGTGACGAAGCTCGTCAGGCTGCTGTTGCCGCCGGACGGGCTCACGAGCGTCGCGAGACGCGCGCTGTACTTCGGGTTCGGCGTCGTGCCGTCCGGCAGGAACTGCTGGACGCGCGCGTACTCGACCACGACGTAGGTCGTGCGGCCCATGTTCGCCGTCGCGTAGTAGGTGCTGTCCGCGACGAGGTTGGGGGCCGTGCCGGTCAGCGGAACGAGACCGCCGACGGCGCCGAGGGCCACGTTGGCGGCGTCGGTGGTGTTGTCCGCCGTCATGCCGTTGGCCTGAGCGATGTAGTTCGAGATCGAGAACGGCATGATCTCGGCGCTGCCGGTGACGACATCCGCGCTGTTCTCGGGGGTGCCGGTGGCGCCCGAGCCCTCCCACGCGTAGGTCGACGTCGTGACGAGCGTGGACGCACCGATCTTGCTGATGAAGTCCTTGCGCGTGCCCGACGCGGCCTGCGGGAGCCGCGGCTCCACGTTGACCGTGAAGGTGCCGTCGGTGATGGCCACCGTGGTGTTGGCACCGGCGATGCCGGCCTCGTAGATCGCCTTCAGCTGGGTCTTGGTGAGCGAGTCGATCAGGTCGATCTGACCCGCCGACAGGCCGCTCGTGTTGTAGATGTACCCGAGCGCGTCCTGAGCGAAGGGGATGTAGACCAGGTCGCCGAGGGCGTTGGCGTCGGATCCCGCACCGGAGGACGACCGGGCGATGTCGATGTCACCCGTGAGCCCGGCCGGATAGGTGATGCCGTCCTTGGTGACGGCGGTGTTGAGGACGGACGCGCGGAGCGCGGCGACGCCGGCACCCGAACCGCTCGGACGCGGGAACAGCGGCTGCCCGGCCTTGGTCTGGATCAGCGTCGAGCCGAACGCGTTGTAGTTGGCGACCTGCCCACCGGCGACGGCGACGGTCACGCCGTGCGTGCCGTTGGTGAGCGAGTTCAGCACCGACTCGAGCGTGTCGGAGCCGACGACGGCGAACGGGCCAAAGACGCCCGCGCTGTCGGAGTTCGGAACCACGGGCTCCGCGGAGGCGGGAATCGACGCCGAGAGTCCGGCGAACGCGATCCCGAGGGCCGCGGCGAGCGCGGCACCCTTCTTGATCTTCACTGACATTCCTTTCGAGGGGGTGGAACCGGGTGGGGGCCCGGCTTGAGCGTCGGGCGAGCGGGGTGCTCGCCGAACTCTCAAGTTCTGAGGCGCCGTCGTCGTCCGAAGAGCCAGGTGGCGGCGGCGGCGGCAAGAGTGACGACGAGGCTGAGCGGGACGGCGGAGGTGGCGGCGACCTCGACAGGGTCGGCGGGAGTCCTCGGACCGGAGAGGTCACCGGCGGCGTCCCCGGTCGCCGCCGGCTGCTCGTCCGCGGCCGGCACGTCGAGCGTGCTGAGGTCGCCCGTGAACCCGCTCGAGCCGGAGGTCGACGTCGTCGAGCCGGTCGTCGTCGCGGCGGGTTGCGGCCCTGCGGCGATCTTGGTGGCTGCGGCGAGCGCCTGGGCCGTCCAGTCCGCTGGGATCGGGGCGTAGCCGGGAGGGAGCTCGCCGTTGCCGAGCCCCGGCACCTGGCCGGCACCCACCGCGTAGCGGATGAAGTCCGCGTAGTCGCCGCGGAGTTCCTTGTCGGCGATGTCCGCGCGCGCCGCCGCGTAGATCGGCATCGCGAGCGGGTAGGCGTCGGGCGCCGCCTTGGCCTGGGTCGAACCGGCGTCGAACCGGAGCACCTGCGGTTGCCGCGCGTCGGCGGTCATCGCCTGCGCGGCGGCGGTGAGGGAGGAGGTGGTCGGCGTCACGAATTGCCCCGCAGGATTGCGCAGTGCCGCTCCGATGACGAGGTAGCGCGCGGCCGCCGGGGTGTCGGTCACGCCGAGAACTGCCTGATCGCCGACGAGAGCGCGCTCGGCACGCCGGTAGGTCGCGGGCGTCGTCGAGAGGTTGATGTCGCCGAGGCTCAGGCTGTCGCCGCGGAGGGTGAGGAACGCGCCCTGCGCCAGGTCGTTGGTGAACGGCCGCAACGTGACGAGGTTCACCGCGGGGTTGCCGCCGGACAGAGGCGCCTCGATCGGATCGGCCTTCGGGAAGTCCTCCCGGGGCAGGGTCAGTGCCTCACCGCTCGGGTTGATCGTCGCATCGATCGACCACCACGGATTGACGATCATGCCCCAGGGATCGGGATCGCCCTCAAGGAAGGCGCGAGCTTCGGCGTCGGCCAGGATGTAGCTCCAGACCGCCCAGGCTGCGTCGGACCGTCCCTGCGGGATGAGGGCGTCGGCGATGCCCGCACCGAGCAGCGACTGGTACTGCCATTCCGGATCGTTGATCGCGAGGAAGTCGGGATCGCGGGTCAGGTTGATCGCGTTGTGTCCCGGATCGGCTGCCCCGTCGTACCCGATGTGCGAGCGATCGGCCCCGCTCGGCAGGGCGTCCCGGTAGGACCCGGTGAGGAGCTTCGCGAGAAGCCGGGGGGTGAGACGGAGGTCGGTGAACGGCACGTGCGCCTTGGCGAGCTCCTCCGCGGGAACGCCCCCCAGAGGCGACGGCAACCTGTCGATGGCGAAGGCGATCGTCACCCCGGCCACCGCGACCGGCGCATACGTGAGGGAGTCGGTGTTCCCCGCGGCCAGCGGACGCGACGACAGCGCGAGCGGCGCGGTGCCCGACGCGCCGTTGGCGGCGAGGAGAGCATCGGACTCGGCGATCGCGAGCTGGGTGTAGATCGAGCCACCTGCCTGGTTGCAGAGAACCGGCTGCCAGGACGAGACCGCGTAGTTCGCGAGTTCACTGCCCGCGATCTGGCGCTCGGCGGCTCCGATGGCGCAGCGCGTCCCGAGCGGCCGGAAGTCGAGTTTGACCGCCAGGTGATGCTCCCAGGCATCCCAGAACAGGCCGGGATTCGTGATCGCCTGCTCGCCCTCGTCGGCCTCACCACGGGGAATGATCACGAGCCAGCACGGTCGTCCTGTGACGGTGCCGTCAGCCGCCGTGAGCGGGTCGCCACAGCCGAGGCCGGCCGCCTGGGCGGACGTCTGCACCTCGAACTTGACGGTGCCCGTGCCGTCGGAGCCGGAGCCGGCCCACGGGATCTCGTTGGTCGTGAACTTCGTGAAGTAGGGGTTGGTGTTGACGTCGACCGGCTTCTTCACGCCGTTGACGACGGATGCGATCACCTCGCCGGTGACGGAACGGAACGGGATCGAGGTGTAGGGCGGGTTGAACGGTCCGGAGGCCGGCGAGGTGAACTCTTGATCCTCGTCCGCCACATCGGAGGTCGAGCTGCGCGACGAGTCCCGCGTGCCCCCCTTCGCGAGGAAGGCGCCGTACTGACAGGTGGTGCGGTCCGGGTGTCCCGGCCACTCGGGATCCTCGCCCCAGCACTGCGCGATCTGGAGGAAGTTCGCGCCGCCGATCCCGTTGTCGGGCCGCGTCGATTGCTCGCCGCCGGTCCAGCTGACGGTGATTCCCTGGGCGATCAGGTCCTCGGTCTGCGACACCGTCACCGCGAGATCAGGGAACGGCGCGTCCGCGACCTGATCGTCGTAGTCGGCGGCCCGCACGGTCTGCGCCGACGACAACGCCGCGGCCTGGGCGGGTGCCGCGGGGACGGCGACTCCAGCGGCCGTGAGGAGTGCCCACGTGAGCACACCCACGAGCACGCCCACGACGCCCGACCGCACCAGGGTCGCGGGACGACGCGGGGGGAGTTCTTCGAGCACGTGGGCCTCCGGGGCAGCAGATTTACAGCCAATTCGCGGCTGGTGGATAGGGGGTGAACAGGGCGGCAACGAGGACGCCCCGGGAGGTTGTCAGGCACCCCCGAATCGGGGGCGCGCGAACGGGGGGCGACTCAGCTGCCGGGTCGCGAGTTGCGGAGCCGCCGGGAGAGCAGCGGCGGGACGACGATCACCCCGAGGAACAGCGCCCCGGCGCCGACCATCAGCCACTGGCTCGGGCCCATGCCCTCGTCCCGGACGGTGAACGGATGCGATTGCGCCGCAGTCCCGGTGCCGCCAGTCGTGCCGTCGTCGGAACCCAGCCCGAGCGTGTCGAGCTCCCCGTCGGCCGAGTCGTCGGTCGGTGCTCCGGGTCCCCCCGGCGTGGGGTTCCCCGCCCCGGTGCCGCCGGACGTGCTCGTGGACGTCGCCGCGGCGCCACCGGTTCCGGTGGCGCACTGCGTGGTGCCCTTCTTGTCGCACTCCGGCGGCTGGGGCGCCGTCGCCGCGAGGCGATTGTTCGACGGCGAGTCCCCGGCTTTGAAGGTGGGGTTGTTGCACGAATTGAAGTCGACCCCCGCATTGCCCGCGCCCGGGATCCGCGCGATCTGCTCGGACCCGGCCATCACGAGGTTCATCGGCAGCGGCGAATAGCCGAGGGCCGCCGCCTGCTGCTGTCCTTCGCACAACAGGTAGCGGGTGAAGTCGCCGAGCGTCGCGCCCTTCGCCGTCGTGAAGACGCCCCCCGCCTCGGTCGGGATGATCATGTACGAATAGCTCGACAGCGGGTACGCGCGCTTGTCGCTCGCGCCGTAGACCCCGTCGAGGATCTGCGTCAGGTAGTCGGTGGAGTTCGCGTCGGTGTTGATCCGCGCCTGGAGCAGCGCGACCGCGACCGCCGAGGAGGTGGGCTCGACGTAGTACCCGCCGGCGTTGAGCACCTTCGCGACCGGGAATCCCGACTTGAGCGCGTAGGAGTACTCCACGTAGGTGATGGCGCCTTCGCCGTAACTCTGGCTGACGTAGCCGGCGACACCGAGGGAACCGTTCTGTGCCTTCGCGCTGCCCGCGACCGGGTACTGCGAGGTGAGTCCGCAGGGGTTCGCGCGGCCGACCTTGGCGCAGAAGGAGTTCCAGAGCGACGAGTACTGCTTCGACATCCAGAGCGTGAACTGGGCGGTCGTGCCCGAGCCGTCCGAGCGGACGACGGGGGTGATCGCCTTGTCGGGCATCGCGAGCCCGGGGTTGTCGGCCTGGATCGCGGGGTCGTTCCACCGGGTGATGACGTTGGTGAAGATCTTCGTGATGACCTCGCCGCTGAGCCGGAGGTTGGTCACCTGACGTCCGCTGATCTTGAGGTTGTACATGAACGCCGTGCCGCCCGCGACGATCGGCATGTAGGCGTAGCCGCGGGCCGGGCGCTCCGGCGCCGACCCGTCTTCGGGGCGGGCCTGGAACGGGATCTCGCTCACCGCGAAGTCCACGGTTCCATTGATGAAGTCGGTCCGGCCCGCGGATGAACCGGTGCCCGAGTAGTTGACCGTCATGCCGTAATTGGAGGCGACGTTGCGACGCCACTGGTCGAGCGCGTTCTGCGACCAGGTCGACCCGCTTCCGCTGATCGCGAGATAGGTCGTCGCGGCGCTCGACCCTGTCGCGGAGACGAACGTCGCGACGAGGGCGACGAGGCCGGCAGCCAGGAGGAGGCGGAGGCGGCGGAGGTTCATGACGGATCCTTCGGAGGAGGGGGCGGGGCGGGGAGAGCCGCGACGGCGGGCACCGACGAGGGCTGCGCGGCACGAGCTGCCATGCGCACGGCATCGCGCCGGGACGCGGCGCGGACACGTTCGCGCTGCCGGTCACTGAGCTGCCCCGGCCCCCGACCGCCGATCAGTCGCGCGATGAAGAACAGGACGAGCACGACGATGAGGAGCACGCTCGCGGTGCCGAAGCCGCGGGCGATCATCGTCGGCTCGGGCGACCGCACGAAATCGAAGATCTGCAACGGCAACGAGATCATCGGGCCGGAGAACGGGTTCAGGTTGAGCACGGCGGTCACCCCCGACGTGAGCAGCACGGGTGAGGTCTCGCCGATCCCGCGCGCGGTGCCCAGGATGATGGCGGTCGCGAGTCCGCTCCGAGCCGTGGGCAGCACGACGCGCCACACCGTCCGCAGGTGGGTCGCGCCGAGGGCGTAGGCCGCTTCGCGGAGGTTCGCCGCCACGAGCCGCAGCACGACGTCGGCGGCGCGGATCACGATCGGCAGCATCATCACCGTGATCGCCATCGCGGCCGCGAATCCGTTCCGCTGGTGGGTGATGAACTGGATGATCGCCGCGTAGACGAACAGTCCGGCGACGATCGACGGCAGAGCGGTCATCGCATCCACGATCGTGCGGACGATGCGTGCGAACCTGCCACCGACCTCGTTGAGGAACACCGCCGTCGTCAGGCCGAGCGGGATCGTGATGGCGAGCGCGATCCCGATCTGGATCAGCGACCCGACGATCGCATGCAGGATGCCGCCGACCGTGAGCGGGTCGAGCGGGCCGGCGAACTCCATCGTCTGCGTGAAGAAGTTCAGGTGCGGGAGGGCCTCGAGCCCGCGAATGACGGCGAATGCCATCACGAAGACCAGCGCGGAGAACAGCACGACGCCCGCGCTGATCAGCAGCACCGTCACGATGCGGTCGATCACGTCCTGACGGTCCGAACGCAGCGCGGTCAGCAATGAGTAGAAGCCGAGGAAGAGGAGGTAGGCGACGACGAGCCAGCCGATGAGACCGGTCAGCGGAGTGAGCCAGCCGAAGAGCAGCGTGGCGGTGCTCAGGGCCGCGGCAGCGGCCCCGATCAGGTTGAACTTCTCGTCGAAGGTGGCCCGACGCAGTTCGCGCCGAGGTCCGACCTCGATCCCCGTCTTGTCGGGCAGCGCGGTCGTGTCGGGACGCGCGCTCGTGTCCGGAGGCGAGGCTGTCGGCCGCTCGAGAACCGTGCTCATCAGGCCTCCGTCCCGCTTCCCGAGCGCGACCGCGCGACGACGAGCGACGCCGAGAAGTTGACGACGAGTGTGATGAGGAACAGCACCAGGCCGGCGGCCATCAGCGCGGAGAGCCCGAACTGGCTCGCCTCGCCGTAACGGAGTGCGATGAGGGCCGACACCGAGTTGCTGCCGGTCTTCAGCACCTCGAAGTTGAAGGTGAAGATCGGCGAGATGATCATGTAGACCGCGATCGTCTCGCCGAGCGCCCTGCCGAGTCCGAGCATCGTGCCGCCGATGATGCCGCCGCGCCCGAACGGCAGCACGACGGTGCGGATCATCCCCCACCGGGTCGCGCCCAGCGCCAGAGCGCCCTCCCGTTCGCCGGGGGGCGCCTGGGTGAAGGCCTCGCGCATGATCGAGGTCTGGATCGGCACGACCATGAGCCCGACGACGATCCCCGCGATGAACGCCGACGAGGTGAAGGCGCTGTCGTCGGTGAGCATCGCGCCCGACTCGTCGGTCACGCGGAAGATCGGGATCCAGGCGAAGTAGGTCGAGATCCAGCGGGCGACCGGGATGATGTTCTCCTGCAGGAAGAACAGGCCCCACAGCCCGAAGACGATGCTCGGCACGGCCGCCATCAGGTCGACGAGGGTCACGAGCAGGTCGCGCACCCGCCCCCGCACGACCTCGGACAGGAGGAGCGCGGTGCCCAGCGCGAGCGGGATGGACACCGCCATCGCGACCAGCGCGATCGTGACGGTGCCGCTGACGACCGCCGCCACGCCGAACTTCTGGGTCTCCGGCGACCAGCTCTGCTCGGTGAGGAACGAGAAGCCCGCCACGCCGAGCGCGTCGCTCGCCCGGAGCGCGAGGAAGATGCCGACGGCCAGCATGATCCCGACGGTGGCGGTGCCGGCCGCCCGGGCGAGCCGGTGGAACCACTGGTCGGGCCCGGACGGACGCGGCGCGATCGACCGCCTCACGGCGGCGGGCTGCTCGGTCAGGTCGGGCCGGAGGAACGTCGTCACCGGGCGTCCCTGACCGTCGAGAGGTGACGCGGCGCGTCGTCGACCGATGCCGTGCCGAGAGTGGCGACCGCGTCGGCGAGCGAGTCCCGGGCATCCCGCACCGTGGAGTACCAGCGCGCGCAGGTGACGACGAGCGAATTGTCGATCGTCCCCGACCAGCCGTAGAGCGGCTGTGCGGACTGCTTGACGATCCTGACGACGATGCGCGTGAGCCCGTCACGCACCCGGTGCACAGCTCCGGCCGCACCCTCGAAGGTGTCGTGGACGCCCGCGCTCCGCGCGATCGCGCGGTTGTTGGCCGAGCTCAGGTGCCAGACGAAGCCGTCGCGACCGTCCGGGACCGTGTCGGTGACGGCCCCGGAGAATCGGGAGGCGTGATCGAGCCAGGCGCGCATCTTCGCGGGCTCGGCGGCGCGCAGTCGGGTGAACTGGATCCGGGAGCTGGTGAGGCGCGTGGCGACAAGAGGATGACCGACCGACATCGCACGGTTCTTTCGGGGGTTCGGGAAGCGGGTGAGCCACGGGGGGGGCGTGGCCGTCCAGTGGGGGGGCCTGGAACGCTGAGGAGTCAATGAGTCAGCACTGAACGCGCCCGCTCGCGAATGTGTACTAGCCCGAGATCGACGGTGAACATCCGGAGCCGGGAGGGCGCGGCGCCGCGCGCGCCCGCACGGGTCGCCGACGTGCGCGGCGAGAGCCGCACCCCGATGCTGCGTTCAGCCGAGGAGGGCGAGGAAGGGCTCGTCAGCGCCGAGGTCGACGACCTCGAGCCAGGCGCCCGCATCGCTGACGATCGGAGCCGCCGTCCAGCTCACGCCGTCGGTGCGCGCGCGCCACACGACGCCGTCCTGGGTGAGGTACACCTCGGGCCCGGTCTCGGTCCAGACGGCCTGCACCCGGCCCGTGGCCGCGACTCCGGTGGATTCGGAGTGCCAGCCCGAGTCGTCGGCCCACGAGTGCACGAGCACCCCGGCACCGACGCTGAAGACGACCGGGCGCCCGGCGGAGTCGAGGACGGCGGCGATCGGACCCTCGAGGACGACCCCGGTGAATTCGGCGTGCCAGCCCTCGGTGTCGCCCCAGACCCGCCAGAGGCGGCCGTTCACCGAGGCGTACACGGTGGGCAGCAGTCCCTGAAGATCGACCACCGCGACCTCGCCGCCGGTCGTCGCCGTGATGCCGGTCGGCATCCGCTGCCATCCGGTCGCCGTGCGCAGCGACATGACGACTTCGCCGGCGTCGATGGACATCACGGCCGTCTGCCCGTCGCGGAGGTCGACGGCCGACATCGACTCGGCCGCCGACGAGATGCCGGTGGCGACGGCCGTCCAACCGCCGTCGCCGGAGGACGCCTGCCAGAGGCGCCCGTCTTCGGCGAAGAAGAACTCGACAGTCCCGTCCGCAGCCCGGTGCGCGGTCAGCGCCGTCGGGGCGAGGTCGAGATGGGTTCCGGAGACCGTCCAGCCCTCGGCTCCCGACGCGGCGGTGCGCAGCCAGTCGGATTCGTCGGCGTAGTGGATGAAGTCCGACACCTTCGCGGGGTCGACCTTCCGGAAGGTCAGGGATCCGGTCTGCGTGCCGCCGCGCCAGAAATCCTCGGACACGAGGATCGACCCGTCGTCGTTCACCTTCTCGACGTAGGCGACGTGCCCGTCGACGCCGTAGCCGCCCTCGAACGAGCCCCAGTGCGCGACCGACCCCGCCGTGGGGATCGCATCCACCCGGTACCCGTCGAGGAGGGCGTTGGCGGCCCAGCTGTCGGCGCTTCCGGGCGAAGTCGGGGGCTCGGCGATTCCGTCCTGGATCAGCCGCCAGGCGACGTAGTTCGTGCAGTTGTGTCCTGCGTACATCCCCCAGTACGAGCGCTCGTTGGCGGCTCCGCGGCCTTCCGCCCAGGCACCGCCGTCGCAGGAGTCGCCGACGCAGGGGGAGTCCGCGGCGGTCGCGGCCGGGATGCTGACGAGCCCGAGTCCCACGATGAGTCCCAGAGAAGCGACCGCGCCGATCACGCGGCGGGGCACGGAGGGGCGGGGAGGGACGGATGTCACCGCCACATCGTGGCACCCCGGGCCGGCGGTCGCGCCCGCGGGAACGGGCTCCCCCGGGCGGTTTCAGCCAGTGTTCGCGACGAGGTCAGGGCGCGTTCACGTGGAGCGGGCTCAGCCTTCGAGCAGCGTGCTGACCTCGAGCCAGCGCTCCTCGAGGGCATGCGCGTCGGCCTCGAGTTTCGAGATCGCGGCCTGCCGCTCCCCCAGCGCCGTGTAGTCGCTCGGGTCGAGAGTGCCGAGCTCGAGCCGCATCGTGCTGAGGGACTCGTGCGCCTTCTGCATCCGGCGGTCGAGCGAGCCGAGCTCCTTCTCGAGGGTGCGGCGCTCCCCGCCGGAGAGTCCGGATGCCGGGGTTTCGAGACGCGTCGCGCTGCGCGCGGCGCTACTCAGCCCGCTCTGCCGACGCAGCTCGAGGTACTGGTCGACGCCGCGCGGGAGGTTGAGGAAGCCGCCGTCGATCACGGCGTACTGCTGGTCGGTGACGCGCTCCAGCAGGTACCGGTCGTGCGAGACGACGAGGAGCGTGCCCGGCCAGGTGTCGAGCAGGTCCTCCATCGCGGCGAGCATGTCGGTGTCGAGGTCGTTGGTGGGCTCGTCGAGGATGAGCACGTTCGGCTCGTCGAGCAGGATGAGCAGCAGCTGCAGCCGCCGCTTCTGGCCGCCGCTCAGGTCTTTGACGGGCGTCGACAGCTGGGCGGTCGTGAAGCCGAGCTTCTCGAGCAGCTGGCCGGGCGTCATCTCGACGCCGCCCGAGACGTACGAGGCCTTCTGGCGCGCGACGACGTCGCTGACGCGGTCGTTCATCTTGTCCTCGAGCCCGACGAGCCGCTGGTCGAGCACGGCGATCTTGACGGTCTTGCCCCGCTTGACCCGGCCGGACGTCGGCTGCACCGTGCCGGCGACGAGTCCGAGCAGCGTCGACTTGCCCGCGCCGTTGACGCCGATGATGCCCGTGCGCTCGCCCGGCGCGATGAGCCAGGTCACGTCGTGGAAGATCGTCTTCTCGCCGAAGCTGACCGAGACATCGACGAGGTCGACGACGTCCTTGCCGAGCCGCGTGGTCGCGAGCTGCTTGAGCGAGACGGTGTCGCGCACCGGCGGCTCGTTCGCGATCAGCTCGTTGGCGGCGTCGATGCGGAACTTCGGTTTCGCCGTGCGAGCGGGGGCGCCGCGGCGCAGCCAGGCGAGCTCCTTGCGCATCAGGTTCTGCCGCTTCGACTCGCTCGCCGCCGACATCCGATCGCGTTCGACGCGCTGCAGCACGTAGGCGGCGTACCCGCCCTCGAAGGGCTCGAGGATGCGGTCGTGCACCTCCCAGGTGTCGGTGCAGACCTCGTCGAGGAACCAGCGATCGTGGGTGACGACCACGAGCCCGCCCTTGTTCGCCGACCACCGGGTCTTGAGGTGCTGGGCGAGCCAGGCGACGCCCTCGACGTCCAGGTGGTTGGTCGGCTCGTCGAGGAAGACGATGTCCCAGTCCCGGGTCAGCAGGGCGGCGAGCGCGACCCGGCGCTGCTGACCGCCGGAGAGGTCGCCGATCGCCGACTCCCACGGCACGTCGGAGAGGAGCCCGGCGATGACATCCCGGGCCTGGGGGTCGCCCGCCCACTCGTGCTCTGCCCGATCGCCGACGACCGCCTCACGCACGAGCTGGCCGGGCGGGAGCGAATCGCCCTGGTCGAGCATCCCGAGGGTGACGCCGCCGCGCCGGGTGACCTTGCCGCGATCGGGCTCGAGCCGCCCCGACAGGATCTTCATGAGCGTAGACTTGCCGTCGCCGTTGCGGCCGACGATGCCGATGCGATCGCCCTCGTCGATGCCGACGGTGACCGAGTCGAAGACGACACGCGTGGGGAACTCGTGCCCGACGCCCTCTGCGCCGAGCAAGTGGACCATTCCCCGAGCGTACCCGCGTTCTTGCCTAACTTACATTTGTAAGATAGATTCGGATGCCGTGAGCGACTCCGACCTCGACCCCCGGGCCCAGCGCACCCGGTTCGCGCTCATCGAGGCGATGGCGGAACTGCTCGAGACCCGCGACCCGCTCGACCTCACCGTCACCGAGATCGTCGCCCGGGCCGGGGTCAGCCGCCCCACCTTCTACCAGCAGGCCGGCGACATCCCGGCGCTCGTCGCCGCCGCCGGACTCGACCGGCTGAGCACCGTCTTCGCCCGCAGCGACACCCGCACCGCCGGGCTCGACGCCGACGACCGCGCACGCGACACGATCGAGAACCTCATCGACGAGCTCGCCCGCAGCCGTGAGTTCTACCGGCGCGTCCTGCGCGGCAGCCACGACGTCTCGGCGCGAGTCACCGAATTCGTCGAGACGCGGCTGCACGCGCGGCTCGACGGCGACCCCGCCGATCCCCGGATGGCCGACCGGATCACGGTGGTCGCCGCCGGAGCGACCGCGCTCATCATCCGCTGGCTCGACGACGAGCGGGGCGAACCTCCCGCCCGCATGGCCGCACGTCTGCTCGACGTCATCGTCGCGCTGACGCCCGCCGCCTCCCTCGCCTGACCACCACCCGGAAAGCCCCATGTCCCGTCTCGCCGCCCTCCGTGATCGCCTGCCCACCCCGTTCGGCTACGTCGTGCTCGCGGCGCTCGCGCTCATCCCGCTCATCTACTCCAGCTCGCTCATCGGCGCGAACGAGGACCCGACGGGCCACCTCGACGCCGTACCGGCCGCGATCGTCGACGCCGACACACCCGTGACGATCACCGCCCCCGACGGCTCGACCCAGCGACTCGCACTCGGCGAGGAGATCAGCGCCGACCTCGTCGGCTCCGCCGAGACGAACAACTTCTCCTGGACGGCGGCGTCGGCTGCCGAGGCCGCGGCAGGTCTCGCCGACGGCACCTACTACGCGGTGCTCGACGTGCCCGACGACTTCTCGGCACGCGTCGCGTCCGCACTCATCGTCGACGCGGACGCCGCCGCCGACGCGCAACGGGCGACGCTGACCATCCGCACCGACGACGCCGCGAACTACATCACCGGCAACATCGCGAAGACCCTCGGCACCGCGCTCGTCGACACCGTCGGATCGAGCGTGCGCCAGGAGTATCTCGCCGAGGTCTACCTCGGGTTCACGGCGATCCACGACTCCCTCGACGACGCCGCCGCCGGCGCCGGGGAGCTCGCGGCCGGGCTGACCGAACTCGCCGACGGTGCCGCGGCCCTGCCCTCCGGGCTGGCGCAGCTCTCGGCCGGATCGTCCACGGCCACCGACGGCGCCGCCGCGCTCAACTCCGGTCTCACCACGCTCGCATCGGGCGCATCGGGCCTCTCCGGCGGGCTCGACCAGCTGCTCGCCGCGTACCCCACCCTCGACGACACCCAGCGTCTGGCCCTCCTCACCCGGCTCGACGCCGCCGCGCACTCCGTCGCCGACGGCACGTCGAGCGCGGTCGCCGGCTCGGCGACCCTCGAGGCGGGCCTGTCGTCGCTCTCCTCCGGTCTCGCCGACGCCGCCACGTCGGCGCCGGCGCTCGTCGACGGCCTCACCGCGGCCCGCGACGGCGCGGGCACCCTCACCGACGAACTGGGGAACGGGGCGGCCGAGGTGCCCGCGTTCGATGAGGCCCAGGCCGAGCAGCTCAGCACGATCACCGGCACCCCGATCGAACTCGTCGCCGTGCGCGACCACGCGGTCGCCGGCTACGGCGCGGGCCTCACCCCCTACTTCCTCGCGCTGGGACTGTGGATCGGCGCGGTCGGCACCTTCCTGATGCGGCCCGCCCTCTCGGCACGGCTGCTCGAACGGCGTCGCCCGGCGGTGCTCGTCGCCCTCGGCTCGTACCTGCCGAACGCGATCATCGCCGTCGTGCAGGCGCTGCTCGCGACGCTCATCGTCGACGCGGTGCTGCCGATCGAGGCGGCCGACCTGCCCGCGCTGACGGGCCTGGCGGTGCTCGCCTCGTTGACCTTCATGGCGATCGTGCAGGCCCTGATCGCCGTGCTCGGCCCGACCGGCCGGTTCCTCGCACTCGTGCTCACGGTGTTGCAGGTCAGCTCGGCGGGCGGCACCTACCCGGTGCAGACCGCGCCCGGGTTCTTCCAGGCGCTGCACGGCGTGCTGCCCCTGAGCCACGCGATGCAGGGGTTCCGCGCGCTCGTCAGCGGCGGGGAGCTCGGGCTCGCGACCGCGGTGCCGGTGCTGGCCGCCTGGCTGCTCGGAGCGCTTGCGGTGACGACGTTCGCGGCGCTGCGAGCCGGCCGCCAGGCCCGGCGGATCGGCGCGCGCGCGGTCGTCCTGGCCGAGGACGAGCCCGCCATCGCGTAGCGTCGCAGGATGCTGGTCGACGGGATCGAGGTCGAGATCGTCGAACTGCTGGCGTCGCCGGTGCACCGCTACGAGGGCCGCCCCTCCGACGGTCCCCGGGCCGGCGGTGTCGAGGAGTTGCGCGACGAGCTCGCGTTCCGCGCCGGACTCGGCATCGTCGGCGACCGGTACTTCAACCAGCGCGCGCACCGCGCGTCATCGGTGTCGATCCAGGCGGTCGAGTCGCTCGAGGCGGTCGCCGCCGAGCTCGGGGTGCCCGTCCCGGGCCTGCGGCAGACGCGGCGCAACATCCTGCTGCGGGGAGTGGATGTCGACGCCCTCGCCCGCACGGGGTTCTCGCTCGACTCGGGGTCGGGTGCGATCCGATTCGGCGACGCCCGCCCGTGCAACCCGTGCGGGTGGATGGACACCGCGGTCGGTGCGGGCGCGCACCGCGCCTTCCGTCGCCGCGGCGGCCTGCGCACCGGTCCCCTCGACGACGGCACCCTGCGCCTCGGCCCCGCGCTCCTGCGGTTCACCGCGGGTTGAGTGCCGCGCGGAGCGCGGTGTATCGAAACCGCCCCCGAGTCACTCGGCGGTCGGGTTTCGATACACCCGCGCGAGGCGCGGGCACTCAACCCGCGGGGGTGGTCAATCGGGGATGATGCGGGCGCCGTGCACGGGGCCCGTGGCGCGCACGACGTTGAGCTGCGCCGCCGAGAGGGCGATCTGCAGCTCGAGCGCGGTGTCGACATCCGCGGTGAGGAAGGCGACCGTCGGACCGGAGCCGGAGACGATCCCGGCGAGGGCGCCGTTGCGCTCGCCCGTCTCGAGCACCTTCGCGAGCGACGGCTCGAGGTGCAGGGCCGGGGCCTGCAGGTCGTTGTGCATCGCATCGGCCAGCATCCGGGCGTCGCCGGCGCGCAGCGCCTGCAGCACGTCGGTTCCCACCGTCGGAGCGGGCCGGGGCGGCGCGACGTCGCCCGCGTGGCGCGCCCGGTGCTCGTCGAGCTCGCGGTAGACGGCGGGGGTCGAGAGCCCGAAGTCGGCGATCGCGAGCACCCACTGGAAGGTTCCCTGGGCGAGAGCCGGCGAGAGTTCGTCGCCGCGGCCGGTGCCGATCGCGGTGCCGCCGGTGAACGCGAACGGCACGTCGGCGCCCAGCTGGCGAGCCAGCCCGAGCAGTTCGTCGCGCGGGAGGTCGGTGCCCCAGAGCGCGTCGCAGGCGAGCAGGGTCGCGGCGGCATCCGCCGATCCCCCGCCCATGCCGCCGGTGACGGGGACGTGCTTCTCGATCTCGATGTGCGCACCGCCGCGATGACCGGTGCGCTCGGCGAGCAGTTTCGCCGCCTTGACCGCGATGTTGGAGTCGTCGAGCGGCACCCGCCCGAGTTCGACGCTGCCGGAGAGGCCGACCGTGAAGAACTCCGAGTCGGTGACCCGGAGGTCTTCGTACAGCGACACCGCCTGGTAGGCGATCGCGACGTCGTGGTAGCCGTCGGCCTGCAGTGCGCCGACCTCCAGGAAGACGTTGATCTTGCCCGGCGCCCGCACGTGCACCGTGCGCGGCCGGCCCCCGGAGATCATCCCTCCACCCTAGCTACGGGCGATGCGGAGGAAATCCGCGACGGTGAGCTGCTCACCGCGCAACGTCGGGTCGACCCCGGCCGCCTCGAGACGAGCGGATGCCGTGGCCGAGCCGTCGAACGACTCGGCGAGCGCCTGACGCAGCATCTTGCGGCGCTGGCCGAACGCCGCGTCGACCAGGGCGAAGGTGCGGACGCGTTCGGCCTCGGTGCCGGGCGGGTCGGCGCGCTCGAACGAGACGAGGATCGAGTCGACGTTCGGCACCGGCCAGAACACCTGCCGGCTCACCGTGCCCGCGGTCGACCAGCGACCCCACCAGGCGGCCTTCACGCTCGGCGACCCGTAGACCTTCGACCCGGGTCCGGCCGCGATGCGCTGCCCGACTTCGGCCTGCACCATGACGAGCGCGGTCTGCAGCGACGGCACCGTCTCGAGCAGGTGCAGCAGCACCGGCACCGACACGTTGTAGGGCAGGTTGGCGACGAGCCGACGCGGCGACCCGGGGATGTCGACGCGCAGCGCGTCGCCCGTCACCACCTGCAACTCGGCGTCGGGCGCCATGACCGAGACCGTGTGCGGCAGCAGTTCCGCGAGGCGATGGTCGATCTCGACCGCCGTCACCCGCGCGCCGGCCTCGAGCAGGCCGAGGGTGAGCGAGCCGAGCCCCGGTCCGACTTCGAGCACCTCGTCGCCGGCATCCACCCGCGCGGTCTTGACGATCTTGCGCACCGTGTTGCCGTCGACGACGAAGTTCTGCCCGAGCTTCTTCGTCGGCTGCAGGTCGAGCTGCGCGGCGAGGTCGCGGATCTCCGCCGGTCCGAGGAGGGCCATCAGCGGCCGCCCGCCGCGGGGGCGTCGAGGTCGACGTCCCACGAGCCGTAGACCTCTTCGGTGGTCGACGAGATCTGGGCGGCGAGCATCGATGGGTCGGTGCCGAGGTGCTCGGCCATGAACCGCAGCGTGTGCGGGATCAGGTACGACGAGTTGGGCCGCCCGCGCCACGGGGTGGGCGTCAGGTAGGGGGCATCCGTCTCGATCAGGATGCTCGCGCGCGGGATCACCTCGAGGGCCTCGCGCAGCCCGCCCGCGTTCTTGAACGTGACGGTGCCGGCGAAGGAGAGGTACCAGCCGGCGTCGGCGACCTCCGCCGCGAACTCCGCGTCGCCCGAGAAGCAGTGGAACACCGTGCGCTCGGGTGCGCCCACCCGGCGCAGCACCTCGACGACGTCGCGGTGCGCGTCCCGGTCGTGGATCTGCAGGGCGAGATCGTGCTCCTTCGCGATCGCGATGTGCGCCTCGAACGAGCGGATCTGCGCGGCGCGGCCCTCCTCGCCGGTGCGGAAGAAGTCGAGCCCGGTCTCGCCGATCGCGCGAACGCGGGGCCGGGCCGCGAGCTCGGCGATGCCGGCGAGGTGCTCGTCGAGCAGACCCTGCGCCTCGAGCTCGGGCGCCTCGTTCGGGTGCAGGGCGACGGCGGCGAGCACGCGCGGCTCGTGCGCGGCGATCTCGGCGCTCCAGAGCGACGTCTCGAGATCGGTGCCGACCTGCACGACGCCGCGCACGCCGACGCTCGACGCGCGGTCGAGCTGCTCGCGGAAGTCGAGCGACGAGACGCCGTCCTCGATCTCGAGGTGCGTGTGGTTGTCGTAGACCGGCACGACCAGCGGGTCCGGCAGCGGCGGGTAGTCGACGACCTTCTCGTCGGGTTCCCGGTGCCGGGCGCGCAGGAAGGGCTCGGTCACGCCGACGAGGCCTCGAAGGTCGGCGTCTCGATCCGCGGGAACAGCGGTTCGAGCGCCGAGACGGTGCCGCCGCCCGGGCGGTCCCAGGCGAGGTCGACGCGCTGCTCGGTGAGCGCACCCGACTCGCCGAGCGCGGCCCACAGCTTCGCGGTCGCCTTCGGCATGACCGGCGAGTACAGCACCGCGAGGGTGCCGACGCCGTGCGCGAGCGTCGCGAGCACCTGGTCGAGCCGCTCGGCCTGCGCAGGATCCTTCGCGAGCACCCACGGCGCCTGATCCGTCACGTACCCGTTGAGCGCGTCGACGAGCGTCGCGATCGCGGCGAGCGCCTCGTGGATCGCGAGCTTGCCGATCGCCGCGTCGGCGGCATCCGTCACGCTCTTCTCGAGGTCGGCGATCTCGGCGTCGCGCGCGGCCTCGGGGATGACGCCATCCCGGTACTTGGTCACCATCGCGATCACGCGCGACCCCAGGTTGCCGAACCCGTTGGCCAGCTGCGACTCGTAGCGCGCCGACAGGTCCTCCCACGAGAACGAGCCGTCCTGCCCGAACGTGATCGCCGAGAGGAAGTAGAACCGGAACGCGTCGGAGCCGAAGACATCCGTGATCTGGTTCGGCGCGATGCCGGTGAGCTTCGACTTCGACATCTTCTCGCCGCCGACGAGCAGCCAGCCGTGGC
>CAZPJC010000016.1:0-9291 GCA_964586645.1 uncultured Schumannella sp.
AGTAGGTCTCTCGTGCCCTTCCCATAGAATCCGACGACGATGAAATTGACGGAAGCTTCGGAGTGCGGAGCATGACCGGCGTTCTCGTGATCAACGCTGGCTCATCGACCGTCAAGTGGAAGCTCATCGACCGAAGCTCCCGCTACGAGGTCCGTGGCGGGATCGTGGAGCGCCTCGTTGTGCCGGGCGATGACGGGTTGGACCACGAGGCGGCGTTCCGCTCGATCCTCGCGGGTCTACACGACGAGGACATATCGGTCGTCGGTCACCGTGTGGTGCACGGCGGTACCCGGTTCACGACAGCCACGCTCGTCACCGACGAGGTGGAAGCGCGAATCGACGAGCTCTCGGCACTTGCGCCGCTGCACAACCCGGTCAATCTGGCAGGAATCCGCGCCACCCGCGCCGCGTTTCCCGATCTCCCCCAAGTCGCAGTATTCGACACTGCCTTTCATCAGACCCTCCCGGCGGCGGCGTCCACCTACGCGCTTCCCGCGCAGCTCACCGAGCGGCACGGCATCCGTCGCTACGGCTTTCACGGAATTTCGTACCAGCACGTGTCGGCGCGCGCAGCCGAGCTGCTCGGGCGTCCGCTTTCCGAGCTACGACTCATCCTCTTCCACCTGGGCAACGGGGCCTCGGCGTGCGCGATGTCCGGCGGTCGCTCAGTGGAGACCTCGATGGGGATGACGCCGCTCGAGGGCCTGGTGATGGGCAGTCGCGCCGGCGACCTCGACCCGGGCGTGATCTTGCAGCTCGGCCGCGCCGGGGTCGATTGGAACGAACTGGAGATGATCCTTACCCGTGAGAGCGGAATGCGGGGGCTCGTCGGCACCGGGGACATGCGCGACATTCACTCCGCGGCGATCGGCGGGGATGTCAAGGCTGCTGCGGCCCTCGACGTCTACCATCACCGTCTTCGTCACTATCTCGGGGCTTACCTCGCCCAGCTTGGAGGCGCCGACGCGATCGTCTTCACCGCCGGAGTCGGGGAGAACTCTGCCGCGACCCGCGCCGCGACGCTGGTCGGCCTCGAGGAGTTCGGCATCCTGATGGACGGTGGGCTCAATCAGACGGCAGGAGGCCAGGCGCGCGTGATCTCCGCGGCCGGCTCGCAGGTCGCCGTGCTTGTCGTTCCCACCGACGAGGAACTCGAGATCGCGCGCCAGTCCATTGAAGTCGTGAGGCGCTAGACCTGAAACACTGCGTGTCCCGTCTCAACCGGCTTGCCAAAGTACCTCGCTCTGATCAGGGACTTTTCCGCCGGGCTGTGCGTCGGGGGGGACTTGTCTCACGCAAGTCGGCCAGACCTTGCGGTTAGTCGGCGTGCGGTGTGCGTGCGGTGTCTGGCGCGGTGGCTGTTCGGATGAGCATGTCGTCGAGGTTCGGGAGTGCGTGGCCGAGCTGGTGCTCGGCTTCGTGGACGATCGCTTCGGCCTCGAGCAGGGTGCTGTTCTCGGCGACCCGGATCGTGGCGGTGCCCTGCAGGCGGTGCCCGACCCAGCGCAGCTGTAGGCGGGGGACGTCGAGCACACCGGGAGTGTGCTCGATCGCGTGTTCGGCCTTCTCGACGAGCTCGGGTTCGATGCCGTCCATCAGGCGGTGGCCGATCGAGCGGACGGTGCCCCACAGCAGGACGATGATCGCTCCTGAGATCAGCAGTCCTACGATCGGGTCGGCGAGGGGGAAGCCGAGCATGACGCCGATGGTGCCGAACACCACGGCGAGAGAGGTGAACCCGTCGGTGCGGGCGTGCACGCCGTCGGCGACCAGGGCAGCTGAGCCGATCTTCTGCCCGACCCGGATGCGATAGATCGCAACTGCCTCATTGCCGATGAAGCCGATGAAGCCTGCCGCGAGGACCCACCAGAGGTTGTGCAGGGGCTGCGGGTTGAGGATCCGGTCGATGGATTGCCAGGCGGCGATGATCGCGGAGAGGGCGACGACGGCGACGATGAACAGGCCGGCGAGGTCTTCGGCGCGGCCGTAACCGAAGGTGTAGCGGCGGGTGGCCGCCCGGCGGCCGAGGATGAAGGCGATCCAGAGCGGGACGGCGGTGAGGGCGTCTGAGAAGTTGTGGATGGTGTCGGCGAGCAGTGCGACGGAGCCGCTGATCAAGACCACGATCAGCTGCAGGATGGTGGTGCCGAGGAGGATGAACAGGCTGATCTTCAACGCTCGGATGCCTTCCTTGCTGGCCTCAAGTGCGTCGTCGATCGAGTCGGATGCGTCGTGGGAGTGCGGGACGAACAGGCCGTAGAAGAAGTCTCTGATCCCGGTCGGGTGGCTGTGCCCGCCTGATCCGTGGGGGTGGCCATGATCCTCGTGCGGGTGAGGATGGGCGCCCTCGGCCTCCTCAGCGGAGTGGATGTGGCCGCGTTCGTGGTGGTGGGCGCTCATGCTTCCTCAGAGTTTTCGTGGTGATGTCGCGGCGTACCGCCGAGGGAGTGCTCGGCTTGGAAGATCGCATCGGCGACGAGCTTGGAAGCGTGCTCGTTCGGGAGGCGGTAGAAGACCCGCTGACCCTCCTGCCGGGTCGCGACGATCCGCCCCAGGCGCAGCTTCGCCAGGTGTTGCGACACGGCCGCGGGGGACTTGTCGACGATGTCGGCCAGGTGATTCACCGAGAGTTCCCCGTCGCGTAGCGCGAGGATCAGCCGCACGCGGGTGGCGTCTGCGAGCATCGCGAACACCTCGACGGCGAGCTCGACGAACTGGCTGTCTGGCTCCCGGCCGCACACCCGCTTATCTGCATCCATACGCAGATACTATCTGAATGCTCCGTGGCGGGCGGATCGCCTGCCGCCCTCGCCGAATGCGGGTCGTACTTGCGCCGCGGTTCGCGTATATACCCGGGAGGGGTATGCTCGCCTTCGTGAGTGACGACTACGCCGAATCCCTCAGTGCCGAATCTCGACCACGCTGGAAAGATGGCCGAAGCGCGGCGCCGCTTGTGGTGCGATGGCTCGCAGTCACCGCGGGTTTGTCGGCAATCGTTGCGACCTATTGGGATGGCGCCTGGCACACCGCGATCGGTCGCGACAGTGCGCTCGAACCTCCCCACTTGCTCCTTTACTCGAGTCTCACCGTAGCTGCCGTTGCTGTCGGTGTCTGGGCCCTCACCACCGCGGTGAGGGAGCGATCGATCTTCTCCGTTCTCAGGCAGCGGGCCCTATTGCTTTCACTCGGCGCCCTGGTGGGCATCGCCGCCTCCGCGGGCCTCGATGTTCTGTGGCACGACTATTTCGGCCGGGACGCGGTGCTCTGGTCTCCCCCGCACTTGCTGTCGGTCATCGCGAGCCTGGTGCTCATAGTCGGCCTGACGGCGAGCGGGGGCGGTGAGAGCCGGTCGATGGCGATCGGCATCGGTCTGGGCGCGGTACTGCTGGCGACGTCGATGATTCCGGTCATGGAGTACGACTCTCGCGTCCCGCAGTTCACCGAGATCGCCTACCTCCCGATCGTCGTTGTCGCGGCGTTGTTCGCCGCGTGGGTGATCGACTTCGCCGTCAAGGGGGCGCGAGTGATGGCGGTGGCCGTTTCGGTGGTCGTCGCTTTCCGAGCGGTGATCTGGGCTGTGCTGGCTGCGGCGGGCTGGCCCACCGTCGACGTCCCATTTGCGCTGCTGGGGCTCGCGGTTCTCGACCTACCGGTAAGTCGTCGAGTCGATCGGGTAGCGCTCGCGGCGGTCGCGATGTCCCTCATCCAGCTTGTGCTATCCGCTGCTGGCTTGAGCAGCGTTGCGCTTGAGGCGGTGATTCCGGCTGCGGTGGCCGTGCTCGCCGTGGCCGTGGTTGCGATGCTCGTTGCACGGCGGATCGGTGGCGTTCGGATCGCTGCCGTCGCACTCCTCTTTCTCGGTACCTCCGCACAACTCGGGGCTACGCCCGCACAAGCCCATGATCCGGGGCAGGGCACCGACCGTGGGGAGATCTCGATGAGTGTCGAATGGGTGGATTCTCGGGTCACTGTCGTGGTGGAACCGGTTTCGTCGACCGTGCCGATCGAGTTCGACCGAATCGTCGCTCGACGAGCTGGCGAGGTCGTCGAGGCAACGATCGAGGAACAAGGGGCTGGGAACGGCATCGTCCGAGCCTCCATTGAGCTTGACGGAGGTGACTTGTGGTTCGTCTACGCCGAGTTCTCTTCGCCTGAAGGCACTGTCGAGTCGTGGATCACCGTCGAGCCGGGCGAAACAAGTTCCGGAACTCGACCGCTCTACGAGCCTCCGACCGCCCCCGTCACGGATCCGGAGTTCTTGGGGGCGAGCGTTGCCCTCTACCTGCTGGCCGCTGCGCTGCTCGCGTGGGCCATTCGCGTTGTCGCCGTGTCTAAGCGGTCCCTCGTAGCGACTACGCCGTAGGACTCGGGCGCGGTGCCCATCGATGAATCGGGGATCGCCGATGTATTTTGCCCGGAATAGCTCCTATCACCCCATCCTTATACCCCCAGAGGGTATAGTCGCCAAAGAGGTTCGGCGTCGCGCCGTCAACCGAGCAGGAGGAGTAACGCCGTGAGTGTCTTCATCGTGGTCGCAGCCGTGCTGCTGACTGGTCTGTTGGCGTGGTACTTCTTCGCCCCACGTGCCTCGAAGCGCGCCGCCGTCGAGGGCGATCTGCAGGTCCAGACGATCACCGTGAGAGGTGGCTACTCGCCGAGCGTGGTCGAGGTGGTGCAGGGTGTCCGCACTCGGTTGCTGTTCGACCGGCAGGAGACGGGCGAGTGCTCGTCTCGAGTCGTGCTGCCGGAGTTCAAGGTGAACCAGAGCCTGCCCGCTTACGCGACCACCGCCGTGGAGTTCGTCCCGGATGAGGTGGGGGATTTCGGCTTCGCGTGCGGGATGAACATGCTGCACGGCACGGTGAAGGTGCTCCCCGCGTCCGCGGATGCACCGCACACGACGACAGCTGTGCTCGAGGCACCCGCCATCGTCGAGATGGTCGCGACCGGATCAGTCGCCGACGCGATGGAGGACGAGGGTGCGCAGGAGGCGGCGGAGCACGCCGGGGAGATCGCTGACCTCAGCCGCCGGGTGATCGTCGGCGCCGTGCTGACGTTGCCGGTGTTCCTCTCGGTGATGGCTCATGACGTGTTCGGGGCTTCGTGGGTGCCGCCTCTTCTGCTCGCACCGTGGTTCCAGTTCCTGTTGGTGACGCCGGTGATGTTCTACACCGGATGGCCGATCCACCGCACCGGATGGTTGGCGCTGGGCAACCGGCAGGCCGAGATGAACTCGCTGATCACGTTGGGCACGATCGCCGCATACGGATTCAGCCTGGTGGCGGCCTTCTTGCCCTGGGTGCTGCCGGCGGATGCTCGCGGGGTGTACTTCGAGGCGGTGGGCGTCATCCTCACCCTGATCTTGCTCGGTCGACTACTGGAGACCAGGGCCAAGGCCGGCACGGGCGAGGCGATCCGTACTTTGATCGGCCTGCAGCCGCGCACCGCGCGCGTGGTCCGCGGCGACAGCGAGCTGGAGGTTCCGGTTAGTGAGGTCGTGGTGGGTGACATCGTGGTGATCCGCCCGGGCGAGAAGCTCCCGGTCGATGGCCAGGTGACAGAAGGCAGCTCCCCGGTCGATGAAGCGATGATCACCGGTGAGCCGATGCCGGTGGTCAAGTCCGCCGGCGACACGGTGATCGGCGCGACCATCAATCAGACCGGATCGTTCCGCTACGCCGCGACCAAGGTCGGCGCGGACACGATGCTCGCGCAGATCATCCGGCTGGTCCGTGAGGCTCAGGGCTCCAAGGCGCCCATCCAGCGGCTGGCCGACAAGGTCTCCAGCTACTTCGTCCCGGCCGTCATCGCCATCGCGATATGGACCTTCGCCGTCTGGTGGGTGGTCGGTCCGCCGCCGGCCGGCGTGTACGCCCTAGTGGCGGCGGTGGCCGTGCTGATCATCGCCTGCCCCTGCGCGCTCGGGCTGGCCACCCCGCTGTCCATCACCGTCGCGGCGGGCAAAGCCGCCGGCAACGGCATCCTGATCCGTTCCGCCGAGGCGCTCGAGACCGCGCACAGGGTCAACACCGTCGTGCTGGACAAGACCGGCACCATCACCAACGGCACCCCCACCCTGACCGACGTGCTCCCTGCCCACGGATTCGACGCCGACGAGCTGCTCGAACTGATCGCCGCCGCCGAACGCGACTCGGAACACCCGTTGGCGACCGCCATCGTCGCCGGCGCGGAAGGTCGCGGCCTGGGCATCCTGCGGTCGAGCACGTTCGAATCGATCACCGGCCAAGGCGTGCGCGCTCACGTGGATGGTAGGACCGTCCTCGTGGGCAATACCAGGCTGCTGACCTCGGCCGGCATCGACGCCTCAAGTCTGACGGCGGGTATGGAGGCGCTGGCCGGTGACGGCAAGACCCCCATGCTTGCCGCCGTCGACGGGCGCCCGGCCGGCGTCATCGGCGTGGCGGACACGATCAAAGACGGGTCGATCGCCGCGATCGCCGACTTGGCCGCTCGAGGGATCGATGTCGTCATGATGACCGGAGACAACCGGGCGACCGCCGCAGCGATCGCCCGTCAGGTCGGCATCGGACGAGTGGTCGCGGAAGTCATGCCCGAGCACAAGGCCCAAGAAGTGCGGCGCCTCCAAGCGGAGGGCCGGGTCGTCGGGATGGTCGGTGACGGCATCAATGACGCCCCCGCGCTGGCTCAGGCGGATGTCGGTTCGGCGATCGGCACCGGCACCGACGTGGCGATCGAAGCCTCCGACATCACTCTGATATCCGGGAACCTGGGCGGCCTGGTCACGGCGATCGACCTGTCCCGCGCCACAATGCGCAACATCCGGCAGAACTTGCTGTTCGCGTTCGGATACAACGTGGTCGGCATCCCGCTCGCCGCCGGCGTCCTCTACCCGGCGTTCGGTCTGCTGCTCAGCCCGATGATCGCGGCCCTGGCGATGGCCCTGTCATCGCTGTCCGTCGTCACCAACTCCAGCCGGCTCCGCCGGTTCACCCCCAAGCCCGCAGCCACCCCGACAGCGGCGTCGACCACCAACCCGGTGGTCGAGATCGGCAATCAACAAGAAGATGAGGACCATTCGATGGCACACCACACCGAGCACACGTCCGACGACACCACCCTCGTCACCGACCCGGTCTGCGGTATGAAGATCGACCCGAAGACGGCCGCAACGACCCGCGAGCACGACGGCACGACCTTCTACTTCTGCTCCGTCGGCTGCGCCAACGCCTTCGACGCCGACCCGCACCGCTATGGCCACCCGCATGCAGCACACTGAACACGCGCCGACAGCGGATCACAGCGCGCACGGATACATCGGCAACAAGGATGCGCTGCTGACTCGGCTTCGGAAGATCGAAGGCCAGGTCCGCGGGGTGGCGCGAATGGTCGACGGCGACACGTACTGCATCGACGTGTTGACTCAGGTCGCGGCGACCACCAAGGCACTCGAAGCGGTGGCCCTTGCGCTCCTGGAAGACCACCTCACCCATTGTGTCGCCGAAGCCACCGCACAAGGTGGCCTGGTCGCCGAGGAGAAGCTACGTGAGGCCAGCGCGGCGATCGCGCGACTGGTGCGGTCGTAGGCACCATACGCCCGAGAAGCGGCAACCGGTCCTCGACATCGTGGGGCGACGCACGGTGGCTTCAGGCGATCTGACAGAAACGCACTTACCATAGGAGCGAAATGGTGACTCTCTCAGCGATTCGATCGATCGCGCACCCGCGTAAGGCGGCGGTGCGGACGGTGTTGCTGAGTCTCCTCGGCGTTGCCTCGGTCGTCATCGGCCTCCTGGCGATGCACACGTTCAGCCTTGACGAACCGACCCACACCCCGGCTGCGGCGGTATCGCCGATGGAGCACCAAGCGGGTGAGACCGCGCGCTCTCCAGAACCGCCCGCGACTTCGGGTGGCTGCGACACGTCTGCCTGCGAGCCGACGCACACCATGGCCCTCATGACATGTTTGCTCGCTCTCCTCTTCGTCTCACTGGTATTCGGGGCTGCGCCGTCCATCTCGCGGTGGTTGGCGAACTTCCGGACTGAGGGCCGAACGCTGCTCTCCGCGCTGCGCGCCGCTGTACCAACCCCGCCCTCTCTGATCTCGCTCTCAATCAGTCGAACCTGATTCGGCGCAGCCTGCCATCGCGCAGGCGCTGCCCTCGCGCGCATTCGCGCGTCCGAATCCGATCAACTCGACTGAAAGAAAGCAACCATCATGAAGTTTCGCACCGCAGCAATCGCCTCAGCGGCGCTCGCGATCGCACTCGTGCTCGCCGGATGTTCCAACGCCGGCATGGCAGGGATGGACCACGGGACCGGCGCTGATCCCTCCGCGGAGTCCATCGACACTACCTTCAACGCCGCCGATGAGACGTTCGTGACGGGCATGATCCCCCACCACGAACAAGCTCTCTCGATGGCCGCGATGGTGCTCGACAAAGACGGCGTGGACCCGAGAGTCGTCGCCCTCGCTGAGCGGATCCTGGCCGCTCAGCAGCCTGAGATCGACCTCATGAACTCCTGGCTGGACGCCTGGGGAGTGGATTCCGACATGGGAGAGATGGAAGGAATGGACCATAGCGGCGCGGGCTTGATGTCGGACGACGACATGGCCGCGCTCGAAGCCGCGACCGGACCCGAGGCGTCGAGGTTGTTCCTCGAGCAGATGGTGCAGCACCACACGGGCGCGATCGAGATGGCTCAGCAGGAGCTGGACAACGGTGAGAACCCTGCCGCGCTCGAACTCGCGCAGACGATCATCGACGACCAGACGGCGGAGATCGCCGAGATGCAGGAGCTTCTCGCGCAGCTGTGAGCCCGTCAGGGGGTGGTCGCACGCGATTGCCCCCTGACCCCTCACCTCGCCTGAGATGACTCCCATGAGCACTCGCCTTGTCGCAGCCGCGTTCGTCCTGATGACGTTCGTCGTCATCATCCTGGCGATCGCCGTTGTCGCCGTCCCTTCGATGGGCCACGCATGAAGCCCGCGCGCCTCGCCAAGACGGGGTCGGCCCTGATCGCCCTCTTGGCGCTCGCGGGATGCGCGGTCGAATCACCTCAAGAGGTCGCTCCGGCGGCGCTCACACACATTCACGGGCTTGCCTTCGACCCTGGTCAGGATGCTCTCGTCGTCGCCACACACGGCGGCGTCTATCGGCTCGACATCCGCGAGACCCCGGCTGTCGTTACCGGGCCGGTCGGTGGGCTCGACATCGATGCGATGGGTTTCACCCTCGTCGGCGATGTGGCCTACGCGTCGGGCCATCCGGGCCCTTCAACACCCGGCACGTTCGGTAGCCCAAGCCTTGG
>CAZPJC010000016.1:9391-18951 GCA_964586645.1 uncultured Schumannella sp.
CACCACGCCGGAGGGTCTCATGGTGAGCCGCGACGCGGGCGCAACCTTCAGCCCCGTGCCGGACTCGCCTCCGCTCTATCTGCTCGCCGACGCAGGCACGGCACAAGGAGGCCTGGTCGGAATCGACACGGAAGGAATCGTCTGGGCCCAAAGTGAGGCGGATGGAACGTGGAGCGCCGGGGGTCAGGTGTCTGGAACGCCCCAAGCGATGCTCGTCCTGCCGGCGAGCGGACGACTGATCGTCGCCGACGACCGCGGCATCTCAGCTTCGGACGACGACGGACGCACCTGGGACCTGCTGTGGACAAGCTGACGCGCCGAGCGGCGACTCGACTGCGTCTGGGCGCGGGCGTCGTAACCGTAGCCTTCCTGCTGGCGGTGAGCGCGCTGGTGCCCTCGCCGGTATCAGCACTGGTCGGCGAGGAGTATCCGAGCTGGGAGGAGGTGGTCGCGGCTCGCCAGAACGAGGCGGCGGCGAAAACGCTCAAGCAACAACTCGAACAGTCTCTCTCAGAACTCCAAGCCGAAGCTCAGAGGACCCAGACCGAGGCCGACGCGAAAGGGGCGGTCTACGCCGAAACACAGCAGCGATTCGACGACCAGCAGATAGTGACACAATCGCTGCTCGATCAGACGGCTGCCGCGCAGGAGGAATCCGACGCGGCCTACGCGGTGGCCGCGCAAGTCATCGCCGAAATGAGCAAGAACGGCTCGAGCGACGTGACTTCCCGTCTTTGGTTCGCGCCCGGGAACGCGGATTCCCTCCTGGATCGGCTCGAGCTCGGTCGGGTCATTGGCGATCGGTACGCCGACATCTACCAGAAGGCGCTTGAGTTGCGGAACCGCGCCCAAGCCCTCGCTGACCAGGCAGAGGTGGCGCAAACGCTCCTCGATGAGCTGAAGGTCGCCGCCGAGCAAGCCTTCCAAGTGGCGCGAGCCGCCGCCGAAGAGGCCGCCGCAAAGCTCGCGCAGACCGAGAAGGATATTGCGGAGATGCGCGCGCGTATCGAGTACCTCGAAGGGGTTCGCGAACAAACCGTTGCCGATTACAACGAGGGACTCGCGGCCCAGTGGGGGGATGGCGCCGACGGCGAGATCAGCCAGTCCGGATGGGCCCGACCGGTCAGCGGCTACATCTCGAGCAGATTCGGGATGCGCGTCAACCCGGCGACCGGGGTCTACCAACTTCATACCGGTGTCGACCTCGCCGGCATGGGCTGCGGCGCGACGATTCGGGCCGCGCATGCTGGCACCGTCATCTACGCCGGTTGGTCCGGGAGCTGGGGCTACTACGTCGCCATCGACCATGGCGACGGCACCGGGTCCGGCTACGCGCACATTCAAGCAGGCGGGATCGGCGTTCGGATCGGCCAAGAGGTCTCCCCGGGCCAGCCGATCGCAAAGGTCGGCACGACGGGTGCTTCGACGGGATGCCATCTGCACTTCATCGTCCGAGTTGGGGGCAAAGTCGTCGATCCCGTCCCCTTCATGCGCAACCAGGGCATCACGCTCGGCTGACTCCGCGGCGTAGGACTTTCGCCTCTCACCCATCAGCGATCACCCGACAAAACTCGGCTGAGGACCGGCCAAGGAGAAGAGAACCGAAATGCAATCCGAAATCCAATACGCGAGCCTGACCAGGCGGGGATTCCTCGCGGTCGGCACCGGCACCCTCGCCGCGATCGCCCTGGCTTCGTGCACGACGCCACCCCGCTTCGTCTCCCCGACCGGGACCGCGGTGCAACAGGCGGAGGCAGCCCGCGGAGGAACCGGCCGAGTCACCCGTGTCGACCTCGTCGCCGCTCCGACCCAAGTCGATCTTGCCGGGACCACGGCGGACACGTGGAGCTTCGGGTCGGTGCCCGCGCCGACGATCCGCCTGTCGGCGGGCGATACCTTGCTCGCGAATGTGCGCAATCAGCTCCCGGCCGACACCTCCGTGCACTGGCACGGCCTGGCGCTGCGGAACGACATGGACGGTGTGCCGGGCGCAACTCAGGCGCCCATCGGAGCGGGTGAGGATTTCAACTACGAGTTCGTCGCCGCGCAGCCCGGCACCTACTGGTTCCATCCGCACGTCGGGCCGCAATTGGATCGAGGTCTCTACGGAGCGCTCATCGTCGACGATCCGAACGAACCGCTGGTCTACGACGACGAATGGGTGGTCATCCTCGATGACTGGCTCGATGGCGTGACCGGCACCCCCGATGAGGTGCTCGAGGAGCTCCGCGGTGGCATGGCGGGGATGATGGGTGGGTCTGGCGGCCACATGATGATGGGCGCCCGGTCGGAGCTGCTCGGCGGAGACGCCGGCGACGTGTTCTACCCGCTCTACCTCATCAATGGGCGGCCTGCCGCCGATCCGGAGACCTTCACGAGCGCACCCGGCAAGCGGATCCGACTGCGCATCATCAACGCGGGAAGCGACACGGCGTTCCGTGTCGCGCTAGGCGGTCACCGCCTCACCGTTACCCACAGTGATGGGTTCCCGGTGAACCCGGTAGACACTGACGCGATCCTGATCGGAATGGGCGAACGCTACGACGCCCTGGTCACGCTCGGCGATGGCGCGTTCCCGCTCGTCGCCGCAGCCGAGGGCAAGGGTGAGACGGCGTTGGCGGTCGTACGTACCGGATCGGGCGAGACCCCGCGCGCGACGACCATCCCCGAGCTCACCGGGTCGGTGCTCACGGCTAACGATCTTGTCGCCGACCCGAGTGCCGTGCTCCCACAGCGCACCGTCGATCGTGAGCTAACGGCGACGCTGTCCGGTTCGATGATGGCCTACGACTGGGCGATCAACGGCCGCCGGTTCGACCCGGCCGACCCACTGGCCGGAGCACTCGGTGTGACGCAGGGCGAACGGGTGCGACTACTCATCGAGAACACGACCCAGATGTGGCATCCGTTCCACCTGCACGGGCACACCTACCAGCACGCCGGATCGGGACCGCGAAAGGACACTTCGATCATCCTGCCGAGAAGATCCCTGACCGTCGAGTTCGACGCCGACAACCCAGGACTGTGGGCGGCACACTGCCACAACATCTACCACGCCGAGACCGGGATGATGACCATCCTCGGATACCAAACCGCCTGACAACCGCCACTTAGAGAGAAGCCGAAACCATGAACACACGAACCGCTGTCCTGGAAGTCGTCGGCGTCCACTGGGCATCCTCGAAGTCCGTCGTGGAGGCGACCCTTCTCCGCCAGCCCGGGGTCATGTCCGTGGAGGCCAATCCAGTCTCCCAGACGGCGAACGTGTCGTACGACGCGGAACTGACATCTCAGGCCCACTTGCGCCAGTGGATCATCGAGTGCGGATATCACTGCGCCGGTCAGTCCGTCCCGAACCACATCTGCGATCCCGCCCACGACCCCGACTCGGCCTCGCATGGCGGCGGGCATATGCACCCGGCCTCCGATCGGTCGTCGTCGGCGGTAGAACCGCTCGCAACGACCCCGACGCCTGACCACTCCGAGCACGAGCATGCGGATCACGGCGCAATGGCCGAACACGACGTGCACGGCGACACACCGACCGCGGCCGACTACGACGACCATTCGGGTCATGGAGACCATGGCACACCACCGCGGAGCGCACAGGACGTGATGGGCCACGGAGGCAGCCATGCAGGAATGTCGATGGCGTCGATGATCCGCGACATGCGCAACCGGTTCCTGGTCGCGCTGATTCTGTCGATCCCGATCACACTGTTCTCCCCGATCGGGCGGGAAGTGTTCGGGTTCACGGTGCCGGCGCCGTTCGGGTTGCGGGATGACGTGCTCTCCCTGATCCTGTCCCTGCCGGTGATCTTCTACGCGGCCTGGATCTTCTTCGACGGTGCCTTCCGAGCCCTGCGGGCGCGGACCCTCGACATGATGGTGCTGGTCGCGGTCGGCGTCGGCGCCGGGTGGCTCTACAGCCTCATCGTCACCCTCACCGGCGGTGGCGAGGTGTTCTACGAAGCTGCGACAGTGCTGGCGACGTTCGTGCTGCTCGGTCACTGGGTGGAGATGCGCGCCCGCGGCGGGGCGAACGATGCGATCCGCCGCCTGTTGGAACTCGCCCCGGCGCGCGCCGTCGTCATCCGTGACGGGCAGGAGTTCGAGGTATCCACCTCCGAGGTCGTCCCCGGTGATCTGATGCTCGTGCGCCCCGGTGCGAAGGTCCCCACCGATGGGGATGTCGAAGACGGCGAGTCCGAGGTCGACGAGTCGATGGTCACCGGCGAAAGCATGCCGGTCGAGAAGGCCCCTGGGTCGACGGTCATCGGCGCGACCGTGAACACCGTCGGCACGCTCCGGGTTCGTGCCACCAAGGTCGGTGCCGACACCGCGTTGGCGCAGATCGTCAAGCTAGTGCAGGAGGCGCAGAATTCCAAAGCCCCCGGTCAGCGGCTCGCGGACCGCGCCGCGTTCTGGCTCGTGCTGGTCGCGCTGATCGGCGGCAGCGCGACCTTCCTGGTCTGGTGGCTGACCGGCGCTCCCGTGCCGACCGCGATCCTGTTCGCGATCACCGTCGTCGTCATCACCTGCCCCGACGCGCTCGGACTCGCCACACCCACCGCGATCATGGTCGGCACCGGGCTTGGCGCCAAACGGGGAGTGCTGTTCAAGAATGCCGCCGGGATTGAATCCGCTGCCCACATCGACACGGTTGTCCTCGACAAGACCGGCACCCTCACCAAGGGAGAACCTGAAGTCACCGACTACATACCCGTCGGCGAGGACGACCTTGAGTTGCTCTCGCTGGTGGCCGCCGTCGAGCGGGAGTCGGAGCACCCCCTCGCGAAGGCGATCGTCGCCTACGCCGACGCCCGGAACATCCCACGCCGCACCGCGTCCGCATTCCTAAACGTCGCCGGGAAAGGCGCAATCGCCACCGTTGACGGTCGGACGGTGGTCCTGGGCAACACACGCCTGATGGCGCAGGAGGGCATCGACATCACCCCGGTTGAAGCAGCCCAAAAGTCCCTCGCGGAAAGCGGCCGCACGGCGATCATGTTCGCCGTCGACGGGGACGCATCCGGGGTCATTGCTCTCGCGGACGCCCCCCGTGAGACCGCGAAAGCCGCTATCGACGCCCTCCACGAGACCGGCATCGAGGTGGTCATGCTCACCGGCGACAACCAGCCCACCGCCGAACGCATCGCGTCCTTGCTGGGCATCGACACGGTGATCGCCGAGGTGCTCCCTGAGGACAAGAGCGCGAAAATCGCCGAGCTGCGGCAGGCCGGGAAGAAGGTGGCGATGGTCGGTGATGGCGTCAACGACGCCCCCGCGCTCGCCCAAGCCGACCTCGGCATCGCCATCGGCGCCGGCACGGATGTTGCGATCGAGACCGCCGACGTGGTGTTGATGCGTTCCGACCCGCTGGATGTCGCGGTCGCGCTGCGGATCGGGAAGGGAACGCTGCGGAAGATGCGGCAGAACCTAGGCTGGGCCATCGGCTATAACGCCATCGCCCTGCCCATCGCGGCCGGAGTGTTCTTCCCCTCGCTGGGCCTCATGCTCAGCCCGGAGATCGCCGCGATCTCCATGTCCGGCTCGAGCGTGATCGTCGCCGTGAACGCCCTGTTGCTGAAGCGACTCCGGCTGCCCGCCCAGGCCGCGCCCGCGGCGGCGACCGGTCCCCAGCCGGTACCCGTGCCCAGCGGGGTTCGGTAGCGGCGGCCCGCGATCGTTCGATCCCACGCAGACCCACACAGAGAAGGCGATGAACTGATGACAACACGCTCGACCTCGACGGGTGCCGATCCGGTCTTGGACCCGGCCCAGTTGGAGCGCGTCCACGCTTGGTGGCGGGCCGCCAACTATCTCTCGGTAGGACAGATCTACCTGTTGGACAACCCGCTGCTGCGGGAGCCACTGCTGCCCGAGCACATCAAGCCACGGCTGCTCGGGCATTGGGGCACGACCCCCGGGCTGAACTTCATCTACGCCCATCTGAACCGGGCGATCATGGAGCGCGACCTGGACACGATCTACGTCATGGGTCCCGGTCATGGCGGACCTGGGCCCGTCGCGGCCGCCTGGCTGGAGGGGACCTATACCGAGACCTACCCTGAGATCACTCAGGATGCCGACGGGATGCGACGCCTGTTCCGCCAATTCTCCTTTCCCGGAGGTATCCCCAGCCATGTCGCCCCCGAGACGCCCGGATCGATCCACGAGGGAGGCGAGCTGGGGTACGCCCTCTCGCATGCCTACGGCGCGGCGTTCGACAACCCGGACCTGATCGTCGCCGCAGTGGTCGGCGACGGGGAAGCCGAAACCGGGCCGCTGGCCGCGAGCTGGCAGTCCAACAAGTTCGTCAACCCCGCTCGGGATGGAACGGTGCTGCCGATCTTGCACCTGAACGGCTACAAAATCGCCAACCCCACCGTGCTGGCGCGGATCAGCCCGGAGGAGCTCGATCACCTGTTGCGCGGCTTCGGGCACACCCCGTTCTATGTCGAAGGTCACGACCCGGCCCAGATGCACCAGGATTTCGCTCAGGTCTTGGACACCTGCCTCGACGAGATCCGTGAGATCAAACGCCGGGCGCGCGCCGGAGACACCGAACGACCTCGGTGGCCGATGATCGTGCTGCGTTCCCCGAAAGGTTGGACTGGCCCGAAGGTGGTGGACGGCAAGAAGGTGGAGGGAACCTGGCGCGCCCACCAGGTTCCGTTCTCCCAGGCGCGGGAGAACGACGAGCACCGCGCCATCCTCGAACAGTGGCTGCGCAGCTATCGACCCGAGGAACTCTTCGATGAGGGTGGTGCGCCGGTCCCGTCGTTGGCCGAGCTGCACCCATTGGGCTCGCGGCGGATGAGCGCCAACCCGCACGCCAACGGCGGGCTTCTCATCAAGGCCCTCGTGATGCCTGACTTCCGGCGCTATGAGGTTCCGGTCGCGAGTCCCGGCACCTCCACTGCGGAGTCGACCCGGGCGCTCGGCGCCCTGTTGCGCGACGTGATGAGCGGCAACATGGACAACTTTCGGGTGTTCTCGCCCGACGAGAACAACTCCAACCGGATCGACGCGGTTCTCGAAGTCACCAACCGCGCCTGGAACGCCGCCACCATCGACGGGGACGATCATCTGGCGCCGGAGGGTCGGGTGATGGAGATTCTCTCCGAGCACACCATCCAAGGGTGGCTGGAGGGCTACCTGCTCACCGGACGGCACGGCTTCTTCTCCTGCTACGAAGCATTCATCCACATCGTCGACTCGATGTTCAACCAGCACGCGAAGTGGTTGACCACCGCCAACGACATCCCCTGGCGTCGCCCGATCGCCTCCCTGAACTACCTGCTCACCTCCCACGTCTGGCGCCAGGACCACAACGGCTTCTCGCACCAGGATCCCGGCTTCATCGACCATGTGGTGAACAAGAAGTCCGATGTGGTCCGGGTGTACCTGCCGCCGGACGCGAACACCTTGCTGTCCGTCGCCGATCACTGCCTCCGCAGCCGACAGTACGTCAACGTGATCGTGGCCGGCAAGCAACCCGAGCTGCAGTTCTTGACCATGGAGCAGGCGATCGAGCACTGCACGAACGGCCTCGGTGTCTGGGATTGGGCCAGCAGCGACGCGGGCGAGGAACCCGATGTCGTCATGGCCTGCGCCGGCGACGTTCCGACGCTGGAGACGCTCGCGGCTGTCTCGATCCTGCGTGCGGCGCTCCCCGACCTCCGCATTCGTGTCGTCAATGTCGTCGACCTGATGCGCCTCCAAGACGCGCGCGCGCATCCCCACGGACTGTCCGACGAGGAATTCGACGCGCTGTTCACCACCGACAAGCCTGTCGTCTTCGCCTACCACGGCTACCCCTCGTTGATCCACCGGCTGACCTACCGGCGCGCGGGACACGGCAACCTGCACGTGCACGGCTACCGCGAGGAGGGCACGACCACCACCCCGTTCGACATGTGCGTGCTCAACGAAATCGACCGGTTCCACCTGGCCATCGATGTCATCGACCGGGTTCCCCGGCTGCACGACGCGTCCGTGCAGGTGCGGCAGGACCTGACCGAGGCCCTCATCCGGCACCGTGTCTACATCCGCGAGAACGGGCAGGACATGCCCGAGATCCGCGACTGGACGTGGGAGGAGATTGACCGCGAACCGCTCCTCCCGGTCGATCCGCTCAGATGAACGAGGTGCCCCGCCTTCCCGGAACCCATCGTGTCGACACGGTCTATGACGCGGTGCTGTTCGACATGGATGGCGTGGTCACCGATACCGCGGGGATCCACGCCGCCGCCTGGAAGCAGCTTTTCGACCAGGTGCTGCAGGACCCGCGGGTTCGGGTGGCCGATCCGGAGCGCACCTTTGATCCCGTCGTCGACTACCGTCGGTACGTCGACGGCCGAAGCCGCGAAGACGGCGTCACCGCCTATCTGGGTGCCCGCGGGATCACCCTGGAGCCGGGGAAGCCTGACGACCTCCCTGACATGTGGACGGTCGCCGGCCTCGCCGCCCGCAAGAACGACCTGTTCTTGGCAGAACTGGATGCGCGCGGCCTGCGCACCTACCCCGGGACGACGGCGCTGCTCGCGCGGCTCCGCGACGCCGGTGTGCCCGTCGGCCTGGTCACCGCAAGCCGAAACGCCCAGCAGATGCTCGCGGCCGCCGGACTCGCGGGCCTGTTCGACACCGTTGTGGACGGCCAGGCCGCGCTGGAGCACCGACTTCCCGGCAAACCCGACCCGGCGATGTTCCGGGAGGCGGCCCGACGACTTGGTGTCCGCCCGGAGCGCGCGGCCGTCGTCGAGGACGCCGTGTCTGGGATCGAGGCGGCTCGTCGGGGTGGATTCGGTCTCGTCGCCGGGATCGCCCGCCTGGGGCATCGCGAGGAGCTCGAGGCGGCCGGAGCCGACGTCGTCCTCAACGACGTGAGCGAACTCGACCTGGGAGCATCCGCCACCGATCCGTGGGTGCTCGTGTATCACGGGTTCGACCCGGCCCACGAGGGACACCGCGAAGCGCTGACCGCCCTGGGCAACGGATACCTGGCCACGCGGGGCGCCCGCCCCGAGTTCGCCGACGACGGGACGCACTATCCCGGGACGTATCTGGCGGGGGTCTATAACCGCCTGGTCAGCACCATTCACGACCGGAGCCTCGAGGAGGAGCACCTGGTCAACCTGCCCAACTGGCTTCCGCTGGACATTCGGATCGGTGCGGGTCCGTGGTGGTCGAGCGGGCGAGTCGAGACACTCGACGAACGACGTGAGGTGAATCTGCGGTCGGGAACCTCGACCCGATCCGCGACACTCGTGGGCCCGCACGGCAATCACCTGAACGTCGTCCAACGGTCCTTCGTCTCGATGGACGACCCGCACCTGGCGGTGCTGGAGACCACTCTCGTCGCGCGCGGATGGGGTGGCCGGGTCACCCTCCGAGCGGGCATCGACGCGGGGGTTCGCAACACCAACGTCGCCGCCTACCGTGGTTCCGATACGATCCATCTGAGCTCGCCGACGTTCACGACCATCGACGACATCCTGCTCTGCGCGGTGGAGACCAGGCAGAGCCGGATCCGGATCGCCACTGCGGTCCACCTG
>CAZPJC010000016.1:19051-25818 GCA_964586645.1 uncultured Schumannella sp.
CTCTGGCAGCGCTTCGCCATCACGATCGATGCCGACCCGCGAAGCCGGCTCGTGCTGAACCTTCACGTGTTCCACGTGCTTCAGGCCCTCTCGCCGCACACCGCCGAGCTGGATGCCGGGGTGCCCGCCCGCGGTCTACACGGCGAGGGCTACCGAGGGCACGTCTTCTGGGATGAGCTGTTCGTACTTCCCGTGCTCGGTCTCCGGCTGCCGAATGTGGCTCGAGCCCTGCTGGACTACCGATGGCACCGGTTGGACGCGGCCCGCAGCGCGGCGCGGGCGGCAGGGGTACGGGGGGCGCTATTCCCCTGGCAGAGCGGCAGCGACGGCCGGGAGGAGACACCCGACACGTTGTACAATCCGCGCTCAGCCCGCTGGATGCCCGACAACTCGAGTCGCCAGCGGCACGTCGGACTCGCGGTCGCGTACAACGCCTGGCAGTACTTCCAGGTGACCGCCGACCGCGACTGGCTGGCCGACCGTGGCGCGGAACTGATCATCGAGGTCGCCCGGTACTTCGCCGCCTCCGCCGTGCACGATGCCGCGACCGACCGCTTTCATATCACGGGCGTCATGGGGCCCGACGAGTACCACGACGGCTACCCGGACGCGCCGGGGGACGGAGTCCGCGACAACACCTACACGAACGTCATGGCCGCCTGGGTCTGCGAGCGCGCCGGTGAGACTCTCGATGAGCTGGCCGGCCACGCTCGCGACGACGTCGTCGACCGTCTGCGCATCGACCCCGATGAGATGGCCCGGTGGGCGCAGCTGAGCCGACGGCTCGCCGTCCCCATCCATTCCGACGGGATCCTCAGCCAATTCGACGGGTATGAGAGCCTCCTCGAACTCGACTGGGCCGACTACCGGCAGCGATACGGCAACATCGGTCGCCTCGACCTCATCCTCGAATCCGAGAACGACGCCACCAATCGCTACAAGCTCGCCAAGCAGCCCGATGTCGTCATGCTCGTCTACCTGCTCGGCCGGGAGGGAGTACGACGACAGCTGGCGAGGCTCGGCTACCCGTTCTCGCACGACGATCTCGTGCGCACCGTCGACTATTACCTCGACCGCACCTCGAACGGCTCGACACTGAGCCGAGTCGTGAATGCCTCCGTGCTCGCCGGACTCGACGAATCACGGTCGTGGGCGCTCTTCCGGGAGACCCTGATCGCCGACCTCGATGACACCCAGGGCGGAACGACCCGGGAAGGCATCCACCTCGGGGCGATGGCCGGCTCCGTCGACCTGATCGCCCGGTCGTTCGCCGGCCTGAACCTGGCCTCGCATCAGATCGAGTTCACACCGCGGCTGCCGACACGGCTGGCGAGAGTCCGCTTCCCCTTCGCCTATCGGGGGCACCGGATCGACGTGGACCTCGATCACCAATCCCTGCGACTGCACCTGCTTCCCAGTCCGGCCGAGCCCATCCGATTCTCCGCCGGAACGTCACAGGTGACGCTCGGCGGGGGCCAGTCCTACGAGTTCCCGCTGTCACGGTCACAGCGAAGCGGCGATCGATGAGAAAGGCACGTCAATGAGCAATATCCGAGTAGGCGTCAACGGTTACGGGGTCATCGGCAAGCGCGTCGCCGACGCCGTGTTGTTGCAGCCCGACATGGAACTCGTCGGCGTCGCCGACATCGCGACCGACTGGCGCATCCAGTCCGCAGCCAACCGTCTGCCGCTCTTCGCCTCCACTGCGGATGCCCAGGCGGCGATGGCGGCCGCCGGGCTGCGGCCGCTGGGCACCCTCGATGAGTTGTTGGAGCGATCGGACATCATCGTCGACACCACGCCCAAGCACGTGGCGGCCGGCAATCTGGAGCGCTATCGCACGGCAGGGGTCAAGGCGGTATTCCAGGGCGGCGAATCCCACGCGACCACCGGCCACTCGTTCGTCGCGCAGGCGAACTACGAGAGCGCACTCGGCCGCGACACCACCCGGGTGGTGTCGTGCAATACGACAAGCATCGTCCGGGTGCTGGGGGCACTCGACGGGGCGGGATTGCTCCGGCGCGCGCGCGGCGTGCTCATCCGCCGCGCCACCGATCCCTGGGAATCACACCTCGGCGGCATCATGAACACGATGGTCCCGGAGCCCACCATCCCCTCGCATCAGGGCCCGGACGCGCAGACCGTGCTGCCGGGCCTCGACCTGGTCACGATAGCCGCCAAGGGCGCCCACACCCAGACCCACAACCACTACTGGACGCTTCAGCTGACACGAGAGGCGTCCCGGGACGAGGTGCTGGATGCCCTTCGTGCCGCACCACGGATAGCGTTCATCCGGATGTCCGACGGACTGGTCGCGCTCAACTCCACCATCGAGCTGATGCGGGACCTCGGCCGTCCACGCGGCGACATGTGGGAGGTGGCCGTGTGGGAGGACCTCGTCACCGTGCAGGGCGATGAGGCGTTCCTGACGTATCAGGTCTACAACGAGGCCATCGTCGTGCCGGAGACGATCGACGCGATCCGGGCGCTGACCGGCGCGGCGCCGGATGCCGCGACCTCGATGAAGATCACCGACGACACCCTCGGCATGCAAAGCGACTTCCTCAGGCCCGCCGAGAGCCCGCGATGAGGCCCACGCGGGCCCCGGCTTCTCCGGACATCCCCGCGTCGACAGGGAACTCATCGCCCGCCCTGCGCAACCCGAAGACGTGGCGGATGCTGTGGGTGACCTTCGCCTGGGGCTCCTGCTTCGTCGCCATCAGCATCGGGCTGCAGGACGCTCCGTTGCTGTGGCTTGCCGCACTTCGAGCACTGGTCGCGGGCGCCGCGGTGTTGCTGGTCGCCACGGTGCGACGCGCGCCATACCCCCGCGGCCCGCGGCCGTGGATGCTGATCGTCACCCTGGGACTCGTCAACGTCGCGCTGGCTTACGCGGCCATGTTCGGCGGAATCATCGGACTCTCGACCGGGGCAGCGTCGGTGCTCGCCAACGCCCAGCCGCTGCTCATCCTCCTGCCGGCCTGGTTGTTCTTTCGTGAATCTCCCACGTGGCCGACTTTCGCGGCGATGCTCGTCGGCTTCGCCGGCCTCCTGTTGGTCGCCATTCCGTCCGGTTTCGGTACCGGGGCGTGGCTCTCGTTGACATCGGCGGTCGCTATCACAGTCGGGACCGTGATCGCCCGAGTCGTCAACGCCGATCCGTTCGTCGTCGCCGCCTGGCAGCTCATCATCGGCGGAGCCGTGCTCGCGCTGGTCGCCGCCATCATCGACGGGCCGCCGGCGATCGACTGGAGTGGGCGGTTCATCGTCGTGCTGCTGTACTTGGCGCTTCTGGGCACGGCGGCGACCAACGTCGCCTGGCTCGTCGAGGTCCGGCATGCTTCGCTGGGCGCCCTCACCACCTGGACGCTCCTCGTGCCCATTGTCGGCGTGCTGTTGTCGGTCGCATTCCTTCATGAGCGTCAGGGCGTGATGGGCTGGGCAGGGACCGTCATCGTTGTCGCCGCGATGGTCTTCCTCGTTGTGTCGAAACGATGGCAGCCAGCCGGCGGCCAAAGGGTCGGCCCGGCACGCTAGGACCAAAGACCCCACCACATCGCCGTCACAGATCCCACAATGGGCCCGTGAACGACAACAATCACGCATACGCGCGCCACGCCGAGACAACTGTCGAAATCGCGGCGTCGGCTTCCGAACTCTTCGCCTTTCTCGACGACCACCACAACCTGTCGTCACATATGGCCAATCCGAGCTCACCGATGATGGGTGGTGGCCAAATGGAACTCATCCTCGACGAAGGCGAAGGACGCGTCCTGGGCTCGCATGTCGTGATGCGGGGCTCGGCCTTCGGCCTCCGCTTGTTCGTTGATGAGATCGTCGCCACGCGCACTCCGCCGATCACCAAGAGCTGGAAGACCGTCGCTGAGCGACTCATCGTGATCGGCGCCTACACGCTTGGATTCACAATCACCGGCAACGGGACAGAGTCGAAGCTGACCGTGTGGATCGACTACAACCTTCCCCGACGAGGGCGCCTTTGGGGGTTGATCGGCGGCAAGGCTTACGCAAATTGGTGCGTCCGACAGATCGCTGACGCCCCGCTCGAACGGTTCGGATCCACCTGAGCGGCGATCGGAGGTCGAGCCTCATCGGTCTCCTCCGGCGAGACCTGATGCTCCCCCGAAGTCAAGGGACCGATACCGCGACTCGTATAGAGAGAGGAGCACAATCCTATGGATACCGCTGTCGCACTCGTTCAGGCTTACCTGCGCATCAACGGCTACTTCACTGTCGCCGAATACCCCGTTCTCGAGGTCTCCCCACGCATCTCGACGCGAACTGTGACCGACCTGGACATCCTCGCGATCCGGCTCCACCGCGAGCCACCGGCCAATGGCGGCCCCGACGCCACGGACCTGGACTCAGCTCTCGGCGCCGAGCTCGGAACGGCTGACATGATCGTCGGCGAAGTTAAAGAAGGTACACCGCGCCTCAACCGTGCCATGCGCGACCCAGCCGTGCTGGAGGCCGCCTTCACCCGCTTTGGATGCTGCCCAGCGGACATGGCCGCCGATCTTGTCGACGAGCTACTGCGCACCGGTCGTGTAATAGCACCCGCCGGGCATGTCATCCGAACCGTCGCATTCGGCAACCCGCATCACATCAGCTCTACCATGGCGTGGCACACCGTCTCGTTAGAACACATCATCGAATTCCTCAGAGACCACTTTCACGCCAACTGGCATGCCGTCGGACACACCCAGATCAAAGACGACGTACTCGGCATGTTCGCCCTGATGGAGAAGTCGCGCCGCGCGACCCAGCCGATCGACGGCCGGGAATACCCAAACCCGACCCAACAAACCCCTGGCTGAGTCACGAATTGCCAGCAGACTGCGCGCCTTGTTCGACGGCAGCAACCTTGCCTGAGGCGCTCGCGTCGTCACGACGATCGCGGCAAGAAGGCAGTTGAGCATGGAAGCTATACCGGGCAGCCGAACTCCGACCAACGCCGAGGCAGGATGCGCGGGCGCAGCGACGGGCCCTCGGAATGATGCCAATCCCTCTCGTCATCAAGGCTGGCGCGTCATCGTTCAAATGGAACGTCCGACGGGGAAGATCGGCGGCCTGACGAACGGAGCCGCGATGCTGACTGTCATCCATCTAGCCGCGCGCGAATAGCACGCCCGATTTCTGCCACACTCGGCACCCCGACAAACCCCGACGGAGTTCGATACACGCGGCAAGCGAGGTCCGCCGTCCGCGCACCACCTGGGAAAGCATCCGATCCGTCAATCAGAATCGTCGGAGACCCGGCGAACGCAGTTTCGGCCGCCTCATGAGAGTTGGACAGCAACCGAAAGCTCACATCGACCGCGCTGAGCCCAGCAGCGCCCAGAGCTTCGCGCACACGAGCACCGGCTTCGACCCAGTTTGGGCATTCAGCGATGTGCAGAATCTCAACTCTCACGGGCCCCATCGTAGCTTCGGGGTCGCGACACTTCTGAGGCTCAGCTAGAGCCGATCCAGAATGTACGCGACCCGGTCAGCCGGGCCGAGAACCGGCACTTTCACAACCGGGGTCGAGAGGTCTTGGTAAACCTCGGTGAGAAGGGCGTGGATGCGCAGTTGGGCTGCGGCGTCCTCGGTACGGGCGTAGTCCGCGGCGAGGGGGAGCAAATCGAGGATGAAAGCCTTCCGATAAGAGACATGCTTTAGCGCATCGAGGAGCTCTGCGTCGGGTTCGAGGTCGAGGAATCTGTAGTAGGCCAGCGAGTCGGGGATGGCGCGATCGAGGAAGATGATCTCGTCGGGGTCCAGACTCGCCTCCTGGTCCAACTGCATGGCAAGAACTCCGTGTTGGAACTCGCGTCGGCGCGCGCGCACTTCCTCGACGGTCTTGCCCTCGACCCGCTTAAGATCCAAGTAGTGCCGGGCGTGTTCGATCGTGGTCCTATGACCAAGGTCGCGCAGCATGTCGACGGTCGTCGTCTTGCCCGAACTGGGGCCCCCCGTGATGACGTACCAATTTGTCATGATCGGCCCTCTCCAGGTCAAGGTACCGGTCAGGTAGGAATTGTTGGGATCTGTTCGCTAGCCCGGGTGCTGGTCAGCGCTGAAGCAAGTAGACACCGTGAGTCAGCCGTGAACGCGACCACCGAAGCACGTGCCTATCCAGGTCGCTGGGTTGCTCGACCGTAGCCATGACGAGAGACTGTGGGCACCGACGTGAACAGCTCGTGCGGAGCTGATCCAAGTCAGACCAATCGTCTACGGCTTGCCGCCCAAGATTTCCAGACGCTCGCGGTACTCCTGCGTGGTCAGCTCACCACGTGCATACCGATCAGCGAGGATCTGCTGCGGCGTCGATGCCGTGGTCTTTGCGGTGGAGGCCGCAGAATTGCGAACCAAGACCACGACGAGAACCACAACTCCGATGAGGACGAGTCCACCGATCAGCCACATCCAGCCCCAGCCCTCGTATCCATATCCCCACATCATGATGGTGCCCTTCTCTGCATTGGTAGGCGTTCGGGCGGACAGGTCTCCGGCCCTCGCAGAGCTAACGATTCCCCAAGCCGGAGCAGCGTACTAAGGCCTTTGGTCCCCCCGCACGGGCTCATCCGAATACCACTCGAGGGTCTTGGCAGGGCCTAGGGGCCAAAGAACCCCTCTCACTGGGGGCAACGTTCCATCGTTCCGAGATCGTCCCGAGCATGTCGTGAATGGTGTGGGAGCCGCCGGATCGAGTGCAGCTCGGTCCCCGAATTCACTGCAATCTCTGGCCTGCACACGCACTCAACCCC
>CAZPJC010000017.1:0-2494 GCA_964586645.1 uncultured Schumannella sp.
CCCTGACCTCCTCGATGCGAACGAGGCGCGCTACCAACTGCGCCAAGGGCCCGTAGAACAATCACCGACTCTACCAGCCGATCGCGGCGCGGCCGAACGCGTCAGCCGGCCGATCGGCGCCGGCGCAGCACCTCGTCGAGGTCACGCTCCTCGACCGCGTCGGCGCCGAGCACGCCCATCCCGGCGTACCGCGACGACGACCGCATCGGGGCGACCTCGGGCGCGGCATGGGCGGCCCGCAGGTTCGCCTCCGCCTCCGCCGCGGCCGCGCGAAGCGCCGCCTGCAGGTCGGGGCGCGGCGCGAGCGGCTCGGGCGCCGGGCGCGACAAGTACATCGGCCGCGGAGTCTGCACCGGAGTCCAGGATGCCCGCGCAGCCGGCGCGACGGCATCGCGCACCTGCACGGCCGTCCGCGACCGCGCGGGAGCCGCGGCCCGTGGCATGGCGAGGGCGTCGAGCCGGCGCTGCGTGGCGATCGCGGCGCCTCCCCCGCTGATCGCCGCGACCATCACGAAGAAGGCGCCCAGTGTCATCCCGGTCGTGGCGATGAGGAAGATCTGCACGCCGGCGACGACGGTCGCGGCGATCATCAGCAGCGAGGCGCCGAGCCGGGTGCGACGCATCCGGCGACGGCGCAGCACCGCGGGGTCGAGAGCCGTGCGCGCGGCCGTCGGCGCGGCACGACGGGCCGCCCGGGATTCGCGGGCCGCCGCGGCATCCGCCCGGCGCTGCTCGGCGCGGATCAGCCGCTCCGGCCGCCCGGCCCCGTGCTCCGCCGCGATGAACTCGCGACGACGCAGCCAGGTCGGCACGAGGTAGACGAACCAGAGCAGCGCCGCGACGGCGAGCATGATCGCCGTTCCCGCACCCGTGCCGTCCATGACGTGAGAGTACGAGTCGCACACCCTCGCACTGGGGTGCCGCGCCGACGTGGCGTCGCGCTCGCGGCATCCTCGCAGGCGATAACCTGAGCCGACCCCTTCCGCACCATCGTTTCCCGAGCGAGGCACACCCATGTCCGAGACCACCCCTGAGACCACCGGACCCTGGTGGCAGCGCCACACCGAGCTGATCGTCGTCATCCTCCTCGGCATCGTGTCGGTCGCCACCGCCTACACCTCGTTCCAGTCGAGCCTCTACGACGGGCAGCGCGCCGACGCGATCTCGCTCAGCGAGGCCGCCGGCACCGAGGCGGAGTCGCTGTACCTCGAAGGCAACCAGCAGTACGTGCAGGACTCGCAGACGATCCAGCAGCTCAGCCTGCTTCAGGTTGCGATCGACGGCGGCGACCCGCTCGCCCAGGCCCAGTACGACGAGCTCTACTTCATCGCCGTCTCCGAAGACCTGGATGCCGCCATCCAGAACGCCGCCGCCGCCGACGAGGCCGAGCCCGAGTTCTGGCACGATCCGCAGGCCGACGAGGCGTACCAGGCGGCGCTGTTCGGCGGCTACGCCGAGAAGACCGACGAGGCCGCCGCGAAGCGCGCCGAAGGCGGACAGTACAACACCGCCGCGGACACCCTGGGGCTGTTCACCGGCATCATGGCGATCACACTGTTCCTGCTCGGTGTCGCCGCCGTCGTGCGGCGCCTGTTCACGAAGTGGATCCTGATCGCCGTCGGCGGTGCGATCTTCCTCGTGACCGCGATCCTCACGGCGAGGATTCCCTTCGTCTGGCTGTAGGCGACGAGCTAGCCGAGGCGCAGCTGACGCTCGGCTTCGTCCCGGTCCTTCTGGGGGACGGAGCCGACGCCCGCGGGCACCCGGCCGTCCTTCCAGCGACGCAGCACGCCTTCGGGGATCTCCTCGACGGTGAGGGCGAAGCAGAAGTGGTCGCGCCAGTCGCCGTTGATGTGGATGAACCGGCGCCGCAGCCCCTCGTAGCGGAAGCCCAGCTTCTCGACGACCCGCAGCGACGGGGCGTTCTCGGGGCGGATGCAGATCTCCATGCGGTGCAGGCCGAGCCCGAAGAAGACGTGGTCGGTGGCGAGCGCGACGGCGGTCGGCGTGACGTTCTTGCCGGCGAACCGCTCCGACACCCAGTAGCCGATGGATGCCGACGACAGCGAGCCGTAGGACATCCCGGAGACGTTCAGCTGGCCGGCGAACTCCCCGTCGTACTCGACGACGAACGGCACCCCGATGCCCGAGCGCGCGTGCGCGAGGAGCGACCTGATGCTCGCCCGCGCGTCGAACCCGACCGGGCCGCCGGGGTTGGTCGCCTCCCACTTGCGCAACCAGGACCGGTTGTCGAGCAGCTCGCGTTCGAGCGGACGCGCGTCGCGGATGCGGATCGGCCGGATGCTGACGAGACCGTCGCGCAACGTGGGGACGCTCACTGCTCGCCGTCGTGGGAGGGCTCGTCCAGCGACGCGGCGAACGGCTTGAGCCAGGCGCGGAAGCCGGGGCCGAGGTCGTCGCGATCGCTCGCGAGCTGCACGATCGCCTTCAGGTAGTCGAGACGGTCGCCCGTGTCGTAGCGGCGGCCGCGGAA
>CAZPJC010000017.1:2594-25063 GCA_964586645.1 uncultured Schumannella sp.
AGGCCGGCCGCGACCGCCTCCTCGACGACGTACTGGATCGCCGGCATGTCGACGACCGGGAGCATCTCCTTCGGCATCGCTTTGGTGGCCGGGAGGAATCGGGTTCCCAGGCCGGCAGCGGGAATGACGGCTTTCGTGATGGGACCAGGCATGCGACCCAGCGTATCCGGCCCCGTAAGCTCGGGGCTGTGGTGGATGTGGAGAGCGAGAAGCGCGCACTGCGCGCCGAACTGCGGGAGCGTCGCCGCATCCGCACCTCCACGCAGATCGCCTCGGACTCGGCGCGGCTGACCGACCGGCTCGCGGCCCTCACCACCGACCTCGGCGTGCACTCGCTGGCCGCCTACCTCTCGCTTCCCGACGAGCCCGACACCCGCCCGTTCCTGCGCTGGACGGCCGAGCAGGGGCTGCGGGTGCTGCTGCCGATCTCGCGCGACGACGGGCTGCTCGACTGGGCCCCCTACGATGGGCAGGAAGAGGATGCCGACATCCTCGGGATGCCGACTCCCACCTCGGAACTGCTGGGCCCGATCGCGATCAACGACGTCGACCTCATCCTCGTGCCGGCCGCCGCCGTCGACCGCACCGGGATGCGGATGGGCTGGGGGCGCGGGTACTTCGACAAGACGCTCGGATCGATGGAGAACTGCCCGCCCGTCTATGCTGTGATCTTCGACGACGAACTCGTCGACGCGGTGCCGCGGGAGCGGCACGACATGCCGGTCAACGGAGTCGTCACTCCGGGCGGCATCGTCACGTTCTGACACGAGAGCCATGCCTACCTATTCCTACCGTTGCACCGAATGCGGAACCGCGTTCGACATCCAGCAGGCGTTCACCGACGACTCGCTCACCGAGTGCCCCAACTGCGGCGGCAAGCTGCGGAAGCTGTTCAGCGCCGTCGGCGTGAGCTTCACGGGCTCGGGGTTCTACCGCAACGACAGCCGTCCGGCGCCGAAGGGCGATTCGTCGTCGTCCACGTCCACGTCGTCGTCGTCCGAGAAGTCGGCGACCTCGGCCCCGACCCCGGCGGCAGCGCCGGCCGCGCCCGGTTCGGGAGCGGCGTCCTCAGCCAAGGAGTGACTGTGTTCAAGGGTTTCAAGGAGTTCATCCTCCGCGGGAACGTCATCGACCTCGCGGTCGCGGTCGTCATCGGCGCCGCGTTCACCGGGATCGTGACGGGACTGGTCGAAGGCGTCTTCAACCCGGTGATCGCGCTCATCTTCAACGCCGACGACCTGAGCGGCGCGGGCATCACCCTGCGCCCCGAGTCGTCGCCCGGCGCCGACGACGGCATCGTGCTCGCCTGGGGGCGGGTGATCTCGGCCCTCATCCAGTTCCTCCTGGTCGCGACCGTCGTGTACTTCGCCCTCGTGCTGCCGATGAACTACCTCAAGAAGAACCCGTTCGGCCGGCGGAAGAAGGGCGAGGAACCCGCTCCCCCGCCCGCACCGACCGAGCTCGAGCTGCTCACCGAGATCCGCGACCTCCTCAAGGCGCAGCAGAAGCCGTAGCCCTCGGTGGTCGAGTAGCCGCGCAGCGGCGTGTCGAGACCACTCGCCCGGTCTCGACACGCGCCAACGGCGCTACTCGACCACCGAGACGGTCAGTAGTGCGGGGGGACGTCCTCGCGCAGGCGGGCGTCATTCTCGCCGTCGGGATGCTGGTCGGGCTCCTCGACGGGCGTCGGGTCGCTGCCGGGCGGTGGGTCCGTCGTCACCCGGCGGTGCTTCCTCCGCGGCCGGGGCGACTCAGCGTCCGGCAATACTGTGTCCCGCGACGATGGGGATCTCCTGCGTCATCGCGGCGACCTGCAGGCCCGCGATCCGGGCGACGCGGTCGGCCACGGCATCCGGGTCGCTGAACAACTCGAAGGCGTGCACCCGCGCGTAATGCCAGCCGAGCCGGCGGAGCACCTCGGGGCGGAGCCGCAGCGACTCGCGCAGCGACCGGCCGAGCAGCACGGTGTCGGTCTCGACGACGACGCACGTGCCGCCGTTCGCGGCGACCAGGCCCAGCTTCCCGCGGTGGCCGAGGGCGACGCGCAGGCCGCGCGCCTCGAGCCGGCGGGCCAGGTCGACGAGCATCGGGTCGGAGTCGTCGGGCAGCGGCGCCTCGGCACGGCGTGCGGCGACCTCGTCGAGGATCTCGGCGAGGGCGACGGCGCCGTGGCCGAGCCGGCCGTCCTCGATGTCGCTCGAACGGAAGCAGGTGACGAGCACCATCGACCGCCGGGCGCGGGTCATCGCGACGGCGAGCAGGCGCTCGCCCCCGGGCTTGCCGAGCGGGCCGAAGTCGGAGAGCACCCGGCCGTGCGGGGTGCGGCCGTACCCGACGGAGAACACGACGCGATCACGGCTCTGCGCGACGGCGCGGCCGATCGGCAGCACGTCGAACGGCTCGGCCCGGTCGCTCAGCACGAACTCGGTCAACGCCGGGTTGCCGGGCATCGCCTCGGCGACGGCCTTCCAGACCCGGGCGGCGTGCTTCTCGCTCGCGGTCACGACCATGAGCGACTCCTGCGGCCGCTGCGCGACGTGCTGGAAGACGAGTTCGGCGGCGCGACGCACTTCGGCATCCACGCTCTCGACCGCGCCGGTGACCTCGTCGGGCAGGCCGGTGCCGTCTTCGACGTACTCCAGCACGAGGCTGCCGTGGCCGAGGAACGAGCCGGCCCACGGCAGGGCGTCGATCGCGCCGCCGTAGAAGCGGCGGTTCACCAGCTGGGCGAGATCCTCGCCGCCGGCCCGGTAGGAGCGCGTCAGCTCGAGGGTCGGCAGCACCGCGCCGAGGCGGGCGAGGATCGACCGGGCGTGCAGCTCCTCGAGGGTGCGCGCGTCCGTCGGCGACACCTCGGTCTCGCGCAGGCCGATCGAGAACGCCGACGGGGTCTGGATGACGGCGTCGCCGATCGCGACGACCTGCTTCGCCCGGCGGATCGCGCCGACGCTCTCGGCGACGGTGAGGGCGCCGGCATCCAGGATGACGACGGTGTCGAAGCTCATCTCGGGCGCGACGCCGTCGATCTCGTAGGGCGAGGCGAGCCAGACCGGGGCGAGCGCCCGGGAGAGGTGCGGGGCGACCCGCTGCAGGGTCGCGGCGTCGAGGTCGTCGGCGCGGAGGGCGCCCTTGAGCGCGGTGGCCTCCTCGGGCCAGTCGAGCAACCCGATCTTCCAGCCCTCGCTCAGCCGATGGGCGAGCCCCTGGGCGCTTCCCGCGACGTGGGCCTCGTCGACCAGCCGGAAGTCGGCCTCGAGCCGCTCCAGCACGTCGGTCTTCGCCCCGAGCAGGGCGCGGTCGCCCGCCAGCAGGGAGTCGAGGGCGCTGCGCCACCACGACAGCTCGAGCTCGGCGGCGACACCCTCCTCGGGCACGTGGCGGTTCGACAGATCGGTGATGAGCGCGTCGAGGTCGAGGGCGCGCAGCACGCCGACGAGCTCCGAGCGCTCCTGCAGGTTCGCGAGGGCGTCGGACTCCGCGGCGAGCCCGCCGAGCGTCTCGCCCAGAACGTGCAGCGGCAGCCCGAGGAGCGACGTCTCGCGCGTCGTGCGGCCGAGCGGGGCGTCGAGGGATTCGAGGTCGGCGGCGACCTGGGCCCACGCGGCCTGCACCTCGGCGATCCCGGTCGGCACCTCGGGCGTCACCCCGGCGGCGACGAAGCGCTGCCAGAGGATGCGCTGCCGCTGGATCGCGTCGAGCGAGGCGTGCAGATCGCGCACGTGCATCCCGGGACGCACGTACTCCTTCGCGAGATGGGTGAGCCGGCGGCGATCGCCCGCGCTCATCTCCGGCGCCTCGCGGCGCGGCGCGGTCGCGGCGATGAGCTCGGCGAGCGAGCGGTCGAAGACGGCGGGCACGAAGCGGTCGAGGGTGTCGCGGATGTCGGCGAGCAGCCGCAGGTACACCCCGAGTTCGGCGATCGTCTCGAACGGCCGCATCCGGGTGCCGGCGATCAGCTCCTGCGCCCGCACCAGCAGCCACGGCACCGACTCGGCGTGCAGGCGCTGGGTGAGGCGGTGCGCCGCGGCCGCCTGGTCGCCGTTGGGGAAGACCGCGCCGTACCACGGCGAATCGGCGGGCCCGTAGCGGAACTCGCCGAGCTTGGCGGCCTCGACCATCGTCGCCGCGACGGGAGCGCGGCTCGCGGCGAGGCGCTCGACGGTCGCCCGGTCGAGCCGTGCGGTCGTGGCCGGCGGATGCGGCAGCAGCGCCAGCCGGGACAGCTCGGTCACGCAGTCGAGCACCGAGACGCCGAGAACCGGATCCTCGCGGGTCAGCGCCTCGCGGTAGTCGAGCAGCACGGCGCGCAGCCGCACGAGCGCCTCGTCGACCTCGCGCACGTCGGGGGATGCGGCGCGCTCGTTGCGCGAGATCGCCCGCAGCAGGTCGCGCCGCAGGCTGCGCGGCGAGACCGCGACGCCCGGGAGTCCGATGTCGCCGAGCCGGCGCGCGACGCCGCCGAGCGACCCGCGGCGCGGGCTCACGACGAGCACGCGCTTGCCCTGGCCGATGAGGGCGCCGAGGGCGTTGACGACGGTCTGGGTGCCGCCGGTGCCGGGCATCGTCGTCACGACCACCGAGTTGCCCGCCGCGATCTGGGCGATGACGTGCTCCTGCTCGGCGTCGGCATCCAGCAGCAGCGAGTCGGTGGAGGGGTCGCGCTGGTCGGCGTCGATGACCTCGACCGGGTGCTGTCCCTCGTCGAGGGCCCACTTCGCGGTCGAGTTGCCGGCGAGGGCGTCGAGCACGGGGTGCTCGAGGTCGACCGCGTCGGCGACGAGCGCGCTCGCGACCTCGGCGAACGCCGAGACGATGAGCCGCGGCTGCACGCCGAATCCGGGCAGGTGGCCGGTGAGGGCGCGGAGCTGGTCGATCACGGCGTTCGGCTTGAACGTGCCGTCGGCGTCGCTGAGCGCGACGAACGCGCGGGCGTCGAGGGAGATGTCGAACTGGGTCTCGAGTGCGCGGGCCAGCGCGGGGTTGAGCACCGGCTCCCCGCGGAGCTTCAGCTCGACGTCGCGGCCGTAGCGGCGGATGGCGAGCGGACGCAGCAGGATCGGCGCGCAGTAGTCGCCGTCGGGACCGGACCAGGTGGCGACGCCGATCCCGAGGCGGATGGCGTCGATCCCCCGGGTGCTCGACAGTTCGAGCCCCTTCGCGGCGATCCGGTCGGCGGCGAGCCGCGCGGCCCGCAGGGCCATGTCGTCCCGGATCAGCTGCGACAGGAGCGTGCTCGCCCCGGTGATGAACCGGGCCAGGCCGCCGGGATGGGTCGTCGAGAGTTCGATGCGCGTCGCGGGGTCATCGACGAAGTGCAGCAGCGGCGACGGCCCGCCGACGGTGGCCAGCTCGGCCCGCCAGTGCTCGCGCACCGGGGCCGCCGGATCCCCGCGCCGCCAGTCCGCGCCGTCGACCGGAGTCAGCTCCGGGCGCGCCAGGGCGGCGTCGAACTCATCCTCGTCCATTCCGAGTCGTCCTCCCGCCGATCGGCATGCCGCATGTCGCCACGATAGGACGGCACCCCCCGCGAACCGGGGAGGTTCCCCGGGGTTTCCCCCGGTTCCCTCTGACTACAATCGGCCCCGTGACGCCCGCCCTCGCGACCCTCCTCGGCGCGGCCGGCGGAACCATCGGCGTCGCGGTCGCCGCGGTGACGGTCGTGGGCTTCGTGATCCTCGGCCGCCGGGCCCGCCGCACCGCGAACGCCCCGCTCCCGGGGCGGACGGACGCCGGCGTCGCGATCGTCCGCGCCGACGACGCGGTGCGCGCCGCGGCCGACGACTACGAGTTCGCCCGGGCCCAGTTCGGCGAGGACCGCACACGCGACTTCGCCCGCGCCCTCGAGGCCGCCCGCGCCGATCTCGACCAGGCGTTCGCGCTGCAGAACCGGCTCGACGACGCCGAGTGGGAGGGCGAGAACCGCCGCCGCGGCTGGGCGAAGAGCATCCGGGCGATGGCCGACCGGGCACGCACGACCGTGCAGGCGGAGGCCGCCCGCTTCGCCGACCTGCGGCGCAGCGAGGAGAGCGCGCCCGAGACGCTCAAGCTCATCCGTGCGCAGCTCGCGGCCGTCGAGGGCCGACGGGCCGACGCCGCGAAGGTGCTCGCCGCCCTCACGACGGACTACGTCGAATCCGCGGTCGCGCCCGTGGCCGGCAACCTCGACGCCGCGGCCACGGCGGTCGCCGAAGCACGCACCGCCGCCGACGAGGCCGACGCCGCGATCGCCGCGAGCCGGGTCACCGCCGTGACCGACGCCCTCGCGACGGCGCAGCAACGAGCCCGGGATGCCGTCGCCCTCCTCGACGCGATCGATCACCGGCGGGACGAGCTCGCCGCCGCCGTCGCGGGCGTGACGACTCTCGCGGGCGAGCAGAAGGCGGCCCTCGAGGAGGCGCGTTCCCTGCGCGACGCGCCGCCGGATCCCGACTCCTCCGCCGCGGTGAACGCGGCGATCGGCGCGCTCGAGGGCGAGCTCGCCGGCGTCGGCGGCTCGGGACGCCGCGACCCGGTCGCCGAGCTGGACCGCCTGGTGGATGCCGGCGACGCCCTCGACGTCGCGGTGTCGGCGGCCCGCAACCAGCAGCGCCGCCTCGACGGCGCCCGGGGAGCCCTCGCCGGGGCGCTCGTCTCGGCGCGCACGCAGATCTCGTCGGTCGAGGACTACATCGGCTCTCACGGCGGCGGTGCGGGTTCGCGCACGAAGCTCGCCGAGGCGAAGCGCGAGCTCGTGATCGCCGAGAACGAGTCGGATCCGGTCGCCGCGCTCGACGCCGCCCGCCGGGCGCAGAACCGCGCCCGTGACGCCGACGACCTCGCCCGCTACTCCGGCGGCTGAATCAGGTTGACCGGCGGCTCCCCGGCGGCGAGGGCGGCGAGCTGCCGGCGCACGAGTGCCTCGACGGCGTCGGGCATCGTGCTCACCTGACCGCCGACGTGCGGCGAGATGACGACCCCGGGCCCGCTCCACAGCGGATGGCCCGCGGGCAGCGGCTCGGGGTCGGTGACGTCGAGCCCGGCGCGCAGGCGCCCGGCCGCGAGCTCGGCGAGCAGCGCGTCGGTGTCGACGATGGCGCCGCGGCCGATGTTGATCAGGATCGCCCCGTCGGGCATCCGGGCGAGGAACCCGGCATCGACGAGGTGACGCGTCGAGTCGTCGAGCGGCAGGCAGATGACGACGGCCTCGGCGGTGGCGAGCAGCCCGGGCAGTTCGTCGAGCGCCGCGACCTCGCCGCGGTCGTCGACCCGGCGGGTCCGGCCGACGCGGATCGGACGCGCGCCGAACGGCAGCAACCGGTCGACCATCGCGGAGCCGAGCCCTCCCGCGCCGACGACGACGACGCGCAGGCCGAACAACCCGCGGGTGAAGCCGCCCCGCCACTCCCCGGCATCCTGCTGGCGCACGAACCGCGGCAGGTCGCGCTGCGCGGCGAGCAGCAGCGCCATCCCGATCTCCGCCGCCGGGCCCTCGTGCACCCCCGCGGCGTTCGCGAACGCGACCCCGGCCGGCAGCCGTTCGAGCACGCCGTCGTAGCCGATGCTCTGGCTCTGCACGAGCCGCACCTGCACATCCCGCAGCGCGGCGAGCAGGTCGAGCGAGCCCATGTACGGCGGCACGACGACGTCGATCGACGGCCAGGGGGCGGGCGAGACGAGATCCCAGACGGCGACGTCGCACTCCCCCGCGAGACGTGCCCGCAGCTCCTCGGTGGGGACCGTGACCCGCATCATGACGCGCGGTAGGTGCGGATGACGTCGTCGAACGACGCGTCCGTCGTGAGTCCGAGCCGGTCGGCGCGCGGGGTCGCGAAGCGGGCGGGCCAGCTCGCCACGATCGCCTCGATCGTCGGGTCCCGCTCCCAGCGAATGAGGTCGCTCGTCGGCTTCCCCGTCACGCGGTCGAGTGCCGCCGCCATCTCCCGGGGCGTCGTGACGAGCCCCGGGAGGTTCATCGCGGTCCGGCTCCCCCAGACGTCATCGGTGACGGCGGCGGCCGCGAGGATGCCGGCGACCGTCGCTCGCGGGGACGAAACGATGATCGGCAGATCCGGATCGACCGGGCAGACCGATTCCCGGCCGGCGAGCGGTTCGCGAATCATCCCCGACACGAAGCTCGACGCCGCCGCGTTCGGCGCCCCCGGCCGCACAGCGACCGTCATGAGGCGCACGGAGCGACCACGGATGATCCCGCGCCGCGTGTAGTCGGCGACGAGCTGCTCGCCGATGAACTTCTGGATCCCGTAACTGGATTGTGGGCGCGGCAGCGTGTCGTCGTCGACGACCGCCGGCGGTTCGTGCCACGGGTCGCGTCCGAAGACGGCGAGGGAGCTCGCGAACACCACGGTCGGCACAGTGCCCCAGGCACGTGCACGCTCCAGCACGGCACGCGTCGCGTCGATGTTGACGCGCAGGCCGAGATCGAGATCCTTCTCCGCCGCGCTGCTCACCACCGCCGCCAGGTGCACGACGACATCGGCGGGCTCGAGCCGCGGGACCGTGTCGGCGAGATCGCCGAGGCGGAGCTCGACGCGCGGATCGTTGGCGAGCCCGGCGCCCGGCGAGGCGAGGTCGACGATGGTGACGTGCTCGGCTCCGTCATCGAGAAGGCCCCGGGCGACGAGTTCGCCCAGGAAGCCGGCGCCGCCGGTCACGATCGCCTTCACGTCGCCTCCTCGATGGCCCCGGGCCTCTCCGGGGGACGCTTCGACGATAGGACACGTCCGCGGTGCTCCCGCTACTCTCCGAAGGTGACGCCGAGCGAGATGCGAGCTGCCGTCCGTGCCGCCAGCGCCGGGCGCATCCTCGCCGTCCTCGACGACGACCCGACCGGGTCGCAATCGGTTCGCGGCGTGCAGGTCGTCACGGTGTTCGAGGAGGCCGAGTACGCCGCCGCTCTCGAGACCGCGACGCCCGCGCTCTTCGTCCTGACCAACACCCGCGGCCTGAGCGAAGCCGACGCCGTCGCCCTCGACACGCGGATCGCCTCACAGCTGTTCGCGGTCGCGGCGTCCCGCGGCGCCGAGCTCGACCTCGTGAGCCGGGGGGATTCGACCCTGCGCGGCCACGTGCTCGCCGAGCTCACCGCCCTCGACGACGCCCGCCGTACCGCGCTCGGCTCCGGCTTCGACGTGTTCCTCCTCGCCCCCGCGTTCTTCGAGGCGGGCCGGACCACGGTCGGCGACGTCCATCGGGTCCGGGTCGACGGCGTCGACGTCCCCGCGGGCGAGACCGAGTACGCGCGCGACAAGACCTTCGGCTTCCACGCCTCGGATCTGAAGGAGTTCCTCGCCGAGAAGTCCGCGGGTGCCATCGACGCCGCCGACGTGGTCTCGCTGTCGCTCGACGACATCCGGGTCGGCGGCCCCGAGCGCATCGCCGCGATCCTCCGCGCGCTGCACGGCGGGGTCCACGTCGTGGTGAACGCCGAGCAGGATTCCGACTACGACGTCGTGGCGCTCGGCGTCGCCCTCGCCCGCGAGACCGGAACGGCGATCGCGACGCGCTGCGGTCCGTCGTTCGTGCGCGCCCTCGCCGGCATCGAGCCCGGCGAGCCGCTCGGTCCCGCGGAGATCTGGCCCGACGGCCGACCCGCGGGACACGGCCTCATCGCGGTCGGCTCGCACGTGAGCGGGACGAGCACCCAGGTCGAGCGCCTGCGCGAGCGCCACCCCGTGCGGGAGTTCGAACTCCAGGTCTCGCGCGTGCTCGGTGACGACGGCGAACGGGACGCGCACGTGGCCGAACTCGGGGCCGCCGCGGCGGCCGCTCTGGCCTCGGCCGACGTGCTCGTCTACACCAGCCGCGAGCTCGTGCCCGGCGCCGACCCGGCGGCGAGTCTCGACATCGCCCGGCGGGTGTCCGCCGCGCTCACCGATGTCACCGGCCTCGTCCTCGCCGCGCGGCCCGCGTGGGTGATCGCGAAGGGCGGCATCACGTCCCACGAGGTCGCCGTCGCCGGCTTCGGGGTACGCCGCGCCGAGGTCGCCGGCCAGCTCGGGCGCGGCATCATCTCGCTCTTCCGCCCGCTCGCCGCCCGGCCGGAGGCGATCGGGATGCCCTATGTGGTCTTCGCGGGCAATGTGGGCACGCCCGACTCGCTCGCCGACGTCGTCGCGCTCCTCACCCGCTGAGCAGGACCGGTCGCGCGAGAGGTCAGTCGTCGGCGGGCTTGGTCGCGCGCGCCCCGAGGATCTCGGCGAGCGCCGCCCCCGTCGACTCGTCGCCGGCCTGCGCGGCCTCGGCGTTGGCCTCGGCGAGCGCCTCGACCACCTCGTGCCGCTGGATGCGGATCCCGCGCGGGGCGTCGACCCCGACGCGCACGCCGTCGCGCCGCACGTCGATGATCGTCACGACGATGTCGTCACCGATGAGGACCTTCTCGCCCTTTTTCCGCGTGACGACCAACATGGCGTCGAGACTATCCCCTACCCCCCGAGTTCCCCTCGCGGCAAGCCGAGGAGTCCCACGGTGCCGGCGCTCGCGGTGTACGGGCCGGCGAGCGGGAGGTAGGCATCCACGCGGTGATGGCGCGCGAGCGCCGTGACCCACGCCTTCGTGTCGTCGTGCTTGCGCGCCGGGTCGAGCACGACCCAGAGCCGGTCGGGCGCGATCTGCCGCACCCGGGTGTCGGCGGCCACCTGTTCGGGCTCGCCCGAGCCGACGCCCCAGGCGAGGAACACCGGCAGCCCGGCCTCCTGGGCGTCGGCCTTCTGCAGCACGGCCGTGCGCCGGTCGTCGATGCGGGAGGCGGCCCGCGACTCGAGGCCGCCGCCGATGCGCAGGATGCCGGCGGGGCCGGCCAGATGCGCGGCGACGGGCAGCGCCTCGCCGAGCAGCCCGGCGATCATGACGAGTTCGCCGCGCGTCCGCTTCAGCATCGCGATCCGCGGCACCGTCGCCCCCCGGGCCAGCGGCCGCCGGGTCGCGAGCATCGACTCGAAGTCGCCGAGCACGCGGTCGAAGCCGGCCCCCTCGGTCGACAGCCGGTCGCCGACGGGCGTCAGCGCCTCGTCCAGGGTCTCCGCGACGTCGGGCAGCACGGGGTCGGGGATCTCCACGACGAGGTCGAGGTGCCGGCGGGCGAAGAATCCGGCGATCCCGCCGGTGCGCACCTCGTCGATGCGGACCAGCCGGGCCGTGGGGCCGTACAGGGCGCGGACGTGGGCCGCGGGGTCGCCGATGCGCGCGGGATCACACCGCAATCGGATCCAGGACACGCACCACCCCCACGGTCTCGATCGCGGACTGCGCCGCGGCGGCCTCCTGATAGGAGAGCACCGGCAACCCGTCCCGGTGGGTCGCGACGAGACGCCGCACGGCGGGCCGGAGCGCGGGGGCGCAGACCAGCACGACGGCCGTGCCGGTCTGCCGCGCCTGCTCGACGATCCCGGCCAGCGACGTGATGACGGCTTCCAGGCGCGCCGGATCGAAGACGATCTGCGCGCCCCCCTCCCCCGGGCGCAGCGACTCGAGCATCGCCTGCTCGAGCAGCGGCTCGATCATGACGACGTGCAGCTTGCCCTCCTCGAGGTACGGCTGGGCGATGACCGGGCCGAGCGCCGCGCGGGCGGCTTCGACGAGACCGTCGGGGTCGGTCGACAGCTTGGCCCGCAGCGCGAGAGCCTCGTAGATGCGGCCGAGGTCGTTGATCGGCACCCGTTCGGCGAGGAGACCCTGCAGCACGCGCTGCACCTCGGCGAGCGAGAGCAGCGACGGCACGAGTTCGTCGACCGCGGCGGGGTTGACCTGCTTGACGCCGTCGGTGAGCACGCGCACGTCTTCGCGCGAGAGCAGCCGGGGCGCGTGGGCGGCGATCACCGAGGACAGGTGCGTGATGATCACCGACACCCGGTCGATGACCGTCGCCCCGGCCATCTCGGCGCCGTGGCGCATCTCGGCGGGCACCCACTTGCCGGTCATCCCGAACACCGGGTCGACCGTCTCGACGCCGGGCAGCGCGTCGAGGTGGTCGCCGAGCGCGAGCAGGCGGCCGACCGGGGCGGTGCCGCGGCCGGCTTCGACGCCGGCGACGCGGATGACGTAGGTGGACACGGGCAGCTCGACGTTGTCGCGGGTGCGCACCGGCGGCACGACGATGCCGAGTTCCATCGCGAGCCGACGGCGCAGGGCCCGGACGCGGCCGAGCAGATCGTCGGAGCCGGAGGCCATCGGCACGAGGTCGGGCGAGAGCTGGATCTCGAGGGCGTGCACGCGCATCTGCTCGATGAGGTCCTCGGCGCCGTCCTTCGGCGTCTCGTCGGCGGCCGCCGTGGCATCCAGCTCCGCTTGCTGGGCGGACGCCTTCTTGCGGGCTGCGATGCGGCGCGCGAGCACGATGAGCGTGAGCCCGACGATCGCGAACGGCAGCAGCGGCATCCCGGGGATGAGCCCGAGCACGATCGCTCCCGCGCCGGCGATCGTGATCGCGAGCGGCGACTGGGTGAGCTGGCCCGAGGTGGTCGTGCCCATATCGGCCTCGGCGTTGGAGCGGGTCACGATGACACCGGTCGAGACGGCGAGCAGCAGCGCGGGGATCTGGGTGACGAGACCGTCGCCGATGGCGAGGATCGAGTAGGTCGAGAGGGCGTCCTCGACGGCCATGCCGCGCTGCAGCATCCCGATCGCGATGCCGCCGACGACGTTGACGACGACGATGATGATGCCGGCGATCGCGTCGCCCTTGACGAACTTCGACGCGCCGTCCATCGCGCCGTAGAAGTCGGCCTCCGCGGAGACCTCTGCCCGGCGGACGCGCGCCTGCTCCTCGGTGATCGCCCCGGCGTTGAGGTCGGCGTCGATCGCCATCTGCTTGCCGGGCATCGCGTCGAGGGTGAAGCGCGCGCCGACCTCGGCGACGCGCTCGGCGCCCTTCGTGACGACGACGAACTGGATGATGACGAGGATGAGGAAGACGACGACGCCGATGATCAGCGAGTCGCCGACCGCCACGTGCCCGAGCGCCTGGATGACCTGGCCGGCGTAGCCGTCGCCGAGCACGAGCCGGGTCGAGGCGACGTTGAGGCCCAGGCGGAACAGCGTCGCGACGAGCAGCAGCGACGGGAAGATCGAGAAGTCGAGCGGCTTCTTCACGAACATGCTGGTCAGCAGGATCACGAGCGCCAGCATGATGTTGACGATGATCAGGATGTCCAGCAGCGGCGCCGGCACGGGCACGACGAGCAGCAGCACGATGCCGACGATGCCGACCGGCACCGCGAGCGACGGCCAGTTCTTGCGCAGGTTCATGGTCTTCTCCGGGGGCTCAGGCTGCGGCGCTGAAGGAGCGCAGGGGACGGTGGATGCCGCGGGCCGACCCGCGCTTGGTCAGGGAGGCGACGAACGCCAGCAGGCGCGCGATCGCGGTGTAGAGCTCGACGGGGATCTCCTGGCCGACCTCGCAAGCCGCGTACACGGCGCGGGCGAGCGGGATGTCCTCGATCATCGGGATGCCGGCATCCCCCGCCTTCTCGCGGATGCGGGTGGCGATGTGGTCGGCGCCCTTCGCGACGACCCGCGGGGCCGACCGCCCGGGCTCGTAGCGCACGGCGACGGCGAGGTGGGTCGGGTTGAGCAGCACGACGTCCGCCGTCGCGACGGCGGCGAGCATCCGGTTGCGGCTCATCGCGAGCTGCCGGCTCCGGCGCTGGCCCTTGACGAGCGGGTCGCCGTCGGTGTTCTTGTGCTCGTCGCGGGCCTCCTTCTTGGTGACGAAGGTGACCTTGCGGTTGCGGCGGCGCACGACGAGCACGTCGAACAGGGCGAGCACGAGTCCCGCCACGACGGCCGCCTGCAGCAGCGACGTGATGCCGCCCGCCGCGGTGTCGAGCACGGCGGCGAGCGGGAGGCGCCCGGCGCTCATCAGGATCGGCACGAGCCCCTGCACGGTCATGAACAGCACGGCGCCGATCACGAGCGTCTTGGCCAGGCCCTTGCCGCCCTCCCAGAGCGCCTGGAAGCCGAACATCCGCTTGATGCCCGCGACGAAGTCGAAGTTGCGGCCGGTGAGTTTCAGCGCGCGGGGGTGGATGCCGCCCTGCGCCGCGACCGAGACGATCGCGGCGAGCGCGACGACGCCGAGCATCGGGGCGAGGGCGGGGAGCACCGCGTCGAAGGCCTCCATCGCGACGGCGAGCGCCTTCTCGGGCTCGGGGTCGGCGATGACGTCGCGCACGTGCAGCAGCGCGGCCCCCGCGGCGTCGGCGGTCGCCTGCCCGACGGTCGTGAAGGTCGCGGCCGCCGCGGCGACGCCCACCCAGGACGCGAGGTCCTTCGAGGTGCCGACGCTGCCCTTCTCGTAGGCCTCCTTGAGCTTGCGCGGAGAGGCCTTCTCGGTGCGTTCGCCTGACGTGTCGCTCACCGGATCACCTCAGTCCCAGGAGTGCCGTGACGGCGTCGCCGGTGAGGGTCTCGACGATCCCGGGCAGCGCCGCGACGACGATGCCCGCGAAGACGATCGTCAGCAGGATCTTGAGCGGGAAGCCGAGCGCGAACGCGTTGAGCGCCGGCGCGACGCGGCTGAGCAGCCCGAGCCCGACGTCGGCGAGGAAGAGCACGACGAGCAGCGGCGCGGCGATCTGCAGCGCCGACAGGAACATCTGGCCCAGGCCGGTGAGGAACAGCTCGCCGTCGAGCGGCACGTTCAGCCCCGCGCCGACCGGGATCGCCCCGAACGAGCGGAACAGCCCGCCGAGCACGAGCTGGTAGCCGTCGGTGACGAACAGCAGGGCGAGGGCGACGAGGTGGAAGAGCTTGGAGAACTGCGCGCCGTTGATCATCGACATCGGGTCGAAGCCCTGCGCCAGCTGGAAGCCGCCGAAGAGGTCGATCATCGAGCCGGCCGACTGCACGGCCGAGAAGGCGAGCATGACGAGGAAGCCGAGCGCGAGCCCGACGACCAGCTCGCCGGTGAGGCCGAACAGGAAGCCGCCGATCTCCTGCGACTCGTAGCCGCCGGTGACCCGCGGGGCGACGGCGACGCCGAGGCCGACCCCGAGCATCGCCTTGATGCGCATCGGGATCGCGTTGTGACTGAACGGCGGCGCGATGACGACGAACGCCGTCACCCGCACCCCCGCCAGCGCCACCGCCTCGAGCCAGCCCATGATCGCGCCTAACCCCCGCTGACCAGAGCCGGGATGCGGTCGAACAGGTCGGTGGTGAAGGTCACCATCTCGGCGATCATCCACTGGCCGCACACGATCAGCGCGACGGCGACGGCGACGGCCTTCGGCACGAACGACAGCGTCACCTCCTGGATCTGGGTGATCGACTGCACGAGCGAGATCGCGAAGCCCACGACGAGCGAGGTGATCAGGATCGGCGCGCCCAGCTTGGCGGCGACGACGAGCGCATCCTGCGCGAGGTCGAGAACGGCGGCGGCATCCATCAGGTGCTGTAGCTCCCCACGAGATTGGTGACGAGCAGGCCCCAGCCGTCGACGAGGACGAACAGCAGGATCTTGAACGGCAGCGACACCATGACCGGCGGGAGCATCATCATGCCCATCGCCATCAGCGCCGACGAGACCACGAGGTCGATCACCAGGAACGGCACGAAGATGACGAAGCCGATGATGAACGCGGCCCGCAGCTCGGAGATCATGAACGCCGGCACGAGGGTCTGGATCGGCACCGCGGCGACATCCGACGGGTTGTCGAGGCCGGCCGCGCGGGTCATCAGCGCGATGTCCTCCTCGCGGGTGTGCGCGAGCATGAACTGGCTCAGCGGCTGCAGCGCCGCGTCGACGGCGTCGCCGAACGAGATCGAGCCGTCGAGGTAGGGCTGCACGGCGGCCGTGTTCACGTCGGTGAGCACCGGCCACATGATGAACAGCGACAGGAAGAGGGTCAGGCCGGCGAGCACCTGGTTCGGCGGCACCGTCGTGAGCCCGAGGGCGTTCCGGGTCATCGAGAGCACGACGAAGATCTTCGTGAACGACGTCATCATGAGCAGCAGCGCCGGCGCCACCGACAGCAGCGTGATGCCGATCAGCACGACCACGCTCGTCGACGGCTCGCCGTTCGAGGCGGCGGTGCCCGAGCCGAGGAGACCGTCGAGGATCCCCCCGAGGTCGTCAGTCCCGTCCATCCGCTAGGACGCGCGTCGCAGCACCGGCAGGTGCGCGGAGAGAGGCTGGGCGGTGGAATAGTCCCTGATGATCAGGGGTTTCTCCGCCTCCTCCGGCCCGTTGCGCAGGAACGCCGCGAGCGCGCCCGACGGGGGCGGCACCGGGCGGACGGATGCCGCGCTCGCCTCGATCGGGACGTCCGGCTTCGGCGCCAGGCGGATCCCGATCGCTGCTGCCAGCGTGCGCGTCATGTGCGGCAGCAGCTGCTCGGCGAGCGCCGGGACGGTGACGCGGCGGCGGCGACGACGCGGGGCGACGTGCTGCTCCTGCTCGCGCTCCTCGGTGACGGTGGCGATCGCGGGGGTCTCGGCGGCCTCGTCGAGAGCCTCGCGGAACACCGCGGCGAAGTCGACGGGCACGGGCTCCTCCCTCACGCCCGCCGTGGCACGGGCATCCACGGCGGGCGCGGCAACCTGGGTCGGGTCGCTCTCGGGGACGACCGCCCCGGGGTGGGCGATCGGGGCGGCCGCGGGGGCGGCCGCCTGGGGCGCGGGGGTGTTCTCGAGGACGCTGATGCCGTGCTCGGTCACGCCGAGCACCATCCTCACGCCGTCGACCTCGACGACCGTGATCGACGCCTTCGCGCCGAGCCGGTGGGTGCCGAGCACGGTGATGGCCTTCTTCGAACCGCCGAAGCGGCCGGCGACGGACTTCGCGCCGCCCGCGGACTTCCGGCCGGTGCCGGTCATCTTGCGCTGCACGAACCAGATCAGGCCGAGGATCGCGCCGAGCGCGACCAGGACGCGGAGCGCGAGGAACAGGGTCTCCATCAGGCATTCTCTTCCGGGTCGAGGATGCGCGTGATGCGCACCGCGTAGTCCTGGTCGACGACGACGACCTCGCCACGGGCGATGAGCCGGCCGTTGAGGAGCACGTCGGCGGGGGCGCCGACGGAGCGGTCGAGCTCGATCACCGCACCGGGCTCGAGCGAGAGCACCTCGCGCACGCTCATGCGCACGCGGCCGAGTTCGACCGTGAGGTCCATCGCGACGTTCGAGATGCGGCCGAGACGCGCGTCGGCGGTGCCCGTGCTGAGCGCGGGCTCGGCGGCGCTGCGCACGGTCACCCCGAACCAGCCGACGACGCGGCCCCCGGCGCGGAGCTCGTACCGGGTGCGACCGGCTTCGGCGAGCGCGGCCTGGGCCGGCACCTCGCGCGGCTCGGCGACGACGCCGACGCCGAGCGGGGCGGCGGCCGCCTCGAGAGCCGGGCGCAGCACGTCGGCGGCGGTGACCCGTCCGCCCTCGGTGCCCGCGGCATCCGTCAGCAGTGCGCCGTCGGCGATGACCAGCACGAGGTCGGCCGACCGCGAGCCGACGAACGTCGCCGTGACCGCGACAGCCTCGGCGGGCACCGACGGCGTGTGGTCGAGCGGTTCGGCGACGACAGCCTCGGCGATCGGCAGGGCCGGGGCGAGCGCGGTGACGAGACGCTCTTCGATTCCCGCGGGGCTCTCGGTGGCGGTGGTGCTCATTCGGACTCCTCGAGGTCGACGACGACGCAGGCGACATGGCCGCTCTGCGCGCCGATCGCGGCGTGCGCGACGATCTGCCCCTCGACCGTGAGGTCGAGCGGCCGGTGCTGCTGATGGGGAAGCGGGATGACGTCGCCAACGGCGAGGTCGAGGATCGTGGCCGGGCTGACCGGCGCGGGACGCAGGCGCAGCGCGAGCTCGACCGGAACGGTCACCAGCTGCGCGCGCAGGAGGTCGGCGGGTTCGTCGGAGGCGGGCAGCGCCGCATCGTCGGTGCCTGCGACGACCGCGACGACGGGCAGCACGAGGGCCAGCGCGGTGCGCGTGCCCTCGAACGCGACGGTGAAGGTCGCGACGACCATCGCGTCGTCGGGACGGGCCGCCGACGCGAGCCGCGGGGCGGCGGGGAAGGACACGACGGCGAGGTCGATCGGCAGGAAGCCGGTGAACGCGTAGCGGAGGTCGTCGAAGGCGCCCTCCAGGATGCGGCGCACGACCGCCTGCTCGATGGCGGTGAGCGACTCGCGCCCGGGGACCGCCGCGCCGGAGCCGCCGAGCGTGCGGGCGACCCAGTCGAGCAGCGCCGGAACCGGGGCGCGCACGAGGCCACGGGCCTCCGCCCCCGGCACCGAGCACACCACGAGCGCGTCGTCGTCGGCGAGCTTCTCGACGATCTCGCGGTAGTCGAGGACGGCGACCGAGACGGTGTCGACGACGACCTCGGCGTGCAGCCGGGCCGACAGGGTCGTCGACCAGCGGTCGCCGAAGGTGTCGAAGGCCGACTCGAGGCTACGCATGCGCTCCCGCGGGATCGCGGCCGGCCGACGGAAGTCGTACGGCTCGGGCGCGGGGGTACCCGCAACCAGCTCTTCCGCCACCACGACCGTCATGGTGCTGACTGTCGGGTGTTCCGAGATGCGGCGTTAGCTAGGCGGGTACCCCCCGTTGGGTGGACGAGATCAGTGTGATGATCCGGTCTCCTCTCCCGGTGAAGAGGCGGGCTCCCCCGAGCCCTGCCCCTGATGCGTCGTCCCCCCGGACGACGTCTCCTCCGATCCACGGTCGAGCTCCTGGGCGAGCCCCTCCGGATCGGTGGTCAGCACCACGATGTCCACGCGGCGGTTCTGGGCGGGGTCGTCCGAGGCCGGATGCGCCGACCCGAACGTCGTCCCCGAGATCTTCTCCCCCGGCATCCCGCACGACTCCACGAGGAAGCGCAGCACGCTCGTCGCCCGCGCGGCGGCGAGCTCCCAGGTGGTGGCGTAGGGCGCGGGGTTGAAGCGCGGGTCGGCGTGGCCCTCGATGCTGAGTTCGCGACCCGACGCGGCGAGGCCGGGGCCGATCGCGGTGAGCACCTGCAGCGCGTCGGGCCGCAACCGGGCCGAGTTGCCGTCGAAGAACGTGTCGACCCCCGTGAGCTTCACGACGAGTCCGCGGTCCTCGATCTCGAACTCCACGGCGGCGGCGAGGCCGGAGTCGCCGAGCTGCGCCGAGATCGTGTCGGCGAACTGCTGCATCTGCTCGAACTCGGTCGGCTCCGGGACGTAGCCGGCGTATCCCTCGGACGGACCCGCCTGACCGACGAGCTCCTCGGGCACGACGATCCCCTCCGCCGTGTCGACGGTGTCGGTCTTCGTGACCCCGAAGCCGGTCGCGAGCGAGAGCTTCAGGTTCTCCCACTTGTCGGCGTCGACGGTCGACATCGCGTAGAGCACGATGAAGAGGCACATCAGCACGGTGACCATGTCCATGTAGGAGGCCATCCAGCGCTCCTCGCCGCCGCCGTGCCCGCCCCCGCCGTCGGCGTGCGCGGCGTGGCCCCGCTTCCGGCGGCTCATGCGACGACCTTCAGGTCCGGGCCCTTGGCGCTCTTCCCGGGCTTCCCGCCGCCCTTGCCGGCCGGCGCCTTCATCCCCATCATCGCCTCGAGCCGCTCGGTGATCGCGCGCGGCTGCGCGCCGCCCTGCACGGCGAGCACGCCTTCGATCGCGATCGTGCGGCGCTCGACCAGCAGATCGGTGAGGCGGGTGAGACGGGCGCCGATCGGCATCCAGAGCAGGTTCGACGACAGCACGCCCCACAGCGTCGCGACGAACGCGGCCGCGATCATGTGGCCGAGTTCGTCGGGCGTCGACAGGTTCTCGAGCACGTGGGTGAGCGAGACGACGGTGCCGATGATGCCGATCGTCGGGGCGTAGCCGCCCATCGTCGTGTAGAACTTCGCCGCGACGCGCTCGGTGCGCTCCTCCGCGGCGAGCTTCTCCTCGAGCAGCTCGCGCAGCTCCTCGGGGTCCATGCCGTCCGCGACGTTCTGGAGCGCCTCCTTGAGGAACGGGTCCTTGATCTTCGCCGCCTCGGCCTCGAGCGACAACAGCCCCTCGCGCCGGGCCTTCTCGGCGATGCCGGAGATCTGCGCGATGAGCTTCGGAGCCGACTCGACCTTGCCCTGGAACGCGCGGGGCAGCGCCTTCACGACGAGCCCGAGATCCTTGACGGTCGCGCTCGCGATGCCGACGGCGATCGTCGCGCCGAACACGAGGATCATCGGCGCCGGCAGCAGGATCGAGGTGACGCTGCCGCCCTCGAGGAAGATCATCGAGACGATCGCCCCGAAGGCGATGAAGATGCCGATCAGGGTTGCCGGATCCATCAGCGGCTCTTCCCGCCGCCGCGGGTGATCGGCACGATCTCGCCGGTGCGGTGCTGGAGGTCCGACGGCTCGCTCGACGCCGCGTGCGCGAGGGCGATGACCTTCGCGCGGTAGCGGGCGACGAGTTCGATGATCTCGTCGAGGGTCTCGGTGACGATGTACGACGACCCGTCGACGAGCACGAGGGTCGTGTCGGGGCTGGCATGGATGCGCTCGATGAGGTCCGGGTTCACGGCGAACCGCGAACCGTTCAGACGTGTGACCACGATCATCGGCATCCTGCCCTCTTGAACGGCGCTCATCCTGAGCGCCGGAATCCCCTCACGGAACGTTCGTACGTCCGTGTTCGAGGAGCACTGTCGGCCGATGTCCCCCGACCGTTAGGTGTTCCCCCGAAACCCGTGCCCCGATCCTCCCGGCGGCCCCCGGCATCCGCCATCCCCCGTTCGCGGTGCGCCCCGATGAGCGCGTCTGGTCCGCCATCTGCGCGCCGTGCCGCGAGTTTCTCGTAGGCACGGGGCGCAGATGGCGGACCAACCGCTCCCGGGACGACGGAACGCCCGGCCCGCGGGTGCGGGGCCGGGCGTTCCGGGAGAGGATGCTCAGCGCTTGAGGTTCGTGAGCTCCTGCAGCACCTCGTCCGAGGTCGTGATGATGCGGGCGTTCGCCTGGAAGCCGCGCTGCGCGACGATCAGGTTGGTGAACTCCGCCGAGAGATCGACGTTGCTCATCTCGAGCGCGCCGCCGACGAGCTGGCCGAGACCGTCGGCGCCGGGGGTGCCGTAGCGCGCCTCGCCCGAGTTGATCGAGGCGCGGTAGGCCGTGCCGCCGACCTTCTCGAGGCCGCCCGGGTTGGTGAACGTGGCGAGGGCGATCCGGGCCAGCGGCTGGGTCGTGCCGTTGCTGTAGGAGCCCATGAGGGTTCCGTCGCTCGACATCGAGTACGACTGCAGCGAGCCGGCCTCGCGGCCGTTCTGGCTCGTCACCGACACCGTGGCCAGCTCGGCGTAGCCCGTGAGCGCGGTGAAGTCGAACGTGATGCCGCCGACCGCGAGGGTGCCGCCTCCGGTCAGCAGGCCGTTGGTGAAGGCGAGCGAACCGGAGCCGACAGTCGCCCCGTCGGCGGCGTCGACATCCCAGCCGGCGGCGGTCTTCTCGAAGTTCAGCGTGACGGTGCGGGCGGCACCGGTCTCGTCGAACACCTCGATGTCGCGCACGTAGGTCTGCCCGGTCGCGGCGTCGGACGGCAGGTTGCCGGTGACGCCCGCGGCGGTGGTCTCGACGGCCGCGGCCATCGAGGTGAGCGGCAGGGTGACCGGGCCGACGCCGCCGGAGACCGGGACGACGCCGTTGACGGCCGCCCAGCCCTGCACGATGCCGCCGTCCGCGGTGACCAGGCGCCCGGCCGAGTCGAAGTCGAACGCGCCGGCCCGGGTGTACTGCGTCTCGCCGCCGCGGGTGACGACGAAGAACCCGTCGCCCGAGATCATCATGTCGGTCGACTTGCCGGTCGACTGGGTCGAGCCCTGCGTGAAGTTGGTCGAGATGCCGGCGACCTGCACGCCGAGGCCGATCTGGGCGGGGTTGGTGCCGCCCTGCAGTTCGGTCGCCGCGCCGGCGCCCTGGGTCATCTGCGACAGGGTGTCCTGGAAGCGGACGGCCGACGACTTGAAAGCCGTCGTGTTGACGTTGGCGATGTTGTTGCCGGTGACGTCGAGCATGGTCTGGTGCGACCGGAGGCCGGAGATCCCGGAGTAGAGCGAGCGGAGCATGGTGCGTCCTTTCTGGGGTGGATCTGGTGAGTTCGGGGTGGATGAGGTCTAGGCGTGCGTGCCGGCGCCGAGCAGCTCGTCGAGCCGGATGGCGACGCCGCCCACATTGACGACGGGCACCTTCGCGGAGAAGGTGACCGACGAGACGGTGCCGGACGCGGTGTTGCCGTCGGCGTCCTTGTAGTCGACGCTCTGCCCGAGAAGGGCGGAGGCGGCGGCCCGCATGTTGAGCGAGAAGTTCTCCTCGGTCAGCCCGGTGAGCGTCGTCAGCTGCTCCATCGACGCGAGCTGCGTGGTCTGCGCCAGCATCTCGTTGGTGTCCATGGGCGACGACGGGTCCTGGTTGCGGAGCTGGGTGACGAGCAGCTGCATGAACACGTCGGCGTTCATCTCCTGCTGCGGGGCACGCGTGCTGCCGGTCGTCGAGGTGTAGGTGCTCGTGCCGGT
>CAZPJC010000018.1:0-4477 GCA_964586645.1 uncultured Schumannella sp.
CCCGCCGAGCCGCTGCCGGTCGAGACCGCGTGATCGGCGGCGACCCGGCCGCGGTCGCGGCTCTCGCCCGGGATCTCGCGGCCGCGCGCTACACGGTCGACCGGCTCCGGTCGCTCTGGGGCGACGAGGCCGGGGCGGCGCTCGAGCGCGGCAACCGGGTGCCGGCCCTGCGCGCGCTCGCCGCCCGGGACGACCCCGCCGCGACGCTCGCGACCGTGCTGCTGCTCGGCATCCCGGTGCCGGTCGCCGCGCTCGACGTCGCGCTGCCGTCGACGCGAGCCGCGGGTGCGGCGGCGCTCGGTCTCGTGACGCTCGACCGCGAGCGGGCGGCTCCGGCCGTGGATCTGCGGCCGTACGCGTTCGTCGACTCCCGGGGTTCGGGGGAGTGGTGGATCGCGAGCGACCTCGGCGAACTCAGCGTAGGCGGCGCGCTGCGCACCGACCACGTGCTCGGCGTCGGCGGGGCCTCCGTGACGTTGAGCGGTCTGCTGCTGCCCGGCCCGTTCGCGACCGCGCTCGACCTCGGCACCGGCTGCGGCATCCAGGCCCTGCATCTCGCCCGCGACGCCGAGCGGGTCGTCGCGACCGACGTGTCGGAGCGTGCGCTCGGGTTCGCGCGGTTCAACGCCGCGCTCAACGGGGTGACCTCGATCGAGTTCCGGCTCGGCAGCCTCTACGAGCCGGTCGCCGGGGAGCGGTTCGACCGCATCGCGTCGAACCCGCCGTTCGTCATCACCCCGCGCACCGACGACGTGCCCGAGTACGAGTACCGCGACGGCGGACTCGTCGGCGACGGGATCGTCGAGGCGATGGTGACCGGGGCCGCCGAGCATCTGGTGCCGGGAGGCATCGCGCAGCTGCTCGGCAACTGGGAGGACCGGACGGTCGCGGGCCTCGACCGAGCACAGGGCTGGGCGGATGCGGCCGGGCTCGAGCACTGGTTCGTGCAACGCGAGCGGCTCGACCCCGCCCGCTACGCCGAGACCTGGGTGCGCGACGGCGGTACGTTGCCCGCCTCCCCGGAAGGCGCGGCGCTCATCGGCTCCTGGCTCGACGACTTCGCGGCGCGCGGCGTCGTCGGCGTCGGGGTGGGCTACGTTCTGCTGCGCCGCCCGACCGGCACCCCGACCCTGCGCCGGGCCGAACGGCTCGACGCCCCGATCGGCGACGGCGCCGCGGGGCTCGGCTCCCACCTCGCCGAGGCGCTCGCCGCGCACGATCTCGCCGCCGTGCTCACCGATGCCGAGCTCGCGGGCGCGGCTCTCACCGTCGCGTCCGACGTCACCGAGGAGCGCAGCCACTGGCCCGGCGAGGAGCATCCGAGCGTCATCGTGCTGCGCCAGGGCGGCGGGTTCCACCGCGAGGTGCGCGCCGACCCCGGTCTCGCCGCGATCGTCGGGGCGTGCGACGGGGACCTCCCGCTGGGCGCGATCGTCGCGGCGGTTGCCGACCTGCTCGAGGTGGATGCCGACGCCCTCCGCGCCGCCGTGCTGCCGGCGGTCCGCGAGCTGCTCGCCGACGGCATCCTGCGCTTCGCTAACTGAGCGCGGCTCACAGCGCCTTGACGATCTCCTCGACGCGCTCCTTCGCGTCGCCGAACAGCATCTGGGTGTTCTCCCGCCAGAACAGCGGGTTGGCGACCCCCGCGTAGCCCGAGGCCATCGAGCGCTTGAACACGATGACGTTGTCGGCCTCCCAGACCCGCAGCACGGGCATGCCGGCGATCGGGCTGGTCGGATCCTCGGCCGCGGCCGGGTTGACGGTGTCGTTCGCGCCGATGACGAGCACGACCGACGTGCCGGCGAAGTCGTCGTTGATCTCGTCCATCTCGAGCACGATGTCGTACGGCACCTTCGCCTCGGCGAGCAGCACGTTCATGTGACCGGGCAGACGCCCGGCGACCGGGTGGATGCCGAACCTCACCTCGATCCCGCGGGCCCGGAGCCGCGCGACGAGTTCGGCGACCGGGTACTGGGCCTGCGCGACGGCCATCCCGTAGCCCGGGGTGATGATGACGCTCGTCGCGGCCTTGAGCATCTCGGCGGCCCCGTGCGCGTCGATCTCGCGGTGCTCGCCCTCCTCCTCGCCGCCGCTCGTCGGCGCGACGATGCCGAAGCCGCCGGCGATCACCGAGAGGAACGACCGGTTCATCGCCTTGCACATGATGTACGACAGGTACGCACCCGACGACCCGACGAGCGCGCCGGTGACGATGAGCAGGTCGTTGTTCAGCAGGAAGCCCGCCGCCGCGGCGGCCCAGCCCGAGTAGCTGTTGAGCATCGAGACGACGACCGGCATGTCGCCGCCGCCGATCGACGCGACCAGGTGCCAGCCGAGCGCCAGCGCGAGCACCGTGAGCGCGACGAGCAGCGGCAGCGCGGGGGTGATCACGTACCAGGCGGTGAGCCCGGCGAAGACGACGAGGGCGCCGACGTTGAGGGCGTTCTTGCCGGGCAGCATGAGCGGCTTCGACGAGATGCGTGCCGACAGCTTCAGGAACGCGACGATCGACCCGGTGAAGGTCACCGCGCCGATGAAGATGCCGATCGCGACCTCGCCCGAGTGGATGCCCTCGAGTCCGGGGGCGACGTGGGCGTCGCCGAGGGCGCCGTTCCAGCCGACGAGCACCGCGGCGAGCCCGACGAAGCTGTGGAACAGGGCGATGAGCTGCGGCATCCCGGTCATCTCGACGCGCGCCGCGCGCCACAGCCCGATCGCGCCGCCGACGACGACCGCGCCGCCGAGCAGCGCGAGCCCGAGCAGGCCGTTCTCCTGTTCGAGGAGCCCGAGCACGACGAGCAGGCCCGTCGCGGCGAGGGCGAGCACCATGCCCGCGATGCCGAACCGGTTGCCGCGCCGGGCGGTCTGCTGCTTCGAGAGTCCCGCGAGGCTCAGGATGAACAGCAGCGCGGCGACGACGTAGGCGGCGGTGGCCGCGGCGGAGGCGAACTCGAGCGCGGTCACTTGGCCGCCCCCTGGTTCGAGGCGCCCTGCGCGAACATCGCGAGCATCCGCCGCGTCACGGCGAACCCGCCGAAGATGTTGATACTCGCCAGCAGCACCGCCAGGGCGGCGAGCACCTGCACGAGCACCGACGGCGACACGATCTGCACGAGGGCGCCGACGACGATGATCCCCGAGATGGCGTTGGTGACGCTCATCAGCGGGGTGTGCAGGGCGTGCGCGACGTGGCCGATCACGTAGAAGCCGACGACGACCGAGAGCGTGAGCACGAGGAAGTGCTGGGGAAGCGGGGCTGGCGCGAAGGCGCACACCGCGAACAGCGCGGCGATGCCGAGCAGCACGAGCGCAGTCTTCGTCCCCTGCCGCATCCCGGGTTTGGGCGCGACCGCCGCGACGGGAGCAGCGGATGCCCCGGCCGGCGCCGCCGAGACGGTCACGGGCGGCGGGGGCCAGGTGGTCTCCCCGTCCCGGGTGACCGTGATCGAGCGCTGCACGACATCCTCGAAGTCCAGCGTGAGGACGCCGTCCTTTCCCGGGGTCACGAGCTTCAGGAGGTTGAGCACGTTCGTCGAGTACAGCTGCGACGCCTGCCCGGGCAGCCGGCCGGCGAGGTCGGTGTAGCCGAGGATGACGACGCCGTTGTCGGTGACGACGCGCTTCCCGGCGACGGAGCCCTCGACGTTGCCGCCGGAGCCCGCCGCGAGGTCGACGATGACGCTGCCGGGCTTCATGCTCGCGACATCCGCCGCCGTCAGCAGCCGGGGAGCCGCGCGTCCCGGGATCGACGCGGTCGTGATGACGATGTCGACGTCGCGCGCCTGCTCCGAGTAGATCTCGGCGGCGCGCCGGTCGTAGTCCTCGCTCGTGGCCTTCGCGTAGCCGTCGGTCGAGACCATCTGCTCCTCGACCTCGACCGCGAGGTACTCGCCGCCGACGCTCTTCACCTGGTCGGCGACCTCGGGCCGCGGGTCGGTCGCGCGCACGATCGCGCCGAGGCTCGCCGCCGTGCCGATCGCGGCGAGACCTGCGACGCCGACGCCGGCGACGAGCACCTTCGCCGGCGGCACCTTGCCGGCCGCGGTGATCTGCCCGGTGAAGAACCGCCCGAACTCGTTGGCCGCCTCGACGACCGCGCGGTACCCGGAGATGTTCGCCATCGACGACAGCACGTCGAGCGACTGGGCGCGGGAGATGCGCGGCACGGCGTCCATCGCCAGCGCCGTGACGCCCCGCGCGCGCAACGTCTCGAGCAGCTCGGGGCGCTGCGCCGGGCTCAGCAACGCGACGAGCGTCGAGCCCTCGTGCAGCAGCGCGATCTCGTCGTCGGCCGGCGCGACGACCTTGAGCACGACGTCGGCGCCCCACGCGGTCGCGCGGTCGACGAGGGCCGCACCCGCCTCGACGTAGGCGTCGTCGCGGAACGAGGACGCGCGGCCCGCGTCGCGTTCGACGACGACGTCGTAGCCGAGGGCGCGGATCTTCGCGACGGTGTCGGGGGTCGCGGCGACCCGGG
>CAZPJC010000018.1:4577-8603 GCA_964586645.1 uncultured Schumannella sp.
TCGTAGCCGAGGGCGCGGATCTTCGCGACGGTGTCGGGGGTCGCGGCGACCCGGGTCTCGCCCGGGCGCTCGGCGACGATGCCGATGGATGTCATGGTGAGCTCACTCCAGCTGCGGTAACGATCAACGACAGTGTCGACGCAGGGGACGAGGAGTGGGTGGCGGCCCGCCGAACGAGCCCGATCGAGCCCGCCTCTCGCGGAACACTGTCAGACCGCGCCGGGCGGGGTCAAATCGGCCTCCCTATCGGGAGAGGTAGCGCCGCACCGCCTCGACCGAGGTCGCGTGGTCGACGACATCCGGTTCCCCCGAGGTGGTGATCGACCCGACGGTCTCCCCGTTCACCTTGATCGGAAGGGAGCCGCCGTGCGCCTTGAACGCGTCGTGGTCGATCCCGGGCAGCTCCTCGAACGGCGTGCCGGCGGCTTCGTGGCGGCGCCGCACGAGCAGCGACGACTCGCCGTACCGCATGACGACCGCGTGCTTGCCGGCGAGCCACGGGTCGTTACCCGGGCCCGAGCTGCCGAGCTTCGCCTGGAACACGATGTCGCCGCGCAGCACGATGCGCACGGCGAGGTTCAGCTCCCGTTCGTCGATGACCTCGACGGCGGCGAGACCGAGGTCGACCGCGTCGTCGTTGCCGAACGACGGCACGTCGAGCACCTCCTCGCGCTCGAGGTCGTCGACGGTGAAGACGGGGAGGTCGGTCATCTGCGTACCGTACCGCCGAGGGCGGCCAGCCGGGTCAGGATCGCGGGGCGGGCGACGACCCAGCCGATGATCATCACGACGAGCGACACCGCGAACACGACGAGACCGATCCACGACTCGTCGTCGCGGCCGGCGTACATGTGGTTGAGGTTGCGCAGCGCCCCGGTCGCGAGCACGAGGCCGACGTGCACGATCGTGAACGCGACGAAGTAGAGCATCACGAACACGTGCAGGGTGCGCACCGGCTTCTCGGGCACGAACGCGAGCCGCGCCGGCCAGATCGACGACAGCCGCAGCCCCGTGAACAGGGCGAGCGGCGCCGCGACGAACACCGTGAAGCCGTACATCAGCAGCTGCAGGGCGTTGTAGTGGATCCAGCCGTTGTGGGTGGGCCAGTCGAGCGACAGGTACTGGATGCCGACGCTCAGCGCATGCGGGACGACATCCCATGACTGCGGCACGAGCCGCAACCACTGACCGGTCGCGAACAGCAGCACCCAGTAGAGCACCCCGTTGACGACCCAGAGCGCGTCGAGCACGAGGTGGAACCAGACGTGGATGCTCAACCGCCGCGGCGGATTCTTGGTGCGGATCAGTCCGTCGTTCTTCCGCGTCCAGAAGGCCGGGGGCCGCCGGCCGGACCCGATCTGCCACCCGGTGCGCACGATGAGGAGCAGGAAGAACGCGTTGAGCGCGTGCTGCCAGGACAGCCACCAGGGGAAGCCGACCGGGGCGCCGGCGGGGATCGCCGTCTCGCCCGGGTAGTCCGCGATGAACGCCTGGACGTCGGGGAGGGTGCGCATCCACTGGGCCACGAGAACGGCGGCGACGAGCACCACGAGCCCGATCGGCACGAGCCAGAGCAGCGGGAACCAGCGCGACCGACGGCTGCGCCCGGGCGATCCCGGAGCGCTGTCGGTGGCGGACACCCCTCCACCGTAGCGTCCGGCCGACGGCCCCTAGAATCGGACTCATCGTGACCTCGCCGACCGCCCCCGCCTCCGACCGGCCGAGCGTCCGGCGCATCCTCCTGCTGCTGCTCGTCGGGGTGATCGGCGGCTTCTTCTCCGGGGCCCTCGGCGTCGGCGGCGGCATCGTCATGGTGCCGCTCATGCTCACCCTGCTGAGGTTCGATCAGCGCCGCGCCGCCGCGACCTCGCTCGCCGCCATCGTGCTCTCGTCGATCTCGGGTGCGATCACCTACGGAGTCGCCGGACACACGGATGTCGTCGCCGGACTGCTGCTCGGCGCGGGCGGGGTCGCGGGCTCGCTCATCGGCACCCGGCTGCTCAAGGTGCTGCCGATCGCGATCCTGCGCTGGGGCTTCATCGCCCTGCTGGTCGTCATCGCGGTGCGCATGTTCCTCGTCGTGCCCGACCGCGCCGCCGACATCGAGTTCAGCATCGCGATCGGCGTGGGCCTCGTCGTCTCCGGTCTCGTGATGGGCATCCTCGCCGGCATGTTCGGCATCGGCGGCGGCGTGCTGATCGTGCCCATCCTCATCGCGATCTTCGGCGTGAGCGACCTCGTCGCGAAGGGCACCTCACTGCTCGCGATGATCCCGATCTCGATCACCGGGTCGGTCGCGAACATCCGCAACAAGCTGCTGCAGCCGCTCGACGGGCTCGTGATCGGCGCGGCCGCGTTGCTCGCGTCGTTCGGGGGAGCCGCCGTGGCATTCATCATGCCGCCGTGGCTGTCGTCGCTGATCTTCGGTCTGTTCGTGACGGCGACGGCGATCCAGCTCACGCTCCGGGCGATCCGGCAGCATCGGGCTGCGAAAGACGGCGACGCGACGTAACCGCCCTCCGCTCAGTTCCAGACGACGAATTCGCCGTCGAGTTCGACGACCGACCAGTCTCCGCAGACGTAGCCCTCGCCCGGCAGTTCGCCCTCGGGCCACCAGGACGGCTCGAACGCCGGTGCGCCTTCGACGTCGCCGGGTTCGCAGTACTCGGCGGTGATCCCACCCTCGGACTGGAAGGTGAGCATCGCGCCCTCCTCGATCGTGTTGTAGCCGATGCGCACGCGGGTCGCGTCCTCGGGCACCAGATCGGGTGTGTGCGCGTCGTCCCAGGAGGCCTCGACGTCGCCGAGTGTGGCGTATTCGGCGCCGTACTGCTCGTTGATCCCGAGGGCCTGGCAGCCCGCGAGCAGCGACAGGGCGAGGACGAGGGCGGCGCCGGTGAGCGGCCGGGTGAGAGGTCGAGATGTCATGGACCCAAGCTCAGGCCGACGCGCCCAGGATGTCGTCACCCGCGGGAGGGAACCCCGTCCTCCCTGCGGAGGATCACCGCTCAGACGTCGAGGGTCTCGCCCGGCTGCAGTTCGGTGAACGTGCCGCCGTTCTGCTCGGTCGCCCAGGTGAGACGTGCGGCCGCCATCGTCTTGCCCGCGACGGAGAGTGTCATGTCGTGCGTGTAGAACGCGCGCTTCGGCTTCACGGCGAGCACGTAGTCCATTGCGTCGCCGATCTTCAGCCAGGGCGCGCCGATCGGCGCGGCGAGCGTGCCGACCTCGACGCCCGGCACCGCGTACGAGTCGCCGGCGTAGTAGAACTCGTCGTTGACGAGCACGCCGAGGTTGTCGATGCCGGGGATGGACTCATGGATGACGGCGTGCTCGCCGCCGAAGAACTCCAGCTTGAACGGCCCGGCCTGCACGACGTCGCCCGGCGTGACGACCTGCACCTCGAACTCGTCGCCCGCGGCCGTCGCGACCCCCTGCGGCGCGATGATCTGCGCGCCGGGATTCTTGTCCAGGAGCCGGCGGAGGTGCTCGGGAGTCCAGTGGTCGGCGTGCTCGTGCGTGACCACGACCGCGATCACGCCGGTGGGCTCGATCGGCGAGAGGAACGACCCCGGGTCGATGACGATGCTCTCGTCTCCGACGGTCAGCAGCAGGCAGGCGTGTTCGTACTTGGTGATTCGCACGAGAAAAATCCTAGGGGTCGACCAGCTTTCTGATACCCCCCGGGGGTATGGTGTTGACATGATCGACGATCTCAAGAAGCGCGCGCTGCACCGCTCCCGCATCCTCGAGGGGCAATTGCGCGGGGTGACCAAGATGATCGAGAGCGAGGAGTACTGCGTCGACATCATCACGCAGACCCTCGCCATCCAGAAGTCGCTGCGCAGCCTCAACAAGCTGCTCGTCGAGAACCACCTGCGCACCCACGTGACCGACATGTTCGCCGAGGGCGGCGCGTCGCGCGACGCCGCGGTGACCGAACTGCTGACCGTCTTCGAGCTGGAGAACCGATCCAAGTGACCATGCACGACCACCACGACCACGCGTCCCACGACCACTCCTCTC
>CAZPJC010000018.1:8703-24582 GCA_964586645.1 uncultured Schumannella sp.
ATCCAAGTGACCATGCACGACCACCACGACCACGCGTCCCACGACCACTCCTCTCGCTCGTCGAGCAGCGAGCCCGCCGAGACGCACGACCACGACTACGGCGGTCACGACAGCGGCGGCGGGCGCGACCACTCCCACCACCACGCGAACTTCCGCCTGCTGTTCTGGATCTGCCTCGGGCTCACGATCCCGACGCTGGTCTTCTCGACCGGCCTGCAGGAGATCCTCGGGCTGCCCGGCCCGCGATTCCCCGGCAGCGAGTACGTCTCGGCGGCCTTCGGCACGGCGGTGTTCGTGATCGGCGGCCGGGTGTTCCTGACCGGGGCGTTCGGCGAGCTCCGTTCCCGCACGCCGGGGATGATGACGCTCATCTCGCTCGCCCTGCTCGTCGCGTTCGGCTATTCGCTCGCCGTGCTGCTCGGGTTCCCCGGCATGGACTTCTGGTGGGAGCTCGCGACCCTCGTCACGATCATGCTGCTCGGGCACTGGATCGAGATGCGCGCCATCTCGGGCGCCCGCGACGCCCTCGGGGAGCTCGCGAAGCTGCTGCCCGACGAGGCCGAGATGGTGCACGGCGACCACGTCATGACCGTCGCCCTCGATCGCCTGACGGTCGGCGACCTCGTGCTCGTGCGCCCCGGCGCCCGCGTGCCCGTCGACGGCGAGGTCGTCGACGGAGAATCCGAACTCGACGAGTCGTTGCTCACGGGAGAGTCCGCCCCCGTGGCGGCGACCGTCGGGTCGACCGTCGTCGCGGGAAGCGTCAACGGCACCGGATCGCTCACCGTGAAGGTGGCGAGGCTCGGCGACGACACCGCCCTCGCCGGCATCTCCCGGCTGGTCGCCGAGGCGCAGGCGGGTCGCTCGCCCGCCCAGCTGCTCGCCGACCGCGCCGCCGCACTCCTCTTCTACGTCGCCCTCGGCGCGGCGGCGCTGACCCTGCTCGCCTGGCTGCTGCTCGAGCCCGACGACCCGGCGTTCGTGGTCGAGCGCGTCGTCACCGTGCTCGTCATCGCCTGCCCGCACGCCCTCGGGCTCGCCATCCCGCTGGTCGCCGCGATCACCACGGGCCTCGGCGCGCGCCGCGGCATCCTGGTGCGCGATCGCGCGGCGCTCGAAGAGGCCAAGGACGTGGATGTCGTGCTCTTCGACAAGACCGGCACGCTGACCGAAGGGCGGCTGGGTCTGGTGAGCGTGACCACGGCGCCCGGCGTCGACGAGGCCGAGGCGGTGGCCCTCGCAGCCGCCGTCGAGGCCAAGTCCGAGCACCCGATCGCCCGTGCGATCGTCGCCGCGGCGCAGGACCGGGGCCTGAAGGTCGCGCGCTCCGCGAAGTTCACCGCGCTCGCCGGTCGGGGCGCGCAGGCGAGCGTCGGGGGTCGGGACCTGCGGGTCGGCAGCTCGCGCGTCGCGACGGAGGCCGGCATCCATCTCGATCCGGTGCTCGTGCACGCGGTGCGTGACGCGCAACGAGACGGGTCGACGGTCGTGCACCTGCTCGAGGGGGACCGGGCCCTCGCGTCGTTCGCGCTCGCCGACGTCGTGCGGCCCGAGTCGGCCGAGGCGGTCGCCGCGCTGCAGAAGCGCGGCGTGCGGGTCGCGATGCTCACCGGGGACTCCCACGAGGTCGCGCACCACGTCGCGGAGCGGCTCGGCATCACCGAGGTGTTCGCCGAAGTGCTGCCCGCGCAGAAGTCGGCGACCGTCGAGAAGCTTCAGGAGGGCGGCGCCCACCGCGTCGCGATGGTCGGCGACGGCGTGAACGACGCGCCCGCCCTCGCGCGCGCCGACGTGGGCATCGCGATCGGCGCCGGCACCGACGTCGCCATCGAGTCGGCGGGGGTCGTGCTCGCGTCGGACGATCCGCGTGGGGTCGTCGACATCCTCACCCTGAGCCGGGCGGGCTACCGCAAGATGCTGCAGAACCTCGCCTGGGCGACCGGGTACAACGTGATCGGGCTGCCGCTCGCCGCCGGGGTGCTCGCCGGAGTGGGCTTCCTCATGCCGCCCGCCGTCGGCGCCGTCGTGATGTCGGTGTCGACGATCGTCGTCGCGCTCAACGCCCAGCTGCTGCGGAGGCTGCGCTTCACGAGGTGACCCGATGCCCGCGCGGGCTGTCATACTCGGGCGCATGGCAGCGACGTCGCGTCCGAAGAAGCTCGTGGTGGCCATCAACCCGTCGGCGTCGTTCGGGGCCACGCGGGCGGTCGGCCCGGCCGTCGTCCAGACGCTGCGCGCGATGGGCCACGAGGTCACGTCGCTGACCGAGCCCGATTTCGAGCAGCTCGTCGCCTCGGCGCGGGCCGCGGTCAAGAAGCGCCCGGACGCCCTCGTCGTCGTCGGCGGCGACGGGATGGTCAACCTCGCCGCCAACCTCGTGGCGGGCACGCGCGTGCCGTTCGGGCTGATCCCCTCGGGCACCGGCAACGACATGGCCCGCGTGCTCGGCATCCCCTACGAGGACACGGAGGCGGCGATCCTGGCGCTCGACGCGGCGCTCGCCGCCGGGCCACGCACGATCGATGCCGGACGGATCACCTGGTTCGAGAACGGCCGCACGCGCGAACGCTGGTTCGCCTGCGCCCTCTCTGCCGGCTTCGACGCGATCGTCAACGAGCGCGCCAACCAGATGCGGCATCCCAAGGGGCCGAGCCGCTACATCCTGGCCATGCTGGCCGAGCTCGCGCTGCTCAAGCCGTTCGCCTACCGGCTCACCCTCGACGGGCTGGCGATCGAGACGAAGGCCGTGCTCGTCGCGCTCGGCAACGGCGTCTCGCTCGGCGGCGGGATGAAGATCACCCCCGACGCGCAGCTCGACGACGGCCTGTTCGACGTGCTCATCGTCAAGCCGCTGTCGCGGTTCAGCTTCCTGCGCATCTTCCCGCGGGTGTTCGCCGGCACTCACATCACCGACCCGCGGGTGCGCATCGAGCGGGCGCGGAAGGTGCGGATCGAGGCCGAGGGCATCGTCGCGTACGGCGACGGCGAGCGGATCGCTCCGCTGCCGATCGACGTCGAGCTCGTCCCCGGTGCGCTGCGGGTCCTGGCTCCGCTGCCGGCCTAACCGCGCAGGGCCGGCAGAACGACCGCAGCGGTCGTGATCACCGCGATGACGACCCCGGAGATCACGAAGCCGCGGATCGCGCCGCGCGAGACCCGGCGCTGCCGCATCCGCTCCGGCGGGAGGCCCGCGGCGAAGTCGACGACGTACCGCCCGTCGCCGCGCGCTGCCGACACGCGACGCGCCTCGACACCGATGACGGCGGCCATCCGGAACATCCGGGTGAGCACCGCGGGGTCGGCGAGGTCGGTCACGACGGGGGAGACGATCGCGAGCCGGTCGCCGCGCACCTCGAGGTCGTACCCCGCCGTCGCGTCGACGATCGCGGCCATGACATCCGGGGTCAGCAGCTCGAGCGCGGTGCGCCGGTCGTCCTCGTCGGCGTAGACCCGGGCGAATCGCGGGAAGTCGCCCTCGAGTTCGAACGACTGCCCGGGCAGGATGCCGAAGTCGCTCTCCGCGCGCGTGCGCTCGGTGGTCTCGACCACGATGTGCGGCATCGAGCGGTCCAGGCGCAGCTCGACGAACCCCCAGCGGCGCTCGCCGAGCGAGAAGTTGCCCGAGTCGCCCTCGACGACGAGGATCGCGACCGTCAGATCCTCCGGGGCGTCCAACGGCTGCAGCCGGTCCTCGAGCCAGAACTTGTTCCGCCCGCGCACGAGGCTCGTCGTGATCGTCGTCGCGGTCGCCCAGGGTCGGTAGCTCAGTCCGTTCGCCGCGGCGACGGCCGCGAGCCGCCACCAGACGAGCGGTCGCCCCGAGCGCTTGCGCAGGAGGCGGGAGAAGCCCCAGATCGCTCCCGCCGCGAAGACCCACATGAGGATGCCCATCGTGAACGTTGCGACGACGTAGACGCCCCCGGCCGCGGTCGGGTCGTAGGACGCGGACGAGAAGATCGCCGGAAGCGTGATGGACAGCCATAGCGGCAGCATGATCGCACTCGCCGCGACACCGGTCACGGCCAGGATCACGTCGACCCAGAACTGCCCGTCCCGAGCGGGTCGCACTCCGGGAACGGCCGACTCGAACGTCCGTCCCGCCGCCGCGAGCTCGCCCGGATGCGGTTCCCGGGCGAACACCGAGAGGTCGAGATCGCCGGTGCGCCAGCCGGGTGCGGGACTCGGTCCGGATGCCGCATCCTGGGTTTCGCTCATGTGCCCATCATGCCGGGCGGAGCCTCACGGAGCGGCGGTCGAGCGGGCGCGGGAGCCATGTATACTCGAACGGTTGTCGTGACGGCCCCATCGTATAGTGGCCTAGTACGCCGCCCTCTCACGGCGGTAACGCGGGTTCGAATCCCGCTGGGGTCACCAACCGAAAGCCCTGGTCAGCCAGGGCTTTTGTGTTCCGTGCAGTCCGTGCGGGCGCGCCACGTGGCTACATTTTGGCTACAGATGTTCGTCGTCCCATTGACGACGCGTGTCATTTCGGCCGCGCGATGCGCCCGAACATGCAGACGGATGCGCAGCCTGACCAGGGGAAACGACTTAGAGCCCTCGGCGTGGTCGTTCGTTTCGTGGGCAGGCCACGGAGCCTTCGCTTGCGATGCCGCGCGCCCGCGGCGGTAACGTAGGCCGACCGCCCAGCCATCGCGGGTGGGGTCAGGTCATGGCCGAGTTCGGCAACAGGACTAGCGGCTCCGCCGAACCCAGGTATTCCGCCCTCCGTGGTGGGAGCGCCGACCGACGGTGTGATGGACTGGGCGCCGTCTCATCGAGAGGCCCACTTCAGGGTCGAGTGAGAGCCGCGTTTGGTGGCGGCGCCACCGTGGTTTCGCGGGCGCGAGCGCCGGGGCGCCGCGCGGCGCGAACGCCGTTGAGTATCACCACGACTTCAGCGATTTCGTGCACGAGCACGACGCCGGCGAGCCCCAGCACACCGAAAAGCGCGAGTGGGAACAGGGCGACGATGATGCCGAGAGATAGCACGATGTTGCCGGTCATGATTCGGCGGCCGCGCCGCGCGTGTAGCAGTGCGGCCGGGATCAGCCGCAGATCGTTGCCCGTAAAGGCGACGGAGGCAGACTCGATCGCGGCGTCGGAGCCGGTGACGCCCATTGCGATTCCGACATCGGCCGCGGCGAGGGCGGGCGCGTCGTTGATGCCGTCCCCGACCATGGCCGTCGGCCTGGACGCTGAAAAGGCCTCGATCGCGGTGGCCTTGTCGCCAGGGAGGAGTTCGGCCCGGACGTCGCTGACGCCTACCTGGTCTGCTAGCGCGCGGGCGGTGCGCGCGTTGTCGCCGGTGAGCATCGCGGCGGCGATGCCAGCAGCAGCCAGCTCGCGGATGGTCTCGGCGGCTTCGGGCTTGAGCTCGTCGCGGATACCGATGATCCCGACCGCGCAGCCGTCGAGCTCCACGACGACGACGGTCATGCCCTCCTCCTCGAGGGCGGTCGCGCGTGTGGTGAGCTCGGCGGGGTCGACCCAGCGGGGACTTCCGACCCGGGCGGTCTGCCCGTCCACCGTCCCGGTGATGCCATTGCCGGGTTCTTCCGTCACATCGGTGACGGTCGCCGGTTCGGAAGCGGCGCCCGTGATCGCGGCGGCCAGGGGATGGGTGCTCTGCGACTCGAGGCCTGCCGCGATACTGAGCACGCGATCACGCGAGGCAGGTTCGACCGTCTCGACGGCGACGACCTCCGGGCGGCCGCGGGTGAGGGTGCCGGTCTTGTCGAAGGCGACGATCTTGATCGTGCCGAGCTGCTCGAATGCCTCTCCAGACTTGATGATGATGCCGAACTTGCTGGCCGCGCCGATCGCGGAGATGACGGTGACCGGAACGGCGATCGCCAGGGCGCAAGGGGAGGCGGCGACGAGCACCACCAGGGCGCGTTCGGTCCAGGTGAGCGGGTCGCCCACGATGAAGCCGAACACCACAACGAGGGCGGCGATGATGAGGACGGCGGGGACGAGCGGCTTGGCGATGCGGTCGGCGAGGCGGGCGCGCTCGCCTTTGCGGGCGTTGGCTTGCTCGACGAGTTCGACGATCTGGGTGAGTGAGTTGTCGCGGCCGTCTGCGGTGGCTTCGAGTTGCAAGGCGCCGTTGCCGTTGATGGAGCCGGCGGGCACCTGGTCGCCGGGCCCTACCTCGAGGGGGATCGACTCTCCGGTGATCGCGGATGCGTCGATGCTGCTTCGACCGCTGACAACGACCCCATCGGTGGCCACGCGGTCGCCTGGGCGGACGACGAGGACGTCGAGCTCGCGGAGTTCGCTAGCGGGGATGGTGACCTCCCCGGATAGCTTTGACACAGTCGCAGTGTCGGGAATCAGCGATAGCAGGGCGCGCAGGCCGCTGCGAGCGCGATCCATCGCGCGGTCCTCGAGGGCCTCTGCGATCGAGAAGAGGAACGCCAGCGCGGCGGCCTCCCCGACGCGGCCAAGGAGGACTGCGCCGACTGCGGCGATGGTCATGAGCAAGCCGACGCCCAGGCGGCGCCGCAGCAGAAGTTTCACCGCTCCGGGGACAAACGTGGCGGCGCCCGCGAGAAGGCTGCCGGCGAGCACGATCGTCGCCGGCAGTTCCAGACCCGTCCACTCCAGACCGTAGCCGACCGCCAGGAGGACACCGGCGGCGATCGGGAGCAGGAGGTGGCGGTCCCGCCACCATGGGACCAGCTCGTCGCTGTCGCTCCCGTGGTCGTGCTCGTCGTCCGCGGCGTGTTCGTCGTTGGCGGTCCGACCGCGATCGTCGTCGTGTTGCGGATCCGGTTGAGCGGGGGCCTGGTCCCGGCGCGTCGGGGTGAGCCTTTGCGGTCCCACTCCTTCATCGGGACCGCAGCATTCGCGGCTCATTCCGGAACTCCGCAGCACAGCGGCACATCGCAGTTCTCATCCGTGCAGGCCACCCCGTCATCGACGGCGAGCACGGCGTCCACCAGCGACGAGATTGCGCTAGTCAGATGTGGGTCAGCGATCTCATAGCGCGTCTGCCTGCCTTCCGGCGTCGCAACCACGATCCCGCAGCCGCGTAGGCAGGCGAGATGGTTCGACACGTTCGAACGGGTCAGGCCAAGGTCGCGCGAGAGCTGGGCCGGATAACCGGGGCGTTCGAAGAGGTTCAACAGGATGCGGGAGCGGGTGGGGTCCGCCATTGCGCGGCCGAGTCGGTTCATGACATCCACGCGGGAAGCTATAGTCAGCACACGCTGACTATACAGCCTTGGCTGTAATACGCAGGATGGCTCAGACGGCGGGCTCGAGGCCCCGGTTCACCGGATGTCCGTGTCGGACGCCGAAACGGTGACTGCCGCTGATGCATTCGCGTCCATACCCACTCGTCGGGAACTGAGGACTGACATGAGTGCCCAGCCGGCGATGCCGCAGGTGGTAAAGATGTCGGCGACGTTGAAAATGGCAAACCAGTCGACGGCGATGAAGTCGACGACCTCGCCGGTGAGTGGGCCGTCGTTCGCCCGACTGGTACGGTCCCAAATGTTGCCGAACGCGCCCCCTGCAGCCACGGCAAGGAACGCGGTGCCGGCGAGGCCGCTTCCCCGGACGGCTCGAACGATTACCCATACCGCCAGGGCGACTGCGATCGCCACGAGGGCGAGAACCAGGGGGGCGCCGATGGTACCTCCGAGGCCGAATGCGACACCGGGGTTGAACGCCAGTTCGAGCCGCGCACCCAGCATGAGTTCCACGATGCGTCCATCACCGAGGTAAGAGAGAGCCCATGCCTTCGTGAGCTGATCCACGGTGAACGCTGCCGCGACGATCCCCAAGACTCCTGCAACACGGACGGGTCCGCGCGCGAACTGAACTCTCATGCGAACCCGCCAGAGGCGCCGACGTGCGTATGAGTCAATCGAAGAGTTCCCCGAGCCAGCCACCGCGGCGCCGGCCATTCTGGTTGCGGTCGTGGCCATCGCGAGAGCCGTGCTTGGATCCCCGACCGTCGTACCCAGGCGCTGCGTAGGGTGCCGATTGCTGAGCTGAGTTGGGCGCGTAGGGATCTGCGGCCGCGGATCGCTCGATGATCTTGTCAAGCTCGCCGCGATCCAGCCACACCCCACGGCATTCCGGGCAGTAGTCGATTTCGATACCTGTCCGGTCGGAGATGGTCAACACGTTGCCGTCGATGGGGCATTTCATGTTCGAATTCCTTTCGAGTCGTGCCTGATGGTAGAGAGGAATTCTGGGAAAAGATCCGACTGAGTGACGAGATGCGCGAGCGGTCGTGCCCCGTGCACGAGGCGCAGACGGAGCGCAGTCTGAGTCTTTAGGCAAACAGATCGATGAAGCGAACGATGACGCCGGACTCGATCAGGATGTAAAGGCCGAGGCCGATGAACACTGCGGGGACAAGCCAGTGCTCGACTTTCTCGAGTGCTTCGGTCACCGCCCGGCGGGTCCCCACCAGGCGTGCGATCAGGCACCAGACGGCGACCAGGATAAGGAAGACAACAATGGTGACGACGGTGTCGGCGATCGGGCTGGTGCGGAAGACCGGGGTGTAGAGGGAAATGTTGTCGGCGCCGTTGGCGATGGTGATGCCGGCGACTCCGAGCAGCCCTCCGGCACGGATCGCGCTCTCGTCGTCATTGTCATCATCGTCCTTGCCGCGCCGGCGCAGGGTACGGATCAGTCCATACAGTCCGATGCCGAGCGGGATGAGGCCGAGGAAGCCGACCCATTCGTCGGGAACAATGGTGAGACCTGCAGCGGCCACGACGCTGATGGCCACGAGGGCGATGAAACCGAGATACTGGCCAGCGATCACCTTCCAGCCGGGGAGTGCGCCGCGGGTGGTCGCGAGGAAGAGCACGGTGAGCACGACTATGTCGTCGATGTTCGTGGCCGCGAAGAGCCCCACCGCGGCAGCGATCGTTGCGATCATCGAGTGCCCTTGCCGTATGCCGGGCAGAGGTCGACCTTGTAGCCGGTCTCCGCGAGGAGCCGCTCGGCCGCTTCGAGCAGATCAATCACTTCGGGGCTCGCGAGGGAGTAGAAGTTCTGACGACCCTCAGTTCGCACAACGAGCAAACCGCAGTCGCGAAGGCATGCCACGTGCTCCGACACAGTTGACTGAGCCAGCATGAGCTCGTCAGTGAGGTCCCTCACTCGCGCTTCGCCCCAGCCGAGTCGGCGAATGATCGCCAATCGGTTCTGGTCACCTAGCGAGTGAAATAGCGACACCGCCACGGTCAGGTCTTCGGTAATCGGCACCTTCCGATCATATCGGTATCTGCCGATGAACACGTAACAGATCGTTGGCTACAAATTGGCTACCAACGCTGACGGCAACAGCCTCCGGCACGCACTCCTCGCACTCCTCCCTTCAGTAGAAACAACGTGTCGAGAGCTGCGACCTGTCGGATCGGGCTTCCTCAATCCCCTCTCACGGCGGTAACGCGGGTTCGAATCCCGCTGGGGTCACAGCCTCAAAACCCCTGGTCAAGCCAGGGGTTTTGTGTTTCGCAGGATCGCCTGAGCTGGCTCGAAATCGGCTCGTGGCAACACTTTGGCAACATCGGCCTGAGGCGCGGCAGCGGAGGACGCCAGTGGCGCCCTGTTCGTAGGTCTCCGCGGCAAGCGGGGCGCGTGCGCGGCGGGGCTCGGAGCGTTCGACGCTGAAGGCGTTAGAGGCCGAGGCGAGCGGTGGAGGGTGCAGGGGGCGGAGGGAGCAGGTGCTCGTGGGCCGAGTGTGCTCGGTCGGCGAGTAGCCCGGCGATCGAGGTCTGCATGGCGACGCGGTCCAGAGATGCGCCAACAGCGTCGAGGTCCTCGTCGAACAGGTCTGCGTACACGTCGAGGGTGACCGCGGCGGAGGCGTGCCCGAGGATTCGCTGCACCGCTTTGACGTTCGCGCCCGCTGAGACGGCGAGGCTGGCGGCCGTGTGGCGCAGCTCGTGCGGCGTGAGCCCTTTGAGTCCGATGGCCGCTGCAGCGGGGTCGAACCAGCCGACGCGGAAGACGTGGTTGCGCAGCCAGGTTCTGGTCCGGATGCCGTAGAAGGCCGGCTCGTCGGGTTGGCGTCCGGTGATCTGGCTGGCCAGCGGATCGCAGAGGAATCGGGGGATCGGGATGGAGCGGTGCTCATAGTCTTTGGGCGCCTCGATGCGTTGGTAGCCACGGTCAGCGACGACTGTTTGTCGGATCGTCAGCCGGCGCCGATCGAGGTCGATGTCGCGTGTTCGGAGGCCGGAGAGTTCCCCCCATCGCAAACCGCAATAGGCGAGTACGAGGACGGCGAGGTGATAGCCGTGCTGGAACCCGCCTGAGATCTCGCCGACCGCCCGCGCCAGCGAAGCGACCTGCTCGTGGGAGAGGTAGCGTCGGGCGGTCTTGACGACCTTCGGCAGTTTCAGCCGCTGTGCGGGATTCGATGGAAGCCGGCCGTCTTCCACCGCGAATCGCAGCGCACCGGAGAGTACGTTGACGATCTTCCGCACCGTGGCCGGCGACCCAGGGAGGCCAGACGCCCACTCCTGCACCCGCAGTCGGGTGAGGTTACCGATGGGGATCCGTCCGAGTTCGGGTGCGATGTGCTTGTCGATGATGTGTGCGACTCGGCTTCGCGTCGTGGCGCGTAGGTCTCCCCTCGCCGATAGCCAGGTTTGCATCCAGTCCGCCACGGTCACACGGGCCAGGGACGGGTCGAGGTATCGGCCTTGCGAGATGTCCACCTCGGTGTTCGCGAGGAAGAGTTCGGCGGCGCGTTTGGTCTGGAAGCCGCGCTTCTGCGTCTGCCGCATGTCCGGTCGCCGGTACAACACCCGGTATCTGCGGCCATTGCTGGTCTCGTACGGCTGGATGCTTCCCATTGGCGTGGCGGATCTCTACTGCTCGAGGCCAGCGAGCCGATGGATGTCGGTGCGTCGATAGACGCGTCGATGCTCGGTGAGTGGGATCGGCTCGACTGGAGCGCGGCCGGCCAGGGCGAGAGCGCGCAGCGTCGTACGGTGAAGGCCGAGTCGGGCGGCGGCCTCGGATTCGGAGTAGAAGAGGCTGCCGTTTGCGCCCTGTTTGGACGGTCGACTGGTCGTGCTATTCGGTTCGGCGTCCACTCGGCTGGCGACCGACGGCGTACGTGATTCCGTCGAGCAGGCCGGCGTTGCGGGCTTTGGTGATCCAGTGGGTTGCGGTGCGCTCGGGGATTCCGAGTTCGGTGGCGACTGCGCGCATGGGCGCGGCTGCAGGCGATCACGGCCCGGCGGTATGACCTGCCGGTCCTCAGCAGCACTCAAGGCACGGTGACCGTGCCGGCCACTGTCTCCACGACTCTGCCCGGCCGGTACGGCCTGCTGTCGCGCGGGGGCGTTCTCGCACAGGTTGGAGAGATCCTTGACGTGTCGTCTGACCGTGTCACTCGAGAACTCGTCACCAGGACGGCGACGGTTGCCGGCCAGCGCGTGAGCTGGACAGGCGCAATTCATGCTTCGCCCGACCAGCTCGCAGGCGAAGTCGAGATGGTAGACCTGTCGACGGAAGGGGTTCCTTGTCGAGCATGGGTCATCGCGCCACGGGAGATGTCCACGCGGTGGAGCGTGCACATGGGTGGGCTCGGTGCCGATGCGCGCAGCTCGCTCCGCAGCGCCGAGGTTGCGCTCGCTGCAGGGCAAGGATGCATCGTGCTCGGGCTGCACCACCGCCGTAGGCATGGCTTCGGTGTGCTGGAGGTCGGCGTGATCCGTCGCGCGTTCTCCGCCCTCCGGGACCGAGGCGCGACCTCCGTTACAGGCTTCGGGTGGTCCTTCGGCGCCCTGGCCATGCTGCTAGCCCACCGACTCTCCCCGGATTCGCCATTGCGGGGGCTGGTCCTGGTGAGCCCGTTGCTTGACTGGGTTGCATCGGCCACGACAGCCACAGCCGCGGCCGGGATACGCCCGGCGGTTCTCGATCGTGCGGTCACAATTGCTGAGGCTCGCAACCGCTACAACGTCCCGTGGTTTCGCGGCGCACTCCAGCTCGACGCACTTCCCTGGCCAGCCGATCGCCCCCTGGGGATCCCAGCCCTGCTACTGCACTCGCGCGGCGACCAGACCAACCCGTTCGAAACAACGCAGCGGTTCGCCGGGAAGCAAGAAGATGTAACCCTCGTCGAGCTCGCCAGCGCGCCCCACACGCTCGAGTGGAACGCAAACGAGTACGCGGCCACGCAATCCGTCAGCGCATTCCTCCGGCAACTCTGACTCAGACGCGCTTATGGGCGCGGACGACCAACCGGGCTGGGAGAGCCCTACGGGGGCGGGGTCGGCGCGGGAGCGGTCGTCGCGGCGGTGCCGACATCCAGAGGTTCATCCGTCGCTGCATACCCTCGAGTCTGTGAATTCGCCCTCGCGGATGGGTCTCGCCGTTGCCGATTTGTTACCCTGAGAGAGTCCAGTCGGCAGCACCTTGCGCCGTCAGCCCGAGTATCCCGGTTGCGTCTTGTGGTCGGTCGCGCCCCAGGAGTTCCAAGTTATGACTGTGCCCGAGCGTCGCGGAGGCGACAAGGTAGTTCCCGAAGCCACGGCTCGACTCGAATTCGGCGCCGAACTCGCTCCACCTCTCTCGGCCTCCTGGGATGTCGTCTCGTCCCCCCTCACGAGGCGCGAGCTGCGGGGAAGTGCGCGCTCTGTCGAGGTGGCTTCGCCTGCGGCGTCGCGCCGACGATCGGCACTGACAAAAGCACGAACGAAGCGGCGTCGCAGTGCCAAGAGCACCACTCAACGAGACGTCATTCGGGACGCCGCAGTCAAGAAGACGCTCAGCAAACGTCTCCTCTCGTTCGGCGCGATGCTGTTCGCCGGCACGCTCGTTTTCGCGATGACCGTGCCAGCCCACGCGTTCGACGTCCATCCTGACGACACCGCCCTCGCCGATGCGTTCGCGATGGAGGCGCAGACGGTCGAAGTGGACCCCGCCCTCGTGTCGCTCTCAGAGCGGGATGCCTGGACGGTGACGTCATGGGCTGAAATGCTTCGCTTGCGCTACGGCAACCGCAGCTTCGACTACACGATCGGCACCGGTCCGATCCGTTGGCCCTTCCCGTACGCAGTACCTATCACGAGCGGATTCGGCGCACGAGCCGCTCCGTGCCGCGGGTGCTCGACCGATCACTCCGGGATCGACTTCGGCTCCGGCTATGGTGCGGCGATCTTCTCTGTGGCCGACGGTGTCGTCGTCGAGCGCAGCACCGGCGGCGGCACTTGGGGCAACTTCGTCGTCATCGAGAGCACGACCCCCGACGGTGAGGTCTTCGAGGCCGGATACGCGCACATGGCCAGCGGCTCCTCAGCACTTGTTCTCGGCGATCAAGTCAGAGTCGGCGACTTTATCGGACTCAGCGGCGCGACAGGTCAGGTCAGCGGCGCGCATCTGCACTTCACGATCAAAATCGGCGGGTCATTCGTCGATCCCTTCACCTTCCTGAAGCGCTACGCAAGCTGACCTCGTAGCCGACCGCGCGAGTCTATTGACGCGCGGCATCGATTCGGTCCACCTCGGCCGTGGCACAGGTCTTCACGGCTTCTCGCGTGACCAAGAGGAGGGATGAAGCGGTAGCGGTCTCATCGTCGATCGGGAACCGACCCACCGGGTACCGCTGCGAGAACTGGATGATGCGGTCGACGTGCGCCGCGATGGCGCGCAGGTCGGGATCGGTCTCGGCGCACTGTGCGCCGATGTCGTGAAGGGCCTCGTGGATGATTTCGACCTCGCCGGCGGAAGCTTCACTGGTCGGGCCGAAGGGCGTGGCACCGACCCACATGTCCTGTGTAGTTGGTCCTGGGTTCGAGATCGAGGGGATCAGCACCGCGATGAGCACGGATGGCGGCACGACGATCGCGAGGATCAAGGGCCAGCGTGGCCGTCTGGAGTAGGGGGCAATCGGCTTCATATGGGGAGCACGGTTCCGCCGATGAGATTCTGAAGGGAGTAGAGAATCGCAGTCCAGACTCCGGTGACCATGAGCACGCCGATCGCCACCATAGTGAGACCGCCGGCAACGTTGATCGCGCGGATGTGACGCCGAAGAAACGCGACCGCCGTGGTCGCCCAACCGAGGCCGGCGGCCACGACCAGGAAGGGTAGGCCGAGTCCGATGGAGTAGACGGCAGTGAGGAGTGCGCCGCGCGTAGCGGATCCGCTGCCGATGCTCAACGCCGAGATCGCGGCCAAGGTGGGGCCCAGGCATGGAGTCCAGCCGAGTCCCAGCACGACGCCGAGCAGCGGGGCGCCGGCAAGGCCGGTGCGAGGGGCAATGGGCAGCTTGGCGGTACGTTGGAAAAGGCGGAATGCTCCGATGAACACCAACCCCATGAGGATGACGACCCCGCCGAGAATCCGCGTGAGTGGATCCTGCCAGCGGATCAGCCAACCGCCTAAGGACCCGAACGCGGCGCCGTAGGCGACGAATACCAGGGCGAAGCCGAGGATGAACAGCCCGACCCCGACGACAGGTCGCCAGCGCGAACCGCCCCCGGACGATCCCGTGACGTAGCCGAGATATCCGGGGACGAGGGGTAGTACGCACGGCGACGCGAAAGACACAAATCCCGCGAGCAACGCGAGCGGGATCGCGAGCCAGAGCTGACCGCTTCCGATCACCTCAGCCATGGGTTGCCAGGATGCGCATCGAGATCATCCGTCGACTCCGCCGGTGCACGATGCGCCAGGTTCTGGAGCGTTCTCACCCTTCCAATACTCCTCGAAGAACGTCGCGATTCGTGAGTCGTCGGCGCTCTCTAGGCCTAGCTGGACGTTCCACCCGCTGAGCACGATCGGCACGGAGAGTCCGTCATATGGGGAGAGGATCACATGAGTGGTCGGCAACTTGGAGCGAAGCGTGCCTAGCTGACTCGCATCCAACGATGGGTCGTAGGTGACCCAGATCGCGCCATGTTCGAGTGAGTGGACCGCGTTCTCGTCAGGGATGAGCTGGGTGTAGATCCCGCAGTTCAACCACGTCGGACTGTGGTCCCCGCCGGCGGGCGGGGACTGGGCGTAGGTCACCGGCGTCTCGACATGCGTCGCGGCGTTGGTGAACTCTTCAACGCCCTCGACAGCAACCCCGGAGCTCCCGGCGGTATAACTTGCCGGCTTAGGAGTCAGAACTACCGACAAGATGATGGCTCCGACCGTGACGAGCACCGCGATCGGTACCGCGACGGCAACGATCCGACGGTTGCGCCTGCGCTGCTTCTGCTGTCGACGGAACTTGGCGAGCTTCTCCGCACGTTTGGCGGCCCGGCGCTGTTTGACGGTGAGATCCGTCAACCGCGGGCTTGACGCGGGGCTCATCGCGCCTGCTTGGACGGTCGCTTCCGGCCCGCGATGATCAAGCCAGCCACCAGAAGCAGGCCACCGGTGGGATAGCCGGCGACGAGGTCGACCCAACCAGGGGGTTGCCCGGGTCCGAAGGCTTCGAGATGGGCCAGCCAGTGAGTGGCGGCAACGAGGGCGCCGACGATCATGAGGACCTGTCCGAGGCGCACGAGTCGGCGATGAATTCTCCAACTGCGTTCGAAATCGTTCGGATTGCTTTCAGCAGCTTTCTTGGCGACCACTGGGTGTTCCTTTCATTGGTTGGTGGATGGGGGTGGGTCAGAGGCCCGAGTAGGAGTGCAAGCCGGTGAAGAAGACATTGACGATTCCGAAGTTGAACAGCACCGCGCCGAAGCCGACAAGCGACAACCAGGCGGCACGGTTGCCGTGCCATCCGCGGGTTGCCTTGGCGTGGATATAGGCGGCGTAGACCACCCAGATCACGAAGGTCCATACCTCCTTAACGTCCCAGCCCCAATAGCGTCCCCAGGCGCGCCCCGCCCAGATCGCGGTGACGTCCCTCTGAGTGGTGGAGTTTCTCAACACCTGCGAGGTCAGTTGTTC
>CAZPJC010000019.1:0-5272 GCA_964586645.1 uncultured Schumannella sp.
GTCTTGGCGGGCTGCCCCTGCAGCTTCCAGTAGTACTTCGCGAGCTTGAACGCGGTCTCGACGGCCTCGCCGCCGCCGGTGGAGAAGAAGACCCGATTGAGGTCGCCGGGCGCGTACCCGGCGAGCCGGTCGGCGAGCTCGATCGCGTTCGGGTGCGCGTACGACCAGATCGGGAAGAACGCGAGCTCCTCCGCCTGCTTCGCCGCGGCCTCGGCGAGGCGCTTCCGGCCGTGGCCGGCGTTCACGACGAACAGACCCGACAGCCCGTCGATGTACCTCTTGCCCGTCGAATCCCAGATGTGGTGACCCTCGCCCTTGACGATGATCGGCACCCCGTGCTCCTCGGCCACGGACTGACGGCTGAAGTGCATCCAGAGGTGGTCCTTGGCCTTCTGCTGAAGGTCGGCGTCGTCATAGGTGCTCATCGTGTTCCCCAGTTGTAGAACTGCTTCTGCAGTTTCAGATAGACGAAGGTCTCGGTCGACAGCACGCCCTCGATCGCCCGGATGCGGTGGTTGAGCAGCTCGATGAGGTCCTCGTCCGACTCGCAGACGACCTCCGCGAGCACGTCGAACGATCCCGCGGTGAGCACGACGTAGTCGATCTCCGGGATGACGCTCAGCTGTTCCGCGACCTTGGTCGTGTCGCCGGTGGCGCGGATGCCGATCATCGCCTGGCGGTAGAACCCCAGCTGCATCGGGTCGGTGACCGCGACGACCTGCATGACGCCGGCATCCGTCAGCTTCTGCACCCGCTGGCGCACGGCCGCCTCGGAGAGGCCGACCGCCTTGCCGATCTCGGCGTAGGAGCGTCGGCCGTCCTCTTGGAGCTGCTCGATGATGCCCTTCGAGACGTCATCGAGCGCCACCGCCTTGCCGCGCACCATGAGCCGATCCTGACAGCCGGAACGGGGCCCCGCAAGCGATTCCGCAACATCTCGTCGCCCAGAGTGACGGAATCGGCAGTTTCGGCTCGGCGAGCGTCGAAGTAGGGTTGCGCTATGGCCGATCGCACGCTGCGCAACTTCATCAACGGGGAGTACGTCGACGCGAAGGGGGACGGCTCGTTCGCCGTCGTCGATCCGGCGACCGAGGAGTCCTACGCCACGTCGCCCGTCTCCGGGGCGGCGGATGTCGACGCCGCGTACTCGGCGGCCGCGGCGGCGTTCGAGGAGTGGGGCGAGTCCACCCCGGCGGAACGGCAGCTCGCGCTGTTCCGCATCGCCGACGAGATGGAGAAGCGGGCCGACGAGTTCGCCGACCTCGAATCGCAGGACACCGGCAAGCCGCGGGCCTCCCTCGTCGACGACGAGGTCCTGCTGTCGGTCGACCAGTTGCGCTTCTTCGCCGGCGCCGCCCGCAACCTCGAAGGCCGGGCGACCGCGGAGTACATGAAAGACCACACCTCCTCGATCCGGCGTGAGCCGATCGGCGTCATCGGTCAGGTCACGCCGTGGAACTACCCGCTCAACATGGCCGTCTGGAAGATCGCCCCGGCGATCGCCGCGGGCAACACGACCGTGCTCAAGCCGTCCGACACGACCCCGCAGTCGACGCTGCTGCTCGCCGAGGTCGCCGCGCAGTTCCTCCCGGCGGGCGTGCTCAACGTCATCACGGGCGACCGCACGACCGGCGGTCTGATGATCGACCACAAGACGCCGCAGATGGTGTCGATCACCGGCTCGGTGCGCGCCGGCATGGAGGTCGCCAAAGCCGCGTCGGCCGACCTCAAGCGCGTGCACCTCGAACTCGGCGGCAAGGCGCCCGTCATCGTGTTCCCGGACGCCGACCTGGCCAAGGCCGCCGAGGGCATCGCGATCGCCGGCTACTTCAACGCCGGCCAGGACTGCACCGCGGCCACCCGCGTGCTCGTGCACCGGGACGTCCACGACGCCTTCCTCGCGGCGCTCGCCGACTACGTGACGGAGAACGTGCAGACCGGGGCCCCCTCCGACCCCGACACCTTCTACGGCCCCGTCAACAACGTGAACCAGTTCGAGCGCGTCCTCGGCGTGCTCGACGCGCTGCCGACGCACGCGTCGGTCGTGACCGGCGGGTCCCGCGTCGACGGCAAGGGCTACTTCATCGAGCCGACGATCGTCGACGCGCTGAAGCAGGACGACGACGCCATCCAGAACGAGATCTTCGGACCCGTCATCACCGTGCAGACCTTCAGCGACGAAGCCGAAGCCCTCGCCTGGGCCAACGGCGTGCAGTACGGCCTCTCGTCGAGCGTCTGGACGAGCGACCACGGCCGGGCGATGCGCTTCGCCAAGCACCTCGACTTCGGCTGCGTCTGGATCAACACCCACATCCCGCTCGTCGCCGAGATGCCGCACGGCGGCTTCAAGCACTCCGGCTACGGCAAGGACCTCTCGATGTACGGCTTCGAGGATTACACCAGGATCAAGCACGTCATGTCGTACATCGGGGAGTAGCTCCCCGACGCCCGGGAGATCGGATCGTGTCCTCGAGCCGAAGGAGCGGGGACCCCTACCCCGATCGACTCGAGGACACGATCCGATCTCCCGGGCTGAGTGGCACGCCGGTCGTGATCGCGGGTGGAGGATGGGGGAGTGGAACCCGACCTCGACGACACACGGCTGTCGGTTCCGCAGACCCCGGTCCTCGCTCCCGACCTCGATCTCGATGACACGATCGTGCGTGGCGCGGCCGTGCCGGCTGAGGGCCACACGGCTCCGCCGGCGCTCGTCGAGCCCCCGCCTCCCGCGGTGCGCGAGCTGCCGCTGTTCATCGAGCCGGTCCTCCCCGCCGCGATCGTCGAAACCGCGCCGCCGGTCGCGGAGTTCCGGGTGGTGCTGGCGGACGGGACCGAGGTGCCGATCGACGTGACCGTCTACGTCGGACGCAAGCCCAGCATCCCGCGCATCCATGTCGGCCCCGCACCCCGGCTCGTGACCCTCCCGTCGCCGACGCGCGAGATGTCGTCGACGCACCTCGAGCTCAAGGTCGTGGGCGGGTCGCTCGTCGCGAGCGACATGCGGTCGACGAACGGCACGGTCGTGCAGCTGCCGGGCGCGGCCCCGCGCACCCTCATCCGCGGCGAATCCGCTGTCATCGTGCCGGGGACGCGGATCGACCTCGGGGAGGGCGCCGTGCTCGAGATCCTCGCGACGACCGGCGAGGACGTCTCGTGAGCAGCGTCGGGCGCGATCGCACCGGGTTCCGGCTGGCGGTGCCGGGCAAGCGCCGCGGCTTCGTCCTGGACTGGGCGGGACGTTCGGATGTCGGCCGCAAGCGAGCCGTCAACGAGGACAGCGTGCTCGTCGGCCCGCCCGTGTTCGCGGTGGCCGACGGGATGGGCGGGCATGCGGCGGGCGACAAGGCCAGCGCCGCCGTCGTCGAACGGCTCGCCGCCCTGAAGGCCGACGCCGAGCACGGCTACCTCACGGTGAGCCAGGTCGAGCAGGCCCTCAACGCCGCCGCCGACGACATCGACGACTTCTCGGCCCACATCCCGATCGGCGCGGGCACCACGGTGACCGGCGCGCTCCTCGCCCTCGAGAACGGCGAGCCGCAGTTCGCCGTCTTCAACGTCGGCGACAGCCGCGTGTACCTCCTGTCCGACGACGAGTTCGCGCGCGTCACCCGCGACCACTCGGTCGTGCAGGAGATGGTGGATGCCGGCCTCCTCGACGCGCGGGATGCCGAAGACCACCCCGACAGCAACGTCATCACCCGGGCCGTCGGCTTCCGCGAGCCGCCCCGCCCCGACGTCTGGATGATCCCCGTCCGCTCCGGGATGCGCCTGCTGCTCTGCTCCGACGGTCTGACCAAGGAGATCGACGACCGCGAGATCCGCCGGCATCTCGCGGCCGGCGGCACCGCGGCGGAGACGGCCGACGGGCTCATGGACGCCGCGCTCGCGGCGGGGGGACGCGACAACGTCACGGTGGTCGTGATCGACGTCGCGACACCCGCACCGAAGCCGAAACGCGACCCCGTTAGCACGCGCCCCAATTCTGGGGGAACCCCCGCCTGATCCGGGGATCGTTCCGGAGCGTCCGCCTACAATGGGGCGACTCAGCTCGCATGGAAGGGGGGTCCATGGCGAGGCGACTGCCATCCCAGCCCCCGGTGCTGCCCGGATTCTCCTACGTCCACATCCTGGGCTCCGGCGGCTTCGCCGACGTCTTCCTCTACGAGCAGAACATGCCCCGCCGCCAGGTCGCGGTGAAGGTCATGCTGAGCGAGGTCGTCAACGACCAGGTGCGGCAGATGTTCCAGGCCGAGGCGAACCTGATGGCGCAGCTCTCGGCGCATCCGTCGATCCTCACCGTCTACGAGGCGAGCGTGTCGAGCGACGGGCGCCCCTACCTCGTCATGGAGCTGTGCTCGTCGAGCCTGTCCGAGCGCTACCGCCGCGAGCGCCTCCCGGTTCCCGAGGTGCTGCGCATCGCGGTCAAGATCGGCTCGGCGATCGAGACCGCGCACCGGGCCGGCGTGCTGCACCGCGACATCAAGCCCTCCAACATCCTGATGACGGCCTACGGGCACCCGGTGCTGTCCGACTTCGGCATCGCCTCGACGCTGACGACGCAGCGGGAAGAGGACTCGGTCGGCCTGTCCATCCCCTGGTCCGCGCCCGAGGTACTGCTGGACGAGACGTCCGGCACGATCTCGAGCGAGGTCTGGGCCTTCGCCGCGACCGTGTACTCGCTGCTCGCCGGGCGCTCGCCGTTCGAGGATCCGGGCGGGTCCAACAGCAGCAGCGACCTGATGTCGCGCATCGCCCGGGCGAAGCCGCAGCCGATCGGCCGCGCCGACGTGCCGGCGAGTCTCGAGTCACTGCTCCGGCGCGGGATGTCCCGTCGCCCCGACGGCCGCCCCGCGAGCGTGCTCGAGTTCGTGCGCGAACTGCAGACCATCGAGGCGGAGCTCGGCGTGCCGCAGACCCCGCTCGAGATCGCGATGGACGAATGGGCGCTCGGCACGGTCGCCGATCTCGAGGACCGCACCCGCCTGCGCCCGCTCCCCGGAGCCCGCGATGCGCCCGCCCCCCGTCGGCGGCGACGGGCGGCGGCCGCGGCGGAGTACGCCGGAATCGGCACGGTGCGCGATGCCTCGGGGCCGCAGCGGAGGTTCTCGCACAGCAGGCCCGCCGGTGCGCCGCAGCGCGGCGTTCAGGCCGTCACCTGGCTGCTGATCGCGTCGGCGGTGCTCGTGATCGCGCTCGGGGCGACCGCGTTGTTCGTGCTCCTGCGCGCATCGACCGACGACCAGCTCCCGGTCGTCTCCGACATCACGGCGAC
>CAZPJC010000019.1:5372-24001 GCA_964586645.1 uncultured Schumannella sp.
TCCTGCGCGCATCGACCGACGACCAGCTCCCGGTCGTCTCCGACATCACGGCGACCGTCGACGGCGGCACCGTCGAATTCTCCTGGCAGGACCCGGGGCTCGCCGAAGGCGACCTCTACGAGATCGAGGTCGACGGCGTCCGCACCGCGACGCAGGCGCAGCCGCGCTACGTCGTGACCGCGCCGGGCGACTCGGTGTGCCTCGCGGTGACGGTCAACCGACAGGGCAAGGCCGGTGCGCAGAGCGCCGAGAAATGCGTCGACGTCGAGGATGAGTGACACCCGCTTCAGCTCCTGGCTCGCCGGGCGCCGGTCGTTCGTCGCCACCGCGACGAGCGGCACGGTCGTGGCGGCACTCGTCGCCGCCCTCGCGATCACGTCGACCGGCTACACGGCGCAGAAGCTCGACCTCGGCGACGGCGCGGTGTGGGTCGCGAACGGCTCGCAGCAGGCGGTCGGCCGCGCGAACCCCGAGGTGCTCGAGCTCAACACCGTCGTGCGCGCCGCGAGCGCCGACCTCGAGGTCGTGCAGCAGGGCACGTCGGTGCTCGTCGTCGACCATGCGAACGCGACGGTGCAGATCGTCGACCCCGCGGGCTCGCTGCTCGGGGAGCCGATCGCGCTGCCCCCCGACGATCCGCAGGTGTATTTCGCGGGCTCGCGCGTCGTCATCCACGCGGCCGGCACGGGCGAACTCTGGATCGTTCCGTTCAGCGAACTCGCCGACTTCGACGCCGCGCAGCCGACCTCGCTCATCCTCGGTCTCGACTCGCTCGTGAGCGTCGCGCCCGACGGGACGCTGTTCGCCTACTCGGCCGACACGCAGGAGGTGTTCCGGGTCGACGCCGCCCGCACCGACGTGGTCGACGCCCGATGGCCGACCGGTCTGGGCGAGATCACCGACGTGCAGCTGACCAGCGTCGGCGGCGCCTGGGCCGTGCTCGACCGCGACGGTCGCCGGGTGGCGCTCGAGCGCGGGGTCGTCGACCTCGCCGACCTCGTCGCCGTCGGCGAGGACCTCGCGCTGCAGCGGCCCTCGGATGCGGGCGAGCGCATCCTGGTCGGCACCGAGACCGGGCTGCTCGGCATCCCGCTGAGCGGTGCCGCGACCGTCCCGCTCGTCGCGGGCCAGAGCGGTGCTCCGGCCGCGCCCCTCGGGCTCGACGGCTGCGAATACGCCGCGTGGGGCTCCGGCTCCGCCTGGCGGCGCTGCGGGAACGCGGGCGAGGGACAGCCCTTCGACCTCGACGGCGCGACGAGCGGCGTGCTGGCCTTCGCCGCGAACGTCGACAAGGTCGTGCTGAACGACGTGCGCACGGGCGCCACCTGGGCCATCCAGGACGACGCCCAGCTGATCGACAACTGGGACGACCTCCTGGTCGACGAACCGCAGGACGACGCGGCAGAGAACGATGAGAACGTCCCGCCGACCATCGAGGAGGAACAGCTCCCACCCGTCGCGGTCGACGACGCCTTCGGGGCGCGCCCCGGGCGGGCGACCGTGCTGCCGGTGCTGCTCAACGACTACGACCCGAACGCCGACGTGCTCGTCGTCGGCCAGGCCGATGCGATCCCGGAGGAGCTGGGCCGGCTCGATCTGGTGACGCGCAACCAGCAGCTGCAGCTCACGCTCGCCCCCGACGCCTCGGGCACGATCACCTTCCGCTACACGATCACCGACGGGCGCGGCGGGATCGCCACGGCGACGGTCACGGTGACGGTGCGCTCCGACGAGGAGAACTCGCCGCCGTTCCAGATGCGGTCGACCCGGGCCGACGTCGCCGCCGGCGGCCGGGTCACGACGCAGGTGCTCGGCGACTGGGTCGACCCCGACGGCGACGCGTTCTATCTCACGTCCGCGACGACCGGGGCGCCCGACCAGGTGAGTCACAAGCCGGACGGCGTCGTGGTGTTCGCCGACTCCGGGCAGGGCGGCGACCTGAAATCGGTGACCCTCGTCGTCACCGACGGTCTCGCCCAGTCCACGGGCAGCCTCGCGATCGGGGTGACTCCCGCCGGCCAGTTGCCGATCGTCGTCGAGCCGTGGGTCGCGCTCGCGACCGCGGGGCAGGAGATCACGATCCGGCCGATGTCGCACGTCCGCGGCGGCTCCGGCACGCTCCGGCTCAACGCCGTCCCCGAGCGCGCCGGCTCGCGCATCGAGCCGAGCTTCGAGGCCGGCACCTTCACGTTCGTCAGCGACGAGGTCCGCACCCACTACGTCGAGTTCACCGTCACCGACGGCGACCAGACGGCGACCGGGCTCGTGCGCATCGACGTCGCCGCGCCGCCGGACGCCAACACGCGTCCGATCACGGTGCCGCGCACCGTCTTCATCACGACGCTGTCCAGCGACACGATCGATCCGACGACGACCGACATCGACCCCGCCGGCGGAGTGCTCGTCGTGACCGGGGTCACCAACCCCGCGGCCGACCAGGGGGTGCGCGCCGAGGTGCTCGACCAGCGACAGGTGCGCATCACCCTCACCGCCCCGCTCGACGGGCGCAGCGTCGCCGTGCAGTACCGCATCAGCAACGGACTCGCGGATGCCGTGGGCACGATCACCGTCGTCGAGATCCCCGAGCCGGCCCGGCTGCAACCGCCGGTGACGGTCGACGACGCCGCGACCGTCCGCGTGGGGGATGTCGTCGACATCCCGGTTCTCGACAACGACGAGCAACCGGAGGGCAAGCCGCTCACCCTCGTCCCCGAGCTGGCCGAGGATCTGCCCGAGGGCGCGGGCCTGCTCTTCGCGTCGGGCGACCGGCTGCGCTACCTCGCCCCCGAGGTCGCCGGCGACTACGTCGCGGTCTACAGCGTCGAATCCGCGGGCCAGCGATCCGAGGGCCGGGTGACGATCTCGGTGCGCGAGGAGAACGCCGCGACCAACAGTCCGCCCGTGCCGCGGCGGGTCACCGCTCGCGTCCTCGCGGGGGAGACCGTGCGCATCCAGATCCCGCTGAGCGGCGTCGACCCGGACGGCGACTCGGTGCAGCTCATCGGCGTCACGAGCAACCCCGACAAGGGAGCGGTCCTCGGCATCGGCCCGACCTACGTCGAGTTCGAGGCGGGGGAGTACTCGTCCGGCACCGACGAGTTCAGCTACGCCCTCGTCGACGGCCTCGGCGCCCGGGCGGAAGGGACGGTGCGGGTCGGCATCAGCCCCCGGCTCGACGGCGCGCGCAACCCGGTCGCGAACGAGGACACGGTCGCGGTGCGCCCGGACCGGACCGTGAGCGTCCAGGCGCTCGCCAACGACTCCGATCCCGACGGCAGTCCGCTGCGGATCGTCGCCGCGGTGCCGAACGCCGACGACGGCACGACCGCGACGATCATCGACGACACGGTCGTCGACATCACCCCGCCGGATGCGCCGGGCACGTACGCCGTGCGCTACACGATCCAGAACGAGTACGGCGGCACCTCCGAGGCGTTCATCACGGTCACCGTCGATCCCGACGCCGAACTGTCCTACCCGCTCGCCCAGGACACCGTCCTCACCGCGAGCGACGTCGTGGACCGCACGGTCGTCGACGTCGACGTGCTCGACAACGTGTTCTTCGCCGACGGCGACGTCGCCGATCTCGGTGTCGCCCTGCTGCCCGATTTCACGACGACCGCCGAGCTGCTCTCCGACAAGCGCGTGCGGGTGCGGATCGGCGACGAGAGCCAGATCATCCCCTTCTCGGTCTCCCACCCCGACGACGACGCCATCCGCTCGTTCGCCTTCATCTGGGTGCCCGGCTACGCCGACGCGCTGCCCCAGATCGACCGCACGGCGCCACTGCTCACCGTCGAGAGCGAGGCCACGCTGAGGATCGACCTCAACGACTACGTGATCACGCTCGGCGGGCAGGGCGTGCGGCTCACCGACTCGAGCACCGTGCGGGCGACGCACTCCGACGGCGAGGACCTGGTCGTGGATGCCGACACCCTCGTCTTCACCTCGGCCGACCAGTACTTCGGGCCGGCGTCGATCACCTTCGAGGTGACGGACGGGACGAGCGCCGACGATCCCGACGGCCGGAAGGCCATCCTGACCCTGCCGATCGACGTCGAGCCGCGCGAGAACCAGCCGCCCGTCTTCATCGGCGGCGTCGTCGACTTCGAGCCCGGGCAGGAGAAGGAGCTCGACCTGGTCCGGCTCACCAACTATCCGTACGACGACATCGACGAGCTCCGCTACCAGATCGTCGAGCCGCTGCCCCAGGGCTTCAGCGTCGAGCTCAACGACCAGCGGCTCGTGATCCGTGCCGCGTCCAACGCGCCGAAGGGCACGGTCACGAACGTGACGCTCACCGTGCGCGACGATCTCAACCAGGGACGCGCCGGGCGCATCCAGCTCAACGTCGTCCCGTCGACGCTCCCGCTCGTGAAACCGGTCGCCGACACCGCCGTCACGCCGCGCGGCGGGTCGACGACGATCGACGTGCTCGCGAACGACGAGGCGAACAACCCGTTCCCCGGCACGCCGCTCGAGGTCGTCGACATCCGCGGCCTCGACGGGGCCTCGCTCCCCGACGGGGTGTCGGTCGTGCCGAGCGCCGACAGGTCGCGGCTCACCGTCACGGTGAGCGCCGCCGCGGTGCCCGCCGACACGAGTCTGCAGTACCAGGTCGCGGACGCGACGCAGGATCCGGACCGGTACGTCTGGGGCACCATCACGATCTCGGTGCAGGACGTCCCCGACCCGGTGACCGGCGTCTCGGTGACCGAGTTCGGCGACCGTCTGCTGAAGCTCTCCTGGGCGCCCGGGCCGTTCAACAACTCGCCGATCGCAGGCTACGAGGTCACGATGACCTCGGCGGCGACCGACGAGACGATCTCGGTGACCTCGTGCAGCTCGAGCGTCAACTGCGCGCTCACCACCCCCGGGAACGGCCCGGGGAACGCCGTGCGGCTCTCCGTCGTCGCGATCAACGGGATCGGCCCGTCGGCACCGACGGCCCTCGTCGGCGCGATCTGGTCGGATGTCATCCCGCCGCCGCCGACGAACCTGGACTCGACCCCGCTCGATCAGGGTCTGCGGATCACCTGGTCGGTGCCGGTGGGGTATCCGGGCAGCCCGATCGAGGAGTACGTCGTCACGGCGGGAAGCGCGTCGACGGTCGTCGGCGCGGGCGCCACGTCGGCGCTCCTCTACGGGGTCGGGGCCAACGGCAGCGCCGTCGGGTACTCGGTGAGCGCCCGCAACAGCGCCCCCAACTCGCTCGCCACCTGGAACGAGGCGACCGGGGTGGGCATCCCCGCCGGGCCGCCCGTGCTGATCGGACCCGTCGTGTCCGCCTCCGGCTCGCTCACCGACGGTTCGACCGCGAACGCGTCGTGGACGGACGTCTTCGGCGCCAACGGCAAGCCGATCGAGAAGTACTACGCGCTCATCCGCAGCGGCGGACCGGATCCCGTGTGCTCGGTCAGCGGCGTCGAGAACGGCGCCCCGAGCGTGTCGCCGCCGGGCGGCAGTCAGCACCTCGACGCGGGGACGACGAGCACGTCCTTCGGAGGGCTGTCGGCCAACCAGACCTACACGATCTGGATCTTCGCCTACAACGGTCAGGGCTGCACCCCCGCCGCGCCCGTTCAGGTGACCCCGCGCGCCGTGCCCGGACCGGTCACGTCGTTCACCGCCGCGATCGCGGCCAACGGCTCGACCGGCGAGTTCTCCGACTACCGGGTGACCGGCTTCACGATCGGCAGCGGGTCGACCGACGCCGACCAGTTCATGTACCGGTTCACGGCCGGCGCCGAAGGCTCGGCGAGCGCCGTCGTGCCGGTCGGCACCTTCCTGACCGCGGGCGGCACGCAGTACGGCAACGAGGTGAGCGTGCAGATCAAGGCCTGTCGCCAGTATCCGGAGGCGACGTTGTGCAGCGCCGACTGGTCGCCCGCCCAGACCCTCGGCGTGCCGGTGCGCAACTCCGTGCCCACCGGGCTCGTGCACGACTCCGATCTGGTGAGCGGCGCGTGGCAGTGGCTCGAGCCGCCGGCCGGCGCGTACACCGCCGTCGACTACCGCTGCACCCCGGGCGGCAACGACGACGGCTGGAGCCCGATGACCGCCAACGGCTCGTGCGACACCGGCATCGGCGGCCTCGGCGGTGCGCTGCGCGTGCGCATCACCGCCAACGGCGAGACCTACGTACGCACCTACGACCCGTCCGACTACTGACCACCCGCGCCGCCCCAGCCCCCCGGAAGGACCACCCATGAGCATGACCCCCGAGCAGGCCTCCGCGTTCCAGGAGACCTTCGGTCGCATCGTGGCCAACGTCGAGCAGGTGCTGCTCGGCAAGACGTTCGTGATCCGCCTCGGCCTCGTCGCGCTGTTCAGCGAGGGCCACCTCCTGCTCGAGGACTATCCCGGCACGGGCAAGACCTCGTTCGCCCGCGCGATCGCACAGAGCGTCGCGGGCACGAGCAACCGCATCCAGTTCACCCCCGACCTGCTGCCCGGCGACATCACCGGCGTGAGCGTGTACGACCAGAAGGCCGGCGTGTTCGAGTTCCACCGCGGCCCGGTGTTCGCCAACATCGTGCTCGCCGACGAGATCAACCGCGCCTCGCCGAAGACCCAGGCCGCTCTGCTCGAGGTCATGGAGGAGGGGCACGTCACGGTCGACGGCGAGACCCACGAGGCGTCGCGCCCGTTCATGGTGATCGCGACGCAGAACCCGATCGAGCAGGCCGGCACCTACCGCCTGCCGGAGGCCCAGCTCGACCGGTTCCTGCTCAAGGCGTCGATCGGCTACCCCGACCACGCCTCGACCCTGCGCATCCTCGAGGGCTCCGACGTCAAGGCGCACGAGGCGAAGCTGCAGCCGATCGTGACGGCGGATGCCGTGCTCGAGATGGCGGAGCAGGCCCGGCACGTGCACGTCGACCCGAGCGTGAACGACTACGTGTCGCGCCTCGTCGAATCCACCCGCAGCGCGACCGAGGTGCGCCTCGGCGTCAGCGTGCGCGGCGCGCTCGCGCTGATCCGCAGCGCGAAGACCCTCGCCGCGGCGAGCGGCCGGCACTACGTGATCCCCGACGACGTGAAGTCCCTTGCCGAGCCCGTGCTCGCGCACCGCCTCGTGCTCGACCCCGAGGCGGAGTTCGACGGGGTGACGACCTCCGGCATCATCGGCCAGCTGCTGCTCGAGACCCCGCCGCCGAGCGACCGGCAGGCCGTGTGAGCGCACCGCCTCCTCAGCTCCGCCCGACGAGGTCCCGCCGGGGTCCCCGGGTCACGACGGCGACCCGCGCCGACTCGCTGACGGCGACCGGAACGGCCGGGCTGACCAACACCCGCACCCGCATCGTCGGGGCGCGCACCGGCGCGCTCGCGGATCTGCTCGTCGCCGTCGTCAGGTTCCTCGCCCTCGCCGGCGCGTCGCTCGGCCGGGTCGCCGCGCGGGTCGCGTCGGTCGTGACGCCGCTCGGCTGGGTCATGCTCGGCGTCATCCCGGCGGCGTTGATCGCCGGCTACACGCTCGGCTGGCTGGAACTCGTCGTCATCGGCTGGGCGGGCGTCGTGCTCGCGGTCGTCGCCGCCGTGTACCTGATCGGCCGATCCCCGTTCGAGGTGAGCCTCGCACTCCCGCACCGCCGGGTCGTGGTGAGCGATCCCGCCCGCGGCGCCGTCACGGTGCACAACCCGACCGGGCGCCGGGTGCTCGGCGTCACCGTCGAGATCCCGGTCGGCGTCGGACTCGCCGAGCTCGCGATGCCGAGCCTCAAGGCGGGCGCGTCGTTCACGAACGAGTTCGCGATCCCGACGCTGCGTCGCGGCGTCATCCCCATCGGCCCGGTGCGGACGGTGCGCGCCGACCCGATCGGACTCGTGCGCCGGGAGCTGGTCTGGACGGAGGTCGAGGACCTCGTCGTGCATCCGCGCACCGTCGGGGTCCCGTCGACCTCGACCGGCCTGATCCGCGACCTCGAGGGCACGCCGACCCGCGACCTCACCTCGAGCGACGTCGCGTTCCACGCCCTGCGCGAATACCAGCCGGGCGACGACCGTCGCTACATCCACTGGAAGTCGTCGGCGAAGACCGGCACCTTCATGGTGCGCCAGTTCGAGCAGACCCGGCGCAGCCACCTCGTCGTCGCGCTCTCGCTCGCCACCTCGGACTACGCGACCGAGGAGGAGTTCGAGCTCGCGGTCAGCGTCGCGGGCTCGCTCGGCGTGCGGGCGATCCGCGACGGCCGCACCGTCTCGGTCGTGGTGAGCACGATCACGCCGGAGTTCGCGAAGCGCAAGACCTACGCCGTGCGCGCCCTCGCGACGCACGTCCCGGCCCGCCTGCTCGACGACCTCGCCGTCGTCGAGGCCGCGTCGGCCGCCCTCGGCATCCGCGACGTGGGGCGCATCGCCGCCGAGGACAACATCGGCATCTCGGTCGCGTTCCTGGTCTGCGGGTCGCTCGTGACGCCGGCGGAGCTGCGGGCGGCCTCCCACTCCTTCCCGGCGGATGTCGCCGTCGTGGCGATCGTCTGCGATCCGGATGCCGTGCCCGGCTTCCGCCGGGTCGCCGGTCTCAGCGTGCTCACGATCGGCTACCTCGAGGATCTGCGGATCGCGCTCGCCCGATCGGCGGCGGTCTCGTGACGCGCCGTCGTCCCGTCGCGTCGATCGTCCTCGACGTCGCCCTGCTCTGGCTGATCACGGCGGTCGCGGCGGCGGCGTTCTGGCCGGTCTACCGCGACCTCTCCTACGTCGTCGCCGTCGGCGGCGCCCTCGTCGCGGGCACCGTCGTGGCCCTCGCCGGGGCCCGGTTCCGCTGGCCGTCGTTCGTCGTGCTGCTGGTGAGCGTCGCGGTCTTCCTCGCCCTCGGCGTCCCGCTCGCGGTGCCCGGCCGCGCGATCGCCGGCGTGCTGCCGAGCTGGGAGGGCATCCTCGACCTGCTCTCCGGCGTCGTGTTCGGCTGGAAGCAGCTGCTCACCATCACGCTCCCGGTCGGCGACTACCAGGCGCTCCTCGTGCCCGCGTTCCTGATGTTCTTCGCGGTCGCGCTCACGTCGGTGACGATCGCGGTCCGCGCCCGGTTCCCCGAGCTGGCGGTGATCCCGCCGGTGCTCGCGTTCCTCGTCGCGATCGCGTTCGGGCCCGACGAGGCGCCGTGGCCGATCCCGCTCGCCCTCGGGATGCTCGTCGCCGTCCTCGTCTTCCTGGTCTGGCATCGCTGGCGTCGCCGCCGCGAGGCGATCAGGACTCTCGCGCGCGCGACCCCGGATGCCGACGGCCGCCCGCTCGAGACGGCCGGCGACGCCGCCCTCGGCATCCGCGGCGTCGTGGCCGGCGGCCTCATCCTCGCGATCGCCTCGGGAGCCGCCGTCGGTGCCGCGGCGGTCGCGCCGGTGACCGGTGAACGCGACGTCCTGCGGTCCGCCGTCGTGCAGCCGTTCGACCCGCGCGACTACGCGAGCCCGCTCGCGGGCTTCCGTCGCTATCTCCGCGACGACCGCGTCGACGACGTGCTGCTGCGGGTCTCCGGGCTCCCCGACGGCGCCCGCCTGCGGATCGCGACCCTCGACAGCTACGACGGCATCGTCTACGCCGTCGGAAGCTCGGCGGTCGACAGCGCCTCGGGCACGTTCGTGCGCATCCCGCAGTCCGTCGACCAGGCCGCGATCGCGGGGGAGCAGGTCACGTTCGACGTCGAGGTCGACGGCTACCACGGGGTGTGGGTGCCCGATGCCGGGGCCTTCGAGTCGATCGCGTTCGACGGGGACCGCGCCGCGCGCCTCACCGATGCGTTCTACTACAACGCGACGACCGGCACCGCCGCCGTGCTCGGCGGTCTGGAGGCGGGCGACGCCTACCGGATCTCCGCCGTCCTGCCCGAGCAGCCGGCCCCGACCGAGCTCGGTGATCTCACCCCGGGCGACGCCGAGGTCGCGCGACTCGGCGAGATCCCCGAGGAGCTGGCGCTCTACCTCGAGGAACGCGTGCGGACGCTCACCGACCCCGGGGAGCGCCTCGTGGCGATGCTCGACGCGCTGCGGTCCGACGGGTACATCAGCCACGGCCTCGGCCGCGAGGTCGACGGCGCCGTCGAGCCGCCGAGCCGCTCCGGCCACGGGGCCGACCGCATCGCCGAACTCGTCACGGCGCCGCGGATGATCGGCGACGCCGAGCAGTACGCGGTCGCCGCGGCGCTGATGGCCCGCCAGCTCGGCTTCCCCGCGCGCGTCGTCTTCGGCTTCCTGCCCCGGAACGGCGAGGTGCGCGGGGAGGACGTGACCGCGTGGATCGAGCTCGACACCGCGCAGTACGGCTGGGTCGCGATCGACCCGGTCCCGGAGGAGCGGCCCATCCCGGAGGAGGAGCCCGAGGAGCAGAGCCAGGTCGCCCGTCCGCCGTCGATCGTGCCGCCGCCCCCCGACCGGCCCGACCCGCAGGCCGACCAGACGGCGCCGGACAGCACGCAGGACGAGCCCGACTCGCTCGACCCGGTGCTCGCGGCGCTCCTCGCCATCGGCCGCGTGGTCGGCATCGGACTCCTCGTGATCGCGGTGCTGCTCGCGCCGTTCCTGTTCGTGATCGCCGCGAAGGCCCGGCGACGCCGGCTCCGGCGCACCGCGCCCGATGTCGTGCAGCGCATCAGCGGCGGCTGGGACGAGTTCGCCGATGCGGTGGTCGACCACGGCTATGCGACGCCGCCCGCGGCGACCCGGTCGGAGCTCGCGGCGGTGGCCGGCGGCCTCCCCTCGCGGGTGCTCGCCGCCGTCGCCGACCGGGCGGTCTTCGCCCCCGAACGCGCGGACCCCGCCGACGCGGAACGCGTCTGGGATGCCGTCGGCGACCTTCGCGCGTCCCTCGATCTGGGGCTCACCCGGCGGCAGCGTCTTCGGGCTCTCGTGTCCCTCCGATCACTGGGTGCCTATAGTGTTCGAAGTCTGTTCCGGCGGGAAGGGAGGGAACGATGAACTGCCGATTCTGCGGCACCGCGCTCCCCGAGGGCGCCCAGTTCTGCGGCGAATGCGGCCGTCCCGTGCCCGCCGCGAAGGCTCCCGCCCCGCCGCGCACCCGTCCCGTGATGCCGGCGATCGTGTTCTCCTCCGAGCCGCAGTCCGAGGCGGTCGCGCACCCCGTCGCGATCGCCGACAGTGAGTTCTCGTGCCCGCAGTGCGGGGCGCCGATCAGCGAGGACGACGTGTTCTGCGGCGAGTGCGGGTTCGTCCTGAGCTCCTCCTATCTCTCGGCGCCGGCGGACGACGTCGGGGACGTGGCGGATGCCGCGTCCGCCGCCGAGCCGGTCGAGGTCGAGGATGCCGGGGTCGCCGACACGGGGGAGATCACCGAGGTCTCGGGCTGGGTCGCGGTCGCGTCGGATCCCGGGTCCGCGATCGAGCTGCAGCCGCTCGCGGCAGGTGAGCCGGAGCCTGTGGTCGACGCCGAGAGCGTCGTCGAGCCGGAGCCGCGACCGGAGGCCGAGGCCGAGCCGGTGCCGGAGCCCGAGCCGCAACTCGAACCCGAGCCCGAGCTGGAACTCGAACCGGAACCCGATCTCGAGCCGGAGCCCTATCCCGAGCCGGTCCTCGAGATCGAACCCGAGCCCGTGCCGGTCGCGGCGGTCCTGTCGCCGAAGGTGCTACGCGCCGTTCCGGATCCGTTCCCGTGGGGCAAGGACCCGCGGATGCCGACCGTCGACCTCGAGGCGACCCGCATCTCCGCCGCCCCCCTCGCGGAGGAGCGGTTCGTGCTGCAGTTCAGCACGGGCGAGAGCGTCACGGTGTCCGGCGCCGGTCTCGTCGGGCGCAACCCGGCGTCGCAGCCGGGCGAGTTCGTCGACCAGCTCGTGACGATCTTCGACGCCGGCAAATCGGTCTCGAAGACCCATCTCGAGTTCGGCCAGGACAGCGGCAGGTTCTGGGTCAGCGACCGCTACTCGACCAACGGGTCGACCGTGCGGCAGCCGGATGCCGAACCGAAGCGCTGCGAGCCCGGACGGCGCTACTTCGTCGCCCGGGGGACGCGCGTCGACATCGGCGAGCAGTTCTTCGTCGTCAGCTAGTCCGTCCTCCACCGCGGCCGCGCAGCCGAGTCGTCCGCGCAGACGCCCGCCCGCACCGCCGGCCGGCGGCGGCACCGCGAGCCTGACGGGATGATCGAACCGCCGGCCGTCCGCATCCCCGGCCCCCTCGTCGCCGCCGAGGCGCCGAAGCCCGCCTTCCCGCTCATCGCCACCGTCGCCCCGGTCGTCGTCGCCGGGGTGCTGTTCGCCGTCACCGGCTCGCCGTTCATGCTGCTGATGGCCGCGCTCGGCCCGGTCATCGCGCTCGCGACCTTCGTCGACGGCCGTCGTCAGCGCCGGCGTTCCGCACGCGCGGCGGCCGCGCGCCTCGCCGCGGGTCTGGCGGACGCGGAGGAGCAGGTCCGGGCGGCGCAGCGCGCCGAGCGCACGAGGCTCGACCGGTTCGTCGCGCTCGAGCCGGACTGGCCGGCGACCGAGACGCCGCTCGTGCTCGCCGTCGGCCGCGGGCCGGCCCCGAGCGGGATCGAGGTCGGGAGCGCCGGTGGTCTCGACGAGCCGCCCGGGATCGCCCGGCTCCGGTCCGAGGCCGCGACGATCCCCGACGCCCCCCTTCTGCGCCTCGTCGACACGGGGATCGCCGTCGACGGGCCACCGGTGCTCGCGACGGCCGTCGCCCGCACCCTCGCCCTGCGCGCCGCCGCCCGTCGATCCCCGGCGACGACGGTGGTCGAGTTCCCGCCGGGCGAGGAGTGGGCGGAGCGCCTCCCGCACGACAGCCGTCCCGGATCACCCGGCCGGTACCGGTTCGCGGGTGCGGAACGCGAGACGCTCATCTCGTGGGGCGCGGGATCGGAGGCCGTCGGGACTCGGGTCGCGGCCCGGGAGGCCGACGCGACGACACGGGCGTCCGCGCGCCGGGCCGCCGCACGGCTCGCGGAGGCGGCCCGCCTCGCCGGGGTGCGCCCTCCGGCCGCGGGACTCCCCGAGAGTGTCGCCCTCGGCGAGCTGCTGCCGTCCGTCGCCGGGCGCGGACTCAGCGCCCCGCTCGGCCGTGCGCCGGACGGGGTCGTCGTGCTCGATCTCGTCGCCGACGGCCCGCATGCGGTCGTCGCCGGCACGACCGGCGCGGGCAAGAGCGAGCTCCTCGTCTCGTGGGTGCTCGGCATGGCGGCGGGCCGATCGCCCGACGAGGTCTCGTTCGTGCTCGTCGACTTCAAGGGCGGCGCGGCGTTCGCCCCGCTCGCCGGCCTCCCGCACGTGCTCGGCACCCTGAGCGACCTCGACGAGCGGCTCGCCCGCCGCGCGATCGAGTCGCTCCGGGCCGAGGTCCTGCGCCGCGAACGGGCGCTCGCGGACGCCGGCGCACGCGCGATCGACGACCTCCCGCCGGGCCTCCTGGCGCGGCTCGTCGTCGTGGTCGACGAGTTCGCCGCGCTCGTCACCGAGCGCCCCGAGCTGCATGCGCTGTTCGCCGACCTCGCCGCCCGTGGCCGCTCCCTCGGGGTCCACCTCGTGCTGTGCACCCAGCGTCCCGCCGGCGTGGTCCGCGACGCCGTCCTCGCCAACGTCGCGGTGCGGATCGCCCTCCGGGTGGCCGATCGCGCCGACAGCCTCGGCCTCATCGGCGACGATGCGGCCGCCCGTCTCCCGGCGCACCCGCGCGGCCGGGCGGTCGTCGTCGACGGAACCGGCCGGCGCCGCACGGTGCAAGTGGCCCTGGCCGCCCCGGCGGACCTCGCCCGCATCACGCGCGCGACGGCGGCGGGTGCCGCGATCCGGCCGTGGTGCGACCCGCTGCCCGCGATCGTGACCCACGAGTCCCTCCCGGCGGCGGACGGCATCCGCTTCGGGCTGCGCGACCTCCCGGCCGAGCAGCGTCAGCCGGTCGCCGCGATCGAGCCGCGCCACGGCCACGTCCTCGTGCTCGGCGCATCAGGGGCGGGGGCGACGACCGCGCTCGAGGCGATCGCGGCCGGGGCCGGGGCCGCGGCCCGGTGGCTGCCGCCGGATCCGGTCGCGGCCTGGGGCGTGCTCGCGGAGCCGGGCGCGATCCCCGACGGCTCGGTCGTGCTGGCCGACGATCTCGATCTCGTGCTCGGCCGGTGCGACGCCGACCACGCTCCGGAGCTCGCCGACCTCGTCGCCCGCCTGCTCCGCGACGCGCCGGCGCGCGGCATCCGGGTCGTGGCGTCGGCGCGGCGGCTGGCCGGTGCGCTGCACGCCCTCGCCCCGCTGTTCGGTGCGCGGCTGCTGTTGCGGCTCGGCAGCCGCGAGGAGCACGCGCTCGCGGGCGGCGACGGCGCGACGTTCGACCCGCGCGCCGTCGCCGGGGCCGGGCTCTGGGACGGTTCGGCCGTCCAGGTCGCGCTGCCCGCACCCGCGGACCGGAGGATGCTCGAGTGCCCCGCTCCGGTCCTCGTCGCGCCGCCCGACCGCGGCGAACTCGCGATCGTCGCCGCCCGGCCGCGCGACCTGGCCCAGCGCTGGGATCCCGCGCGCGTCCGGGTCGTGCGCGTCGGGGAGCCGGATGCCGGCCTGCCGGTCGTCGATCCAGGCCGCACCGTGCTGCTCGGCGACCCCGACGGCTGGCAGTCCGACTGGGCGGCGCTCTCCCGGGCGCGACGCGAGCTGCCGATCGTGTTCAGCGGCTGCGCCGTCGCCGACGTCCGCGCGATCGCCCGCATCCGCGAGGTGCCGCCGCCGCTGCGTCCCGGCGAGGTCTGGCTCGTCGAGCACGGACGGGCCCGGCGCGCGACGCTGGGGGCCTAGGCCAGGGCCGCCTCGAGCGGCGTCGACGCGAGCCCGTGCGCGGTCGCGACCGGGCCGTTGACCACCGATCCGGCGTGCGTGTTGAGCCCGAGGGCGAGCGCCGGGTCGGCGCGCAGCGCATCCCGCCACCCCGAGTTGGCGATCGCCCGCACGTAGGGCAGGGTCGCGTTGGTCAGCGCGTAGGTCGAGGTGTGCGCGACGGCACCCGGCATGTTCGCGACGCAGTAGAAGATCGAGCCGTGCACCGCGTAGGTGGGGTCGGCGTGCGTCGTCGGCCGGGTGTCCTCGAAGCAGCCGCCCTGGTCGACGGCGATGTCGACGAGCACGCTGCCGGGCTTCATCCGGCTGACCAGGGCGTTGCTCACCAGCTTCGGCGCCTTGGCCCCCGGCACGAGCACGGCGCCGATGACGAGGTCGGCGGCGAGCACCGCGCGCTCGATCTCGTAGGAGTTGGAGGCGATCGTGACGATGCGACCCGCGTAGTCGTCATCCATCTCGCGGAGTCGCTGGATGTTGGTGTCGAGCACCGTCACCTGCGCCCCGAGCCCGACGCTCAGGGCGACGGCGTTGGTGCCGGCGACTCCGGCGCCGATCACGACGACGTTCGCCGGGTGCGTGCCGGCGACACCGGGGACGAGCAGTCCCGGTCCGCCGTGCGGGCGCAGCATGGCATTGGCGCCGACGATCGGCGCGAGCCGACCGGCGACCTCGCTCATCGGGGCCAGCAGCGGCAGCGCGCGATTGGGAAGCTGGACGGTCTCGTAGGCGATCCCGGTCACGCCGGACCCGACCAGCGCGGCGGTGAGCTCCGGCTCGGCGGCGAGGTGCAGGTAGGTGAAGAGCACGAGGCCGTCGCGGAAATGGCGGTACTCGCTCGCGACCGGCTCCTTGACCTTGAGCAGCAGGTCGGCGGCGTCCCACACGGCGTCGGCGGCGGCCTCGGCGGAACCCGTGGCGATCGTCGCCCCGGCGGCCCGGTAGTCGTCGTCGGTGATCGACGAACCGAGTCCCGCGCCCTCCTGGATGAGCACCTCGTGCCCGTGCGCGACGAGTTCGTGCACGCCCGAGGGCGTGATCGCGACGCGGTACTCGTTGTTCTTGACCTCGGCCGGAACGCCCACCCTCATGGGCGCCAGTGTAGTGCGACGGGTCCCGCGAGCCGCACCGTGGAATCCGCACCCTCTGGGCCGATCGACAGCGGATTGCGTGAAATTCCTGTTACAGAAGTGCCGGATAGTTCCGTGGACGCGTCCGGCTATGTCAGGATCGACCCACCGCTGGAAGGAGAGTTTCATGCCCAGGTCGCTTCCCGAGGATCCGCTGATCCGCCGTCTCGTCCAGCAGGCCCGCGCCTCGCAGCTCTCGCGCCGAGCCGTGCTCGCCGGAGGGGTGGGCAGCGCGGCGGCTCTCGCCCTCGCCGCATGCGCCCCGAGCACGCCGACGGCGCCGAGTCCCGCCACCGACCAGTCGGGCTCCGACAAGACCGTGAACTGGGCCAACTGGCCCGGCTACATGGACGAGGACGAGACGGGCGGCTACCCCACGCTCGAGGCGTTCACCGAGCAGACCGGCATCGCGGTCGACTACCTCGTGGACATCAACGACAACAACGAGTACTTCGCCAAGGTGCGCGACGTGCTCGCGCTCGGCCAGGACATCGGCGCCGACATCATCACGCTCACCGACTGGATGGCGGGGCGGCTGATCAACCTCGGCTACGTGCAGGAACTCGACACCGCGAACATCCCGAACGTGTCGAACCTCGTGCCCGACCTGAAGAACGTCGGCTTCGACCCGGGTCGCAAGTTCTCGCTCCCGTGGCAGGGCGGCTTCGCCGGCCTGTGCTGGAACAAGGAGGCGCTGCCGAACGGGCTGAAGACCCTCGAGGACCTCTGGGATCCCGAGCTGGCCGGCAAGATCGTCGTGCTCAGCGAGATGCGCGACACGATGGGGCTCATCCTCCTCGACCAGGGCGTCGACATCTCGGGCGACTTCAGCGAGGACGACTTCAACAACGCGCTCGACATCTTCCGCGAGAAGGTGACGAGCGGCCAGATCGGTGCCGTGCGCGGCAACTCGTACACGCAGGACCTGATCAACGGCGACGCGATCGCCGGCATCGTCTGGTCGGGCGACGTCACGCTCGTCAACGGCGAGCTCGGCAGCGACCTGTTCGAGTTCGCGATCCCCGAGTCGGGCGGCACGCTCTGGAACGACAACCTGATGATCCCGATCGGCTCGCCGCGCAAGAAGAACGCCGAGACGCTCATCAACTACTACTACGAGCCGGAGGTCGCGGCCGAGGTCGCGCTCTGGGTGAACTACATCACCCCGGTCGTCGGCGCGAAGGAGGCGGCGGAGGCGATCGACCCCGAGGCCGCCGACAACCAGCTGATCTTCCCGAACGAGGAGACGCTGTCCCAGGTGAAGACCTTCCGCCCGCTCACCGGCGCTGAGGAGCAGTCCTTCGGGTCCGCTTTCCAGAACGTCCTCGTCGGGGCCTGACACGGACGTGGAGTCGACGTCGGGCGCGGACCTGCAGCTCGACGGTGTCAGCAAGCGGTTCCCCGGCTTCACGGCGATCGAGGAGCTGAACCTCACCATCCCGGCAGGGTCGTTCTTCGCCCTGCTCGGCCCGTCGGGCTGCGGCAAGACGACGACGCTGCGGATCGTGGCGGGCCTCGAGGCGCCGACCGCGGGACGCGTGCTGATCGGCGAGCAGGACGTCACCCGGATGGCGCCCTACCGTCGCCCGGTGAACACGGTGTTCCAGAGCTACGCGCTGTTCCCGCACATGTCGGTTCTCGACAACGTCGCGTTCGGCCTCAAGCGACGGGGCATCAAGGATGCCGTCGCCCGCGCTCACGAGGCGCTGCAGATGGTCGAGCTCGACCACGTAGCGGCGCGCAAACCCGCCCAGCTGTCGGGCGGCCAGCAGCAGCGCGTCGCTCTCGCCCGTGCCGTCGTCAACCGGCCCGCCCTGCTGCTCCTCGACGAGCCGCTCGGCGCCCTCGACCTCAAGCTGCGCCGGCAGATGCAGGTCGAGCTCAAGGACATCCAGACGGATGTCGGCATCACCTTCCTCCACGTCACGCACGACCAGGAGGAGGCCATGACGATGGCCGACACGATCGCCGTCATGAACAAGGGTCGCATCGAGCAGATGGGCGCGCCGGCCGAGCTCTACGAGCTGCCGCGCACGGCGTTCGTCGCCAACTTCCTGGGCCAGTCGAATCTGTTCACCGGGCCGGTGCTCTCCGCGACGGGCGACACGATCGTCGTCGACGTCGCGGGGCGCAAGATCGCCGTCCCGCGCGAGCGCGCCCAGCGCCACGCGGGCGAGGTCACGATCGGGGTCCGTCCGGAGAAGCTGATCCTGCACACGAGCGAGCCGGCCCCGCAGGCCGGCGTCAACGTGCTCGGCCCGGGCCGCGTGCACGACGTCTCGTTCAGCGGCGTCAGCACCCAGTACCTGATCGGCATCCCCGGTCTCGGCACGATCTCGCTGTTCGCGCAGAACCTCGTCTCCGGTCCGGTCGTCGGCGACGGCGCCGAGGTCTGGGTCACCTGGTCCGTCGACCACGGCTTCGGCCTCGCCGACGAGCCCGACGAGGCGGCGCGGTTCGACCCCGACGACGACACGCAGGCGATCGCGATCGCGCAGCGCCGCCGCATCGAGGCCGAGTTCGAGGAGGCCTGATGGCCTTCGGCGTGATCGGCGGCGCGCCCGGCGCCGCCCTCGATGTCGACGCGGGGCCGTCCCGCCGCAGCCCGGTCGCCCTCGTGCTGCTGCTGCCGGGGCTCGCCTACCTCGCGCTGTTCTTCGTGGTGCCGTTCGTGTCGCTCATCCTCACCAGCTTCCAGGCGCCCGACCCGCTCGCCTTCGGGGCGCCGG
>CAZPJC010000020.1:0-23440 GCA_964586645.1 uncultured Schumannella sp.
GAAGGCGCAGGTCCTCAGCGATGGACGGGGGTTCAATTCCCCCCATCTCCACCATAGAAGGCTTATTAGAAACACCGTCCGTCGAATCGGCGGTGAACAAGTAAGCCCAAGCCGTTGTCGCACGTTGCGGAGCCACAAGGCCGTCCCTCGGGGCGGCCTTGTACTTTTCGCCCTGGCTCGCGGCGAACGCGGCCGTGAAGGCGGCGAGGATTGCCTCGTTGCCGAGGCCGGTCTTGGCGGCTTGGAACGCGGCTTCGGTGGCGAACAGGTGGCCGTGTGGTTCCTGAAGCCGGACCGCGCTGACCTTCTCGTCGCTGATGAACATGCGCTCGAAGATGGCCTGGTTGAGTCGTCGGCGGACTTCGTCGGTGGCTTCGAGGTAGAGCTCGTAGGGGTTCTCGAGCAAGGCGAGGCTGGCCTCGATGTAGGCGGCACCCGCAGTGAGGTCGAGTTCGACGCCAGTGAGTTGCTCGGTGATGCGCTCGCGTTCCTGCTTGATCGCCCGCAGCCGGTTCTTGATCTTGGCGTTGGGGACGTCGGGGTCGCCGAGCAGGTCGAGCAGGTTCTCTTCCTGCGCGTCCAGGGTCGCCAGCTGGTCCTTCAGTTGGCCGCGGAGCAGCCGTTGCGCTTCGTCCTGGTTGGCGACGGTGTCGATCATGAGGGAGCGCATGGCTTCGAGGAACTCGGGGTCGTAGTGCTTGGTCTTGTAGAAGGCTTCGACGGCGTCCTCGACGCGCCAGGCGTTGTGGAACGGTTGGCTGCATCCGTCGCGTCCGTTGGGGCAGAAGAAGTAGAAGTACTCGCCGCCGTTGCGGCCTTGAGCGCGTTGCAGGATCAGGCGCTGCTCGATGCCGCGTTCGGCCCAGCACTCGCCGCAGAAGACGGTGCCCTTGAGGTAGTGATGGTGTTCCCGGCGCCGCTCGGCCGAGTATCCGCGGGAGCGGACGATGCCTTGCACCTTGTCGAAGAGTTCCTCCTCGATGAGCGGGTCGTGCCGGCCGGGGTACTCCTCGCCCTTGTAGCTGACGTAGCCGAGGTAGTAGCGGTCGCGCAGCATCTGATGGACCTTGTTCACCGACACCGGTTTGGCGGGCCGTTTCGGTGTGGGCCGGGTGGTGAGACCGCGGGCGGTGAGTTCCTCGACGATGTCGCCGACGCTGTATTCGCCGGTGGAGTACAGCTCGAACGCGAGCTTCACGAACTGCGCCCGCTCCGGGTCGGGGATCACGGTTCGGATCTGGCGTCCTTCGCTGGTGTCCATGATGTTGAGGTAGCCGAGCGGAGCGCGGCCGACGCTGCCACCGCGCTTGACCTTCTCGCCCATCTTGTAGGCGATGTCCGCACCGGACGCCTTGGACTGATACTCGTTGATGACGGCGAGCATTCCCTGCATCAGCTGCCCGGTCGGGGTCTCGTCGATGCGCTCGGTGGCGGAGACCAGCGTGACGCCCATCTTCTTCAGTGCGATCCCGACGAGGGCGTCGTCGTACCGGTTCCGCGCCATGCGGGACATCATGTAGACGATGACGTAGTCCACGTCGCCCTGGGCCTGGATGCGGGCAAGCATCTGTCGGAACGCGGGGCGCTTGCTCATCTCGGTCGCGGACTTGCCGGGCTCGATGTACTCGTCGATGATCGTGACGCCGAGCTCGTCGGCCTTGCGCTGGCAGGCGACCCGTTGGGCTGGGATGGATTGCCCGTGGGCGTCGTAGCTGGTGCGGGTCTGCTGCTCGCTGGAAACCCGCAGGTACACGACGGCGCGTGAGCCGGGGGGCACCTCGTCGAGGGAGAGGGTGTCGTCGAGGATGCGGCCGAGGCCGAGTTGCTCGAACTCGTCCGAGAGGGCGGTGATGTTGGGCACCCCGATCAGGCTGTGCAGGTTGAAGTCATCGGGCATGGGCGGGCCTCCTTCGGGTCGGTGGGGATGAGGTTCAGCGGGAACGACCGGCGCCGCAGCTGCGCCGTGAGCGTCGCGTGGCAGATATCGCGCAAGGTGACGAGATCGTCCAGCGTCCGGGTCGAGGGGACAGTTGATGGGACGGTTTGACGGCTTAGGTTGACGGCTACACGGCCAACGATGTGCCGCTTTGTGCGTAGGTGGAGGTCAGCGATAACAGAGGTCGGCAGGTGCTCGGCGAGGGTCGGAATCGTGCTCTTAAGCAGAATGTCGAGGGTTCGAGTCCCTCCTGGCCCTCCAAGGAACGCCGTCGTCTCCACCTCTGTGAGACGGCGGTTTTCGTTGGCCTGGTCGGCTTGACGGGTCGTCGGAATCGTGTCCGAAGAGTCGCTGGTAAGCCGTCGTTGACGGCTTACATCACCGTCCTCAACAGACGCGGTCGCGGTCGAGCTCGCTGGCGTGCCCTTGCTGTTGAGTGCTCGCTCGACGCTGGCAAGGGCTTCGCGCTGGGAGTCGATATCGCCGTGCTGGTAGAGCTGCTGGGTCGTTGTGACGTTGGAGTGCCCCAGGATCAGCTGGGCATCGCGTGCGGGCACGCCGAGGTGCTTGAGCAGGGTCGCGGCGGTGTGGCGGGTGTGATGCACGGTGATCCGCGGAAGTCCGGCGCGTCGGGTGAGGATCTGGAACGTGCGGGCGAAGTTCCCCGGTTCCACCGGGTGCCCAGTGCTGCTGGTGAGAACGAGATGATCGCCGAGCGCGGCGGTGTCGCTGAGGTCGACGCCATGCTTGGCGGCGTGCTGGAGCAGTGTCTGGCGGACGGTGGGCAGCAGTGGCAGGGTGCGGCGCCCGGCGCTGGTCTTGACTGGCCCGGTGCGGAGTGCTCCGTCGATGCGTTGCAATTGCTGGGCGACCTGGAGGGTGCCGTTGCCGAGATCGATGTCGCGCCAGCGCAGACCGAGCACCTCTCCGCGGCGCATGCCGTAGAGGATCAGCAGCTGGTAGCCGACTTCCCACTCGTGGCCGCGGGTTTCCTCGAGGAATCGGGTGGCTTGGGCGACGTTCCAGGGCCGGATCTCCTTGCGCTCGTAGGCGGGCAGATCGACCAGCCGGGCGACGTTGCGGAGGATGAGCTCCTCGCGCATCGCACGGCTGAGGGCTGCGGAGAGGACCGTGCGCATCTTGTGCACGGTGCGGGGCGTGTGGCCAGCGCCCAGGAGCGCGTTGATCGCGGTCTGCACGTCGGCAACCGCGAGGTGTGTAAGCCGCTTGGTGCCGAGGTACGGCTTGATGTGCAGTCGGATGGTCGACTCGTAGAGCTCGACGGTGCGGGGTCGGTTCTTCACAACGACGACGTTGGTCATCCAGTGGTCGAGCCACGCCGCGACGGTCCACGGCTGCTGCGGCGCGGGGATCCCCTTCCGGCTGCGTTCCAGCAGCGTCTGGAGACGAGCGTGTGCCTCGGCGCGGGTCGTGCCGTAGGCGCGGACACGGCGGCTTCCCCCGTTGGGGGTGAGGACGTAGCCTGCGCCTTCGTAGCGTCCGTCCTGGCGTCGGTAGACGGTACCCGTGCCGCGGGGTGCTCTAGCTGCCATGCCGCACCCCCTTCCCTTCCATGCGGAGTTCTCGCAGGTACTCCCCAAGGTCGGTGGCGGTAACCAGCCGACGTGCTCCGATTTGGATGCTTTTCAGGTCGCGTTCGCGGATGAGTTTGTTGATCGTCCATTGGCTGACTTTGAGAAGCTCGGCGACTTCGCGGACGGTGTAGACGAGGTCGTCGGTTGTGGTCGGCGCGGTGGCCGATGCAGGGGTTGGGGTCATGGTGATTCCCTCCTTTCGGGATGCTTGATGGTGGGGAGCAGGTTGAGGTCGGACAGGCGGTTGCTGGCGCGCAGCACGGTCACTTTGAACTGCCGTGCTAGCCCGACGACGCTTGCGCCGTCTCGCAGTGCGGCGCGAATCTTGGGGGCGGGCATCAGCGCCCGAGAGGCGAACTGATCCGCGGCCATCGCGGCTTGAACCAGTCCCTGCAGGTATCGGGCGTCGTAAAGCTCGGTTTCGCGGCCGCGGTCCAGGATGCGCTTGAACTCGTGGACGATGCTGAATCGGCGTTGAACGGTGCGGTCGCTTGCTCTGACGACAATGACCCAGCGTTGAGAACGTTCGTCCCAGTAGCTGGTGCAGTAGTCGGGCAGGGTGGCGTCGAGTTCTATCCGGACGACTGGAAGGGTCGCGACGAAGTCCACTACGTCCATGCGGGCTCGCTCGCTCAGGCGTGCCAGGAGTGCCCCTTGGGCGTTTGCGACGCGCTCTGCTTCTCGCCAGCTCATTGGCTCGGCGTGGTTGGGGATGAGCCGACGGAGTCGCCGGATGACGTAGCGCTGAGCCGGCGCAATTGTCGTCCGGCTCGCGCGCTCGACTGGTTGTGGTGCTTGTTCTTGTTGCAGAGGTGTCATAAGTCTTCTCCTTTCGTTCCCCACCCAGGGAATGAGCTATTTGATTTCTGTCGTTAGCGGGTTTCGTCCTCGTGGTCTGGCGGTCCGTCCAGACGTACTCCTTCACGCGATGCGAGGTTCTCGAAGTAGTGGCTGAGTTCTTCGATCGCTCGAGCGGGCAGATCGCTGTAGCGGGCACGTAGATAGGGGGCGAAAGATGGCAGGTCGTGTGGTGCCGAGTAATGCACCATGGCGTAGACGTCGGCGATGGGGATCAGCAGCGTGCGCGCGAGTGCCGTGAGCACGTCGGGGCGGGGGCGGGCGATCTCGCCGCGCTCAATGCGGACGATCGTTGAGTGGGGTATGCCGGACATCGATCCGAGGCGCCGGAGGGAGAGGTGTTTGGACTGACGCGTCTGCTTGATTAGCTGGCCGAGACGCGCGGCCGGTTCCGCGTGTTGCTGCATTCTGCGGGTCTCCATTTACATCCTCCCCATTTTACTCCTGTTGCCGTAAAAGGTCCTGGTCAGAGGCATTTTTTACAACACTTTCCGTCTGCCGGTGGCGAACTGGTGTCGCCGGGCTATCTGTTGCTCATTCCGGTTGTTGATATGTGGTGTGCCGGGTTTCCTCTCGTGCGCTACCTGTGGCGGTGGAAGACGTGGATCTGCCCGCCGACGTCGACCGCGCACCACAGCGCGCCGGCGCCTTCGCCGAGCCGGGCCTGCTCGCGGGGTGGCTGGTCGCGGTAGAGGGTGGGCTGCCCGATCTTCCCGTCCTCGTCGATCTCGCGGACTTCGGTGATGGTGTCGAACATCGCCTCGAGGTCGCGAAAGCTGCCGACATAGCGTTCCCGGAACCGCTCGACCAGGTCGGGCTGAGCGGCGTCGACACCGGGCAGCCGCAGGTAGGCCAGAGCCGGGACGCCGTGGTCGAGCACGAACGCGGTGATGTCCTCGAACGTGTCGGCCATCTCTGCTCGGCTGGGGGACCCTCGCACCTGGAACGCGGCGGTCAGCCCGAGCTCCTCCTTGTAGGCGATCGAGGTAGTCCATCGTCCGCTCGGTGGCGGGTCGGGTTGCAGTTCGGGGACTTGCTGGTAGAGCAGGTAGGTGGCGAGCCAGTTGATGATCTCCCTCATCTCCAGTCGGAGCGTGGGCCGGGAGGCGAGTTCGAGCAGCTCGCTGCGCGTGCCGGGGTAGTCCAGGCCGTTGCGGTGGCCGAAGATGCCGAGGTCGCTGTCGGGCTCGTCGATGGCGAAGGACAGGAACTCGGCGATGATGTGTGCGTCGTCCACCTCGAGCGGGCGGCCGTGCTGGTGGGCTTGAAGCACCGAGGTCTGCATTGCCACGCGCAGTTGCAGGGCGATGTTGCTGGGCTTCTCCGGACTCTCCGGGAGGTCTTCGATCAGCTCGGCGCGCAGCCTGCGGCGGATGTCGCCGGGCTCCTCGCCGCGTCGCGGGTTAGGCCGTTCCATCGTCGCCCTCCGGTCGTTCCAGGTCGGTGTCGCCGTGCACGAGGTAGCGGGTCAGCCAGGTGATCCAGCCGCGCTGCTGGTCGTCGAGGTCGTGGCGGGCTCTCAGGTTGGCGAGTTCGACGGCGACGCGCCCGGCGTCGACTACACGGTTCTGCACGACGTTCAGCAGGTGCGGATAGTCGGGGCCGTCCCCGTTGGTGAGGCTGAGGATGAGCATCTTCGCCGACTGCAGCAGCCACCAAGGTTCGCTCTTCACCTCCATCGCTGAAGCCGGTTCGGGGCGATCAGCCAGGTAGATGCCGAACCAATCGATCCAGCTGCGTACCTGTTTCGTCGTGCCGGGACGGTCGTACAGTTCGAGGTACTCGGCGCGCAGTTCGTCCGGGTCGCCGTCGCCGGTGCGGGCGAAGCCTTCCAGCGCCGAGCCTGGTCGGTCCAGCGCCCGGGCCAGGCCGAGCGCGATGACCACGGCGGTGCCGGTGTCGAGGTCGGTTGCGGTGCGGCGGGCGCTGTCGATGCCGTCGGCGGCGACGGTCTCGATGGTGCGCTCCAGCCGGTGCTCGGCAAGTTCCGCGACGGCGGTGTCCGCGAAGGTCTGGAATCGGGTGGCGATGTCGTCCAGGCCGAAGCGGCGGGCCTGCTCGGCCAATTCTCGGGCGTGCTCGTCGTCGCCGTCGATCAGCAGATCGGCGTCGAGCAGATCCAGGTCGAAGATCGGCAAGCCGGGGTCGTTGATCACCAGGCCGCCTTCGAGGATGATGTACGGCTCGCCGCCGATCTGCTCGGGGCTGCGGTCCTGCTCGGGTTGGTGTTCGTAGTCCGGGTCGTGCCCGGGCTCGGGGGTTCGTGGTCGTTCCATAGTGGTTTCCTCCTTTCGGTTACCTGTTGAAGACGTGGTATTCCTCGCCTGATTCGATGACTTCCCACACGTCGCAGACCCGCTCCCACAGGTCGTCGCGGTCGAGGGTGACGAACTCCGCACCGGCGTACTCGGCCGCGATCTTGTGGATGGCCTCCTCGATCGCGTCGATCTCGATAAGGGCGGCGAGCACGGCGTCCCGGCTGCTGAAGGTGCCGATGTAGAAGTCGTGGAACGACTCCTCGATGTTCGACGCGGACGCATCCACGTCGGGCATCTCCAGGAAGTGCAGGAACGGGTCGCCGAGTCTGCGGATGAGTGGCGCGAGCCGATCGAGCATCGCCGGCTCGTCCTCGAGCGGCAGATCGCCGGGGATGTGCAGGTCGACGTCGTAGCCGTCGATCTTGTGGCAGGTTTGCCAGAGCAGGTTCCCCAGCCGCGGCCCGCCGACGAACAGGTCCGCGCGGGGCGGCTGCCGGTTCTCCCGCACGATCAGGTGGACGCCGAGCCAGTCGATGAGCTCGTGCACGTCGTCCGGGGTGGTCTCGTCCTCGTAGAGGGGCAGGTAGTCGGCGCGCGCTTCGGCGTTGCTGATGTCGTCGGTCTTGGCGAACCGGGCGAGCGGGCTGTCCGGCGCGGTGGCGAGCGCGTGGGCGATCATCCGCGCGGTCGCGGGGTCGATGTCGCTACGGCGCTGGCGGGCGAGCTCGATGCCGCCTTCGATGAGGATCTGGATCTCCGGGTCGGTCTCGGCGCGGTGCGCGGGCCGGTCGGGCTGTGGTCGCGGCTGTTCCATCACGCGGCCCCCTTCGGATGTCTGTCGTAGCGGTGGAAGACGTGCACGCCTTCGGTGCCTTCCAGGCAGAGGTAGGTGCGGCGCAGGATTTTCTCGAACTCGTCCAGCGCGTGCCCGCGGGTCGGGTCGATGTGCCGGTCGGCTTTGGAGAGGGCGTAGGCGAGGGACTCCTTCGGCGCGTGGGCGACGAAGTCGGTCATCGACTCGTAGGTGCCCTCGTGTCGCGCCAGCACGTCCCTCACTTCGAGCGGAGCACCGACGTGGATGGCGTAGAGCGCATACGGTTCACCGAGTTCCTTAATGCCTTGGGCATAGAGGGCGATGTCTTCCGCGTCGCTGCGCGGCGGCAGCATCAGTTGGTGGAAGCCCAACCAGGCGGACACCTCGACGGTGGTGCCGGGCGTCTGCTCGGCGATCTCGTTCATCTGCGCGGTGAGGTCGTCGGGGTGCCGGTCGGCGTCGAGCCATCGGCCGCCTGGTCGAAGGTCGAGGCCCGAGTCGCGGGGCTGGATGAACACCTGTGGGGCCGGCTCGGTGTGCTCGGTCTCGGGCTGGTCGGGGTGCGGGTTGTGGATGCGTTCCAGGAAGTCCCACAGCGCGGAGATCCACGGCGGCTGGTGCAGGTCGATGCGATCGCCGTCGAGCTCGTTCAACGCGCCTGCTGGGTTGAGGGCGCCGGTTGCGGCGAAGTGCTCGAGGTGGGAGCCGTAGCCGGCGTGCAGGGTGGCGGCGATGATCCGGGCCGTGTCCGCGTCGATCCCGGTGCCGGCCTGTTCGGCTGCTTCGAGGCCGTGGGTGATTCGGGCAGCGGCGTGCTGTTCCTGCTCGCGGGTGAGCAGGTTGGTGTGTTGTTCGGTGCCGGGCTCTCGGAACCGGCGGCGGGACTGTTCCATACGTGTTTCCTCCTTCCTGGAACTCGGGCGATCCGTGATCGCAGCCGTGATGTGAGCTGTGGTGATGTGACGCGGCGCGACGGCCGTGGCGGGGTTAGCGGGTGAAGACATGCAGCTGCCCTCCGATCTCCACGGCTTCCCACGCCTGGATGGCGCCTCGGCGCTCGGGGTCGCCTTGGGCGAGCAGCGCGTCGGCTTCGTCTTCGAGGGCGTGCACGCCGAGGTAGTAGTTGACGAGGCCGAGGCTCGCCGCGTCCACGCCGGGGAGGCGCAGGAACGCGCGGAACGGATCCCCGTACCGGCGGATGGCCCGCTCGAGGTAGGGGATCACCCGGCCGGCTTCGTCGAGGGCCAGGCCCATCGGCAGCTGGAAGGCGACGGCGACTCGTTCGCCCTCGCCATTGTCGGTGTAGAACAGGCCGCCGTCCAGGGCGTAGCCCGGTGTCCCGACGGTGGTGGAGGTGGGGTGCTCATGGTGGAACAGGTGGGTGCCGAGCGCGTCGAGCAGCAGGCGTCCTTCGGCGGGCATGATCGGGTGCTGGTAGAGCGGCAGGTATTCCGCCCGCAGCTCGGCGTGGCTGCCTTCGCCGGTGCAGGAGTGGGCGCGGAGGGCATCCGTCTCGGCGCCCTCGGGTGCGTGCGCGATCACGTTGTAGGCGATCAGCCGGGCGGTGAGCGGGTCGATGTCGCGGCTCTCGGAGAGGGCGTTGAAGTAGGACTCCCGGGCGTCGTCGGAGAGGGCCATCGTGATCACACCGGCGGCGAGTTCGGGGTCGGGAAGGGATCGAAGCAGTTGCTCTCGTTCCTTCTCAGTGGCGGGCTTGCGGGCCTCGGGATTCGGGAATGCTTGGTGTTCCATCAGGCGTCCCTCCTTCCGTGGTCTGGCTGCGGCGGGATGCGGAAGGCATGTAGGATGCCGTCGACCTCGACTGCGTCCCACTCGAAGCCCGCCACGAGCTCGGCGTCGGTCAACGGCTGGTCGTGAGCGCCTGACACGGGGTGGAGTGTGCGGGCCCGGAAGTTGTCGATGAGGTCGGTGTCGAGCACGTCCACACCGGGCAGGCGCAGGTAGGCGCGCAGCGGATCGCCGTGCTCAGCGATCAGGTCGGTGAGGTTGCGCCCGACGTTCTCGAAGGCGACCGGGCCGAACTTCTCGGATGAGGCGAACCCGATGCCGACGCGGCGCCCGTCGGGGAGGGTGTCGAAGTAGACCAGCGAGCCCTCCATCGCCTTCGCGAATAGCTGCGCGGTCTGAGGTCGTTCCTGGTGGAAGAGGTAGGTGCCCAGGGCGTCGAGCAGGACGTGGAACTCCGCGGCGACGTTCGGGTCGGCGTGGACAGGCAGGTAGACCTCGCGCAGCTCGGTATGCGTGCCGGTGCCGTCGTTGAAGAACCGCTGCAGTAATGGGGCATGCTCGGCGGCGGCGAATGCCTCCAGCGCGAAGGCGATGAGGCGAGCGGCGGTTGGGTCGAGCGGCTCGCCAAGAGCGGTGGCTTCGACGATGGCGTCGCGGAGGCTGTGGGTCAGCAGTTCGCCGAGCGCGTCCGCGTCGCCGTCGGTGAACGCGGCATCGAGCAGTTCATGCGGGATCTCGATCGGTCGATCCGCTGGTCCTGGCTGCTTTTCGCCGTCGGATGGTGTTGGGGTTGGTGGGGTGCGTTCCATGTGTTCTTTCCTCCTTTCATGGCTTCGCGTTGTCATCGGGACGGGTGTGGTCGCGGCTACGAGGTGTCCTCCGGCGCGGCGGTGAGGTGCTCGGCGAACCGGTCGGCAGTGGTGACCTGGAACAGCTCGGCGGGGAGATCCGGCTCGGTGGCGATCGCGCGGCGGATCTGTGCGGCGCGGGCGGCCGAGGCGGTGACCCACAGCACGAGCGGGAACACGCCGGAGCGCTGCTGTTCGGCGCCGGTGGCGTGGTAGGCGGCGTAGGCGCGGCACTTGGTCAGGATCTGCGGCAGGTGCTCGCTGCCCTGGTCGGCCTCGAGGAACAGGTGATCCTCGAACTCGCCGGCGGCGGTGACCGAGTACAGGTCGGGTTTGAGCGTCTGGGTGAGGCCGTGCGGGCCGAGGTAGTCGCGCCAGCAGTCCGGTTCGGTCTGCAGGGCGAGCACCTCCAGGTCCCCGGCGGTCGCGAGGTCGCGGATGATGACGGCGATCTCGGCCACAGCGAGGGTGTGGTCGGTGAACAGGACGGATGGTTCGGTGTAGCGGCGGCGTCCGGTCTCGCCTCGACGGGTGCGTTGGATGGTCGCGCCGGTGGAGGTGAGCTGCCAGATGTAGCCCTGGGAGCCGTGCCGGACCCCGCCGATCCTGCGCTCTAAGTGCGCGATGACGCCGTGGTCGGCGAGGCGGGTGAGCACTCGCATGGTGGCCTTTGTCGCGGCACCGGCGGTGGCGTGCCCGTTCTTGCCGATCGGGAAGTGCAGACGCTGGATGAGGCGGGTGGTGAGCAGCCGGAAGGTTTCGACGTCGTCGAGGACGGCCAGGTCGCGGGGCGTAAGCCGGTGCAGGACGCTGCGGGGGTCGAGGTAGGTCATGGTCGACCCCCGTTCCGGGCGGTGCCGCCACCCCTGACACAGGGGTGAGTCCCATCCGAAGGGGCCGGGGAATGGCCGGAATATGGCCGATGTGGGATGGATGTGAGCATCGTGAAGGGACAGGCGACAAGACAGGCGACGAGACGGTTACCCCATCTGTTAGCGGCCGTTGAAGCAGACATCAGGTGTTCCTCCTGCGGCGACCGATCGGTCCCGACGAGACGACCGGAGCAGCCTGCGCGGCATCGACGTCGCCGCTCGGCGGCACGGTGTCGATAGGTGGCAGGGTGTCGTCGGCGGGGTCGGGCCGGTGGTGCTGGCGGCTGATCCGGCGGACCTGGTCCGGGTCAGAGGTCACCGGGGTTGGCGGGAGGCTCTTGCCGAGTGCCCAGCCGGTGGTGATGCCGTCCGCGACCAGTCGCAGGTACACCTCGTACCGGCCGAGCGCCATGAAGTCCTCGTCCGTGAGTTCGGGAGCGAGGCGGGCGAAGGTGCGGGCATCGTCGTCGGACTCGAGCCGGAACACCACCTTGGTGCGGGCGTTGGACTTGACGGCGGACTTCATGTCCTTGGGCAGCTGATCGAAGAACTGGGTCGCCAGGAACCAGCCGACCGAGAGCGACCGGGAGCGGGCGAGGGCATCGGTGAGCGACACGGGCAGGTTGAGGAACCGGTCGGCCTCATCGACGTAAACGAATCCGGGGCGCTTCTCGTGGCCTTTCTCGGCGGCGCGTTCCTGCACGGCCTGCCACACTTCGGCGATCACCAGCGAGCCGATCAGCTCGGCGGTGAGCGGCCCGACCAGCCCTTCGTTGAGAGGGACGAGGACGACCTTGCGGTCGCGGAACACGTCCTTGAGCCGGAACCCCGGCTTGCGCTGTCCGAGGATCTTGACCGCGGCGGGGCGCAGCAGCACCTGGCGGAGCTTGTTCATCGGCGGGGCGATCACGTTCGCCTGCGCAGCCGGGCGGAGCGAGTCGTACCAGCTCCAGAACCCCATCAGCGCGACATCGTCCTTGACGACGGCGACCTGGCTGCGGCGGAACGCCGGGTCGGTCCACAGCCTCGGCAGATCGACAAGGGTGTTCGGGGCCTCCGGGGTTCCGGCCCGGGCGAGGGTGCGCAAGCTGGCGGAGTAGATGTCCGCGGTGCGCGGCCCCCAGCCTTCGGCGAAGATGCGCTTGAACACGGCAAGGATGCCATCCGCGACCACATCCGGGTCGCGGCCGGTGGCGTCGAGCGGGTTGAACCCGATCGGTTCGTCTTCGGCGCCGTCGATGACGACGACGTCCTTCCACCGCTTCTTCGGCATCCGCTCTAGCAGGCTCGCCGGGGTCTGGTCTTTGGGGTCGAGGACGACGACGGCGTGGCCGGCTTCGATGTCGGCCTCCATCAGGTGCTCCAGCAGCTTGGTCTTGCCCACGCCGGTGGGGCCGAGGGCGAAGCCGTGATACATGCCATCGGCCGCGCCGACACCGAGCAGGCGGTTGTCGCCGGGCACGAGCGACTCGGCGAACACCCGGTGACCGGTGTGCACGGAGGCGTCGGCGCGCAGCAGCTTCGGATGCACGGGCGGCATGCCGGGCAGTTGTTCCTCTCCGATCGGCCAGCCGGAGAGGGCGACCAGCTCGGGCACCGCGAGGCGCAGGACGCCGCGTCGGGTGAGGGGACTCATGTTGAGCCGGTTGGGGTCTTCTTTCACGAGCCGGATCTGCACGCCGGGGGACTGCGCGATCGAGATCGCGGCGAGGATCTCCATGACCGTGCGGCGGCGCTTGTCGGAGTTATGGGCGATCACGCCGATGCGCAGGATGCCGTCGATGGCGTAGTGGGCGGCACGGTCGCGGACCCGGTTGCGGATCTCGGTCGACGCATCCGGCTTCCCGGTCGTGAGCGCCTGCCACAGGTTGAAGCCGGGTTCGGAGATCTTCGCCGGAACGGATCGCGGCGCGGTCCCTTCACCGAGGACGAGCTGCACGCAGACGGCCTCGCCGTTCTTGTGCGGGCGGCCGAGGGCCGAGTAGACGGCGCGGATAACCGCCTCCGGATCTTCGGCGGCGAGCGGCAACCCCGGTGACTGGATGGCGACGTGCCCGGCGGCGATCATGGTCGGCCTGGCGTAGCCGTCCAGACCGGTCATGATCGAGCCGGGAATGAGATCTGCGAGCATCCGCCGCAACTGGTGGACGTAGGTGGGCTCGCAGCCGATGAGGTGCTGGATGCCGTCCTCATCGGCGCGGGTCTCCAGCACAACGGGATGCCCGTTGCGGTCCGAGGCGAGCCGAGTGAGGAAGGCGGCGACCTGGGCGGCCGGGAGCGGATGCGGGAGGAAGAGCCGCGAGTACACCAGGGGAGTCGAGCTATTCATCGTCGCCCTCCTCGCTGGTGCCTCGGCGGCGGTCGGCGAGCTTCTGCATCCCGGCCAGGTGCGGTACCGGAGAACCCTCGGCCTGGGCGCGCTTCTGCTCGGCGTGCAGCATCAGTGCATCGGCCAGCAGCGCCATGTTGATCGGCTGGTCGGGCTTGACGCGGACGACGATCTGATGGTCGCCGCGAGAGCGGGTGCGTTTTCGGGCACGCTGAGGTCGGGCGTCTGTCATGGCCGGGGGTCTCCGTTTACGGGGCGACCCACCAGCCGCTGTTCACTTTTCGGAACAGTTCTCCCGACTCTGTTTATATGTTCACTTTTCGGAACGGTCAAGAGAGATTGTGTATTTAACAACACTCCGATAGAGGTGAAACTGCTCACGTTTTCACCACCTGTCCTGCCGGGCTTTGATCACCCGATAGGCGACATAGCCGGCGAGCAGCAGCACGGCGATCAGCACGATCCAGAACCAGAATCGGGCGAGCAGTTCCAGGGCGATCCAGATCGCGACGATGCCGGCGAGGATCAGCAGGCAGGCGCGGAAAAAGCTCTGGCTCATGGTGGGCTTGTCTTCCTTCTTGTCGTTCACGAGTTCTCACGCGGCCTTTCTCATGACCCCGTCGGCCCAGTCGTCGCCGGAGCCGGCGACGGAGTTCAGGGCGCGCTCGGAGTAGGCGGGGACGGGGTAGCCGGGGATGTGCAGGTCGGAGCCGCCGGGCGCTTCGTTGCCCCAGGCGTCGAAGCCGGGGAAGCGGCGCCGGGCGAACAGCTCCAGATAGGGCCCGGGGGAGAGTCGCTGGATGGCGACCATCGCCTCCTCGGGCTTGTGGCTGTGCTCCTGCACCGGCCAGTCGGCGACATCCCGCTGACCCTTGTAGAGGACGGGAGCCCTGCCCTTGGTGAACAGCAGCAGATGCTCATGCGAGCCGCGGAGGTAGTTGCCGAGCCCGGTCTTGCGCTTGTCCCAGATCAGCTCGGAGCGGAAGGTCAGCCCCCACTTCTGTTCGGCGATGCGCTGCGCGTCCAGCCGGGAGGCGACGAAGCACCAGATCCAGACGTGCGCGTCGTCGGTCAGCAGCTCGGGGATCGGCAGGTTCGCGATGTCCTCGACGGACATGAGGTCGTAGTGCTTGATCGCACCGAGGTTGCCGCGCTGCATGTGCGGCCACGGCGGGTCCATCACGACGCAGGAGTAGCGCTTGGCCGGATACTTCGGGATGTCGTTCTTCGGCAACTTCGTGACGTTGCTGGGGTTGGTCATGAGGGTTTCCTTCCTCCCGGCATCTACATGGGCCGCGTGCGGCTGGTTCCGGGTGGGCGATGGTCTGTTATGCGAGAAAGTCGTGCGGTTGGGAATCGTCCGGTCGCCCGTCGCATCACGGCGACGGGACGGGCGACCGGACGGGGTGGACATGGTGGTCAGGGCGCGAACAGGACCGGCGCCTTCGGGGCGACCGCGGCTGTTGTGTAATCGACACCGAACGGCAGCACCTGCGGGCGCAGCAGCCCGAGGCGCGCCATCTCCGCCAGCAACGCGGTCTCGATCCCGAACTGCAGGACGTTGAGCACGAACACCCGCTGGTCGAGCACGAACTCGTGCAGGACCGCCCAGTGCAGGGTCTGCCCGAGCGAGTCGGCCTGCAGCAGCCGCCACGGCAGCGACCCACGCTCGAGCCCGTGCCGTTCGGCCTCCCACAGGTGGAAGGCGGCCATGTCGATCTCGTGCGCGGTGGTGAAGTTCCGCCGCCGCCCGAGGTGGGTGACGTCGTGCCAGAACCGGTAGGCGATATTCGCCTCCGCGTTGGTGAACACCACCGACTCGGACGCGCCGTCGTAGATCGGCAGCGGCTCGCCGGTGTCGAGCGAGTGCTGCCAGGCGGCCTTGAGCGCCTTCCACGAGTTCGGCGCGTCCGGGGTCGGCTCCCAGCCGATCCCGGTGCGCTCGCGGGTCCGGTCGGCCATCAGCATCACGAACTCGCTCAGCTCGGCCGTCGCGGCGGCGAGGTCGGAGTGGGTGAACTCCAGCGGCCCGAGATCCCTCGTCCTCATCGCGGCACCCCCTGCTGGCCGGGCCGCAGCAGAGAGGTGCGCGCCCCGCGGCGGGTGGCCGTGAGGGAGCGGTGCACCGCCGTCGCCACCGACCCGACCGGGTCGCCGGAGGTGACCTTGGTGACGGTGATGTTCTCCGCCTCCAGGTCCGCCGGCGGCTCGCCGTTCAGCACGACCGCGTGCACCAGGCCGGGGAAGTTCCGCAGCCTCTCGTACACGCTCGCCGTGTCGTCGTCGGTGAGCTCGAAGTCGGAGAACACCGTCAACCGCACGTCGTGCCCGGGGTGGGCGGCAGCGAGCTTCTCCGCCGCCGCCAACGACGGCGACAGGTCGCTCGTGCCCGCCGCGCCCCACGGCACCCTGAGCGCAGCCTTCAGCCGGGCCGGCGCCGAGACCGAGATCAACGGCATCGCCCCGGTCGCGCCGACCAGGTGGTCGAAGTGCAGCACCGCCAACTTCGGCTTGGACGTGTACGTCCAGCCGCGCACGACCTTCAACGCCCTGGTCGCCTCGCCGAACCTGCCCCCGACCGGGTCGTTCCCGTTCGGGGAGGTGACCGACCCGGAGTCGTCGAAGTCGAAGATGTCCAGGCTCGGCGTCCGCGGTTCCAGGCCCGGCCAGCCGAGCTCGTACCAGCCGTCCTTCGACCGGGTCGCCACCGACAGCGGCACCGGCAGCAGCCCGGCCGGGCGGAGCCCTGCAGCGTGCAGACTCACTTGGCACCGCCCTTCCGGGTGGTGCGGCCCACCGTCTCGCCGTGGTCGCCGTGGCCGACGACGCCGGGGTTGCGGCGCAGGATGCCGAACTTGAGCGCCCGGAGGCGATCCTGAGCGGCCTGCCCGCGGCTGGTGTGCTCGGCTTGGATCGAGTCCGCCTCCGTAGCGCGCTGGGCGTGCTGCTTCCACGGCGCGCTGGCGGCGAGCTTGGTGTGGCGGGCCAGTTCCTTGTCGTAGTCGTTCTGCGCGTTGTCGATCTGATCGGCGATCTCGTCCGCGTACATGTACGACTCGATGAACGACGCCGCCGCGATCGCCCCGGCGATTCCGCCGTAGACGAGCCCGACCAGCGGCCCCTCGATGCTGTAGCGCAGCGCGAAGATCGAGCAGGCGATGATCGACCCGACCGCGACCGACACCCCGATCAGGGCGCGGACGTACTTCTTGCCGTCGTCGACGCCCGCGAACAGGTGCTGGAACACCTGCTGCTTGTCCGTGAGCGAATCCACGTCCCGCTGGCGACGCAGCGATGAGCGCAGGTCGCGCACCTCCGTGCCGGTGAGGCCGGCGACGACGGTGGCGATCGCCGCGGACGCTGACATGGTGAACGCCAGCGCGGGGATCTCGCCCATCATGATCGATGCGCCGCTGATCCCGGCGATGTCGCCGATCAGGAAGCCGCCCTTGGCGCCGTAGTGCCAGATCTTCGACTTCGCCGGCCGCCGGCGGAACGGGGTGAGCGCCTCGCTGGTATCGACCAGCCTCGTCTCAGCCGCCTCGAGGACGGGGGTGTGGCCTTCGAGCATCCGCTCGGCCGCCGAGGCGGCAGGGTCAAGCCCCGCCGCCTCCAGGACCGCCTCGCGGGACTCCTCGGTGCCGGACGCCGCCCACAGCGGCTTCTGCTCGGCCTCGAGCTGGTCGTACTCGTGCTCCACCCAGGTCTGCCCGACCCCGGCGGGGCGGACGACCGCGGCGGCGTCATCGACGCGCTGCAGGCTGATCTGCTCCGCCGCTGCCTCCTGCGAGGCGGCGACGTCGCCCGGATCCAGATTCTTCGCCATCCGGGTCACCGCCAGTCCGTCACGGCGAGGCAGGACTGCGCGCCGGTGTTCTCGCAGATCCGGGTATAGAAGGCGACCAGGCCCTCGATCACCGGGGAGGGCAGCGCACCGTCGGCGACGCGGCCGAGGCCGGCGACCGTGATCGACGCGTCCGGCAGCTGCGGGACGGTGACATGGTCGGCCAGGGCGACTGCCTCGTCGTGGGACAGGGCGCGCTCGGTGTTGACGCCGAGGTTGTTCAGCCCGTCGGTGAGGATGGTCGCCTCGAGCCGGTAGCCGGGGAGCTGCGCGGCGTGTTCCCCGAGCAGCCGGTACAGGCCGGTGATGTCGGTGCCGCCGGGAGGGGCAGCCTCCATCGCCGGGCCGTAGTTCTCGACGATGGTCCCCATCACCTCCTCGACCTTCTCCGGCACCCGCCGCAGTCGGGCGATGTCGGTCGCGCCTGCGACTTCGATCTCCCCGTCGAAGACGAGCACCGTAGAGCCGGACGAGGCGGAGAACACCGTCAGCGTGAAGCGGCCCCCGCAGACGGCGGTGCGCCGCAGTAGTTGCTCGACGACCTTGAGGTACTCCTGGTTCGCGGCGTCGACCTGGTTGGAGCCGCTGCCGTCGAGCTCGACGAGCGTGGCGACCTTCTGGTCCTCCGGGCAGGTCGCCAGGATCTGCTGATCTTGACCGAGCTCGCCCGGAGCCGTCGCCTCACACCCGGTCAACCCGAGCGCGGCGGCAACGACAAAGAACCCCGCACCGAGGGTGCGGGGTAGCGTGTTGGACGTCATCGACGTTCCTTTCCGTATTCATTTCGCAGTGGATGGGTGGGTGTTGCTGACACGGGGCGGCGCAGCTTCAACTGCGCCGCCTCGGCCCTACCGGCGCGCATACACTCCGGAAGTCTGAGGAAGCCCGAGGTACTGCCCGCTCGCATCCGGGAGGCAGAACGTCAGCGTCTCGCCGTCGTCCAGCTGCTCACGGCCTTTCAGCAACGCCCCCTCAGGCGACGGGGCGAGCACGACCACGCGGCGGCAGATCAGGTCGTCCGCCGCGATGATCAACGTCCAGGAGACACCGGCGGGGGCGGTGGGCTCGGTGGACGTGCTCGATGCGATGGTGCGAGGTTCGACGATGTCCCCGATAAGAGTCATCCGGTGCTCCTTGCTCTTCGTGATGTCTGGAGCAGGAAGGGGTCTGCGTTCCAATCACGACGCTAGGAAGCGCCGAGCGGGCTGGCCAGATGACGGGTTGGAGCATTCGATGGAACGGTGGAACGGTTTGTGGAATCGAATGGCATCGGGCTCGCGACGGGCGTGATCCGTCGTCCTCGCGCCGTGCGCTGAAAAGTGAATATCCGAGGGCACGTGGACAGCCGAGAAATAGGATCGTAGGCGTGGTGGTCTCAGGCATACTCAGCGACGAGCTTGCCCGCCAATTCGAGGATGTCAGTCCTAAGCTCCGTGCGCGGGACCTTCCGTCTCTCGCAGCCCAGATTCGAGATCGTCTGGGCGAGGAGCTCACCGACGAGACCGCGCCCCGGATCATCGAAGCGGCGATCAGGCTCGCGGAATCTGAAGACCGTCCCTCCGAGGAACCACCCGGAGCGCTTGAGGGGGTGCTAGCGTACTTTCTCCTGGATCGTCGCCCCAGCCTCGAGGAGCGCGAGACGATCCAGGTGGTGAACAAGCCGCGAGCCGCTCCGCCTGGGTCTCAGCCCTTTCGCTTCTCATGGGCGAGATGGCAACAACTCCGGGTCGAGCGGCAGCGGCAGGACGTGAAGGCACCTCAGGAGCGCAGCGGCAGAGACCGGCGGGCGAGCTATGCAGCCGCGATGGCCCGGGCTATTGCCGAAGCACTGGATCGGCCGGCGGAGCTGCGGGCAATGATGCAACGCCTCGGCGCGCCGACGAAGTGGTCGGCTGGGATGACCGCTCTGCTGGCGGCCTCGGGCCTCTACGCCCGGGAGGCCGGACTGGACCCCGAACTGCACGTCGAGCGAACCATCGAGCATGACCTCATCGAAGACATCCGAGATCCCACGCATCCGTGGCAGCGTGCGATCGTCGGCGAGGCAGGTTCCGGCAAGAGCACCCTCCTCTGGTCGATTCACCGCCAGCTGACCGACGCTGAGCGGACGCTGCCGATCCTGGTAGGCGCCTCGTGGCTGATCGACTACCTCGAGCACCACGCCGAGCAGAGTCTCGTCGATCTGCTGTTGGAGGCACGAGCCGCGGGACGAACGCCGATCCTTCTCGTCGACACCGTGGATCTCATGCTCCACGACGACGCAACGCGGCAGCCGCTGCTGCGGCTGCTTCAGGCGCTTGCCGCGGTCGACATCGTCGGCGTCTACAGCAGCCGCCCGCAGGAAGCCGCCCTTCTGACCCACGACGACCTGCGTCGCATCGACCTCGGCCCCTACGACGACGGGGAGCTCACCGGGGCCGTCGCCGCCCTCGTGGCGCGGTTCTGTCCGCAGGCTTCAGCCATCGCGGTCTTGGGTAGGGTCCGGGGGGCTCAGGCGCGCGGGCTGCCGGTGAAGGATGTCTGCCGCAGTCCGCTGCTACTGCGGATGCTCTTCGACCTCGCGTCGCCTGCGGAACCGGAGCTCGCTGACATGGACGTCACGCGCCTGTTCACCGCGTATTGGGAGCGCCGGATCGTGCGGGACGCCCGCTCCGAGGCGGACGTGCGGCTGCGCGCATACGCGGCCACCGACCTCTCGCCGCTCGCGGGGAGGGTCGGAATCGGGCTGCTCGCGTCGGGTCTTCCCGAACTCGCGGAGTCGGCGCTGCGCGACGCCGTCGTATCAGCAGGTGCGGCGGCGGAGACGATCACGGAGGGTATCGATATTCTGCTCGAGCGGGGCGTGCTGGAGCGGTCCGGGGCGCGGGTCGGGTTCTTCCATCAGACGATGTTCGAGTTCGCCTCGGCCAAGGGGCTGCTATCGCGCGGCAACCCGACGGCACTCACGTTGCTGGCGCAGCGGACATCCTCGAACGCCGGGGATCTGTTCGTCGGATCGGTACTGGAGCAAACCCTCATCCTGGCTGGCGACAACCCGCTGATGCACGCCACGGCCAGTGCCGCGATCGAGAGCCTGCTCGCCGCCGAGCTGCCTTCATTGGACTCGATCGCGCTAGCGGCGTGGGCGCATCACCCGTCGCTGCTGGACACCACGGGCCACCGTCTGCGCTACATCAGCCACGAGGCCGCCGAGCGTGCGTCCCGCCTGATCCCGGCGATCGCCGGCAAGAGCACGGGGGATGCGGTGAGCCAACTGCTGCTGTTGTGGCGCCGTCGCTCGGCGCCGAACGTCGCGATCGCGGTGCTTGAGGGGTTGTCTCGCATCGCGCTGCGGTCGCCCGATGTCGTCGCGGAGGCTCTGGAGTACCTGGATCCCGTCGAGGGCCTGGTTCAAGAAGGTGCATCGGGAGAGGTGTGGGCGGGTCTGTACGAGCTGCTGCGCACACTCGCCGCAACGGCCCCCCGACTCGTGCGCGCCACGCTGGTCGCGTCCCTGACGCGCGCCGATGCCGGGCGGCGCACGCTGGAGCTCGAGAACCTGGCCGAGTCGTGGCACGCGATCGGCGATGAGCATCTTCTCCGCGAAGTGTCCCGAGCAGTCGACGCCGATGACTCTGAGGAGCTCACCGCGGCCCGCGGCCTCGGTCGCATCGTCGCCCAGCAATGGGTGCGAGCCGGCGATTCTGGTGCGGCCGAGCGCACATTGGGGGAGCTTGAGCAGGCTGTCGCAGGCGAGGCTCTTCGGCTGATCGATGCGGCCCGCTACAGCGCGGTCGGTGTCTACCTCACGACCGGGCTCGCCGAGGACGATGCCGCCGCGCTACTGCAACGGCTGCTCGACCTCCGCCGCCCTGATGCGCGTGACTGGGTCTCGCATCACGTCCTGCACGATCTCCTATCTTCTCCCGAGCCCATTGGCGCCATTGTTCGTCGGGTGCTCACGGCCGAACTCGCCACGATCGGGGTTGCCGCGCAGCGCGGGGACTTCACCCCCCGGCAGACGATCATCCTGGAGGGATTCACGCAGTCGCAGCTACCGCCCGGACTCCTTGCCGCGGTCATCCCCGGACACCTCGAGCGACGGGACTGGATGGCCAGCCATCGGTTGCTCCGTCTCGCGCCGCTCGCATCCGGCGACGGGCACGAGCAGGCGCGTCAGCTGCTGCGGCACATCGCCCACGACCCGAGCCGTATCAAGGCCGAGGACATCAACGCGCTGTTCTCCACACTCGCCGCCCGCAACCTGCAAGACGACGAGACCCACGACCTGATGATCACCATCGCCCTCCGCGCTGACCGGGTCCGCGATGTCACCACGCTCATCGCCTCCACTTCCCGTCGCGGCGCACGAATCAACGCCCGCGTCGGTGAACTCCTCGACTACAGCCGCCAGTTGCTCGCGGGCGAGAGCGAACGGCAACGCGCCGACGGAGCCTCCGTCCTCGCCGGCCTCATGGCCCAGACGGACCTCACGATGGACTGGCCCTCACTGCGTGCCGTGCTCGAATCCGTCGACCACCCCCACGTACTCGTCCCGCTCATCAAGAACCTCTGGCAGCAGACCCCGCAAGGTGACGTGAGACCTCAGCTGGAGTTCCTGAGCGGATACATCCGCATCGACCCCAACAGCATCCCGCCCGTCACACGGGCCAGCCCGCAGACGCCGGTGCAGGTTGCGGTCGCCGCGGCAGAGGCGTACCTGCGAATCCTCGGCCTCCGGGCCGACTGGGACGAGGAGGCATGGCCGCTCATCCGCGCACTGACCCTCCACGAACTCGACAGCAGCGAGATCCACGTCACCGGAGTGCGATTCGTGATCGCCTGCGACTACCTCCAGCGCACTGGCGCAAGCCACGCGCACGACGCCGGCCGTCATCTCGTCCGCCTCCTCGAGGGCATTGCTGAAGGCGAGTTCGTCGGCTTTGATCCGGTCCTGTGGCACCGCGAGCTGCGTATTGCCATCCAGTACTCCATCACCGGCACCAGCGCCTTCCATGTCGAAACATTCGCTGGACTCTGCAGCCGCCTCGACGACCCCGACCTCATCGAAGTGATCATTCGCACACTCGCCGAGACCGACTACGCACGCGCACGGGACCATCTGCACCGTCTCGTGCCCAAACTCAGAGACAACGTGAGCACGCGCATCCTCGACATCGTCCGCGCTCACGACCGCAGCTTCGGCACTCGCGCCTTCCCGGAAATTGCCTTCGCCGTCAGATGAGCGTTCGCTGGGGATAGGGCGAACGAACGGTCCGCTACGTTCCGCTCGAGCTGTGGCACCTCGAGCGAGGGTTGCTGCTTTCGAAGCTTTCGTGTCGGCTCACGCTTCCCACACGGTCTTGAGGTTGCAGAACTCGCGGATGCCGGCGGCGGCGAGTTCGCGGCCGAAACCGGAGTTCTTGATGCCGCCGAAGGGCAGCTCGGGGTAGGAGATCGTGATTCCGTTGACGAACACCGCGCCGGCTTCGATGTCGCGTTCGAATCGCGCGCGTTCGGCGGCGTCGGTCGTCCAGACGCTCGACGAGAGCCCGAAGTCGGTCACGTTGGCGAGGGCGATCGCCTCGTCGATGTCGGCGATCCGGTAGACGGTCGCGACGGGTCCGAACGTCTCTTCGAGGTGCAGCCGCATCGCGGGAGTGACGTTCGCCACGACGGTCGGGGGGTAGTACCAGCCGGGACCGGCGGTGGCGGTGCCCCCGGTGAGGATGTCGGCGCCCTTCGCGCGGGCGTCGTCGACGAGTTCGGCGAGTTCTTCGCGACCCGACGCGGTGGCGATGGGACCCACCTGGGTGGATTCCTCGAGCGGGTCGCCGACGCGAAGCGCCGCCATCGCGGCCGTGAATCGCGGCACGAAGTCGTCGTAGACGGCGTCGTGCACAAGGAACCGCTTCGCCGAGATGCAGGATTGTCCGTTGTTGACGGTGCGCGCCGTGACGGCGGTCGCCACGGCGGCGTCGAGGTCGGCGCTCGGCATGACGATGAACGGGTCGGACCCGCCGAGCTCAAGCACCGACTTCTTCACCTGAGCGGCGGCGGTCGAGGCGACGGAGCGGCCCGCGGGCTCGGAGCCGGTGAGGGTGACGGCGCGCACGCGCGGGTCTTCGATGACTGCCTTGACCTCGGCCGAACCGATCAGCAGGGTCGTGAAGGCCCCTTCGGGGAACCCGCCGCGCGTGAACAGCGCGTCGAGGTAGAGCGCCGATTGCGGCACGTTGGAGGCGTGCTTGAGCACGCCGGTGTTGCCCGCCATGAGTGCGGGGGCGGCGAACCGGATCACTTGCCAGAGCGGGTAGTTCCACGGCATGACGGCGAGCACGACGCCGAGCGGCTGGTA
>CAZPJC010000021.1:0-9966 GCA_964586645.1 uncultured Schumannella sp.
TAGGTGCGCGCGGCCTTGCGCCGGGTCTCGCGCAGCGGCCAGAGCCAGGCCATGTCGAGGTGCCCGTGGCCGACGGCGCTGTAGAGGAAGTCGTCGGTCGAGGGCGCCGCGAGGGCGGGGGCGAGCGCCGCGCGGGCGGCCGGGATGTCGTCGGTCCGGAACCTCGCCCAGGCGATGTCGAGATCGCGGCGGAGATCCCGTTTCAGGGCGACGTCCTCGGTCGCATCGGCGAGCACCGTGAGCGTCAGGTAGTCGTAGTACAACGCGAACGCCTCGTCGTCGCGCGTCGCCAGATGCGCACCCCGGAAGACGCCGTGCCCGACCGGGTAGATGAGGAACCCGTTGTGCGAGACGTCGGCGAAGAGCTCGACCGTGCGGCCGGAGAGGTCGACCCGGCGCACCGGGCGGAAGCGGCCCCCGCTGTGCGGGAGGTCGCCGTGCTGGAACACCGTGGTGACGGCATCCAGGATCGTGCCCTCGGCGTCGTAGACGAGCCCCTCGCCGCGCAGGCCGAGCATCACGACGGGATTCTCGACGCCCGCCGGCACGTCGCCGGTCAGGTGCAGCCAGGCGCAGTCGAGCACGCCGCCCCAGCTGCGGCCCGGGGCGATCGGCCGGAACGCGGAGCGCGGCAGCTCGTCGAACGGGATCGGCTCGGCGCTGCGCAGCACCTCCGCCCGGAGCGGGGCGACCCGGCGGTAGATGCGGGAGCGGATGCGGCGCAGCCGGCGGTACTCACCGGGCTGCTGGGCCGCGATGCCGAACAGCCACCCTGCGAATCCGCGCACTCCTCAAGAATGGACCACGCCGGGTCAGGACGAGGCGTCGACCACGAATCGCTTGAAGTGGCGCCCGGCGGAGTCGAGGACCACGAGCAGGCCGCCGCCGCGCTCGGCGAGATCGAGGCGCGCGTGGTGCGCGGCGTCGATGGGGCTGGACCCCGCGAAGACGAGGTCGCCGTCCCGCTCGGCGATCCACTCGCGGCCCCGCGGCGAGACGGTGCAGGTGGGAGGCCCGCCCGACGAGCGCCGTTGACCGTCGGGCGAGGGCGGGGGGAACTCAGATGCCAAGAACGATCACGTCCTCGGGGAGCGGTTCACCGGCCGCGGCGGCGAACAACGCGAAGGCCCGGCCGACGGCGACGCGATCGTCGGGCTTTAGCTGGTCGAGGATCTCGGCGATCTCGCGCCGCCTCCGCTCGGTGACGTGTGCGACGACCTGCTCGCCGTGGGCGGTGAGATGGATGAGGATCTCCCGACGGCTGTCGGGGCTGTGCTCGCGCCGCACCCACCCCCCGCTCTCGAGCCTGTCGATCATGCGGCTCAGTGTCGACGGTGTCGCGCCGACCCGCTTTCCGATGTCACTCATCCGCAGCGGGCCGGAGCTCGCGATCACGACGAGGATCCGGAACTGCGGGAGGGTCACCAGCTCGAGGACCTCCGAGACGGATCGCGCGACCACGCCCAGGAGTGCTCGCGAGGCGGTCAAGGTGGCGTCCTCGGGGTCCCGCGACAGCGCCACGGCGATGGCGCCGGTGTCGAGAGGCTGCGCGGCCCACGGTTGTTGCATCGTGCAAGTGTTGCATATGATCAACTGATCGGCCACCCGGGGACGGAGGTCGCGGTGAGCCGGGAAGCCTGGTCGGCACCCCCGTCACCGACCCCGAAGGAGCAGCATGCTCGCCTCCGAGCTTCAGATCTCGATGCCCACGGTCAACCGGCTGACGCCGGCCGTGGTCGCGGCCCGCCTCATCGCCAGGAGCCGACTCGGCGCGCTCGTGCTCGCCGATGACGACGGCACTCCCGCCGCCGTCATCGCCGCGCCCGACGTCCTGCGGCTGCTGCTGCGCGACACGGCCGAGACGCCCGCCGACGGGCGCGTGCCCACCATCGGCGACCTGCTCGACGACGACACCACCCGTGTCGGCGCGATCGTGCGCGTGGACGCTCACGCCGATCTGGCCGATGTCGCCCTCATGATGGCGGCGACTCGAGCCCAGATCGCCGTCGTCGACAGCGACCCGCGGTCGCCGCGCTTCCTCCTCCTCCCCCTCGTGCTGGACGCCGTTCTCGCCGCGCGGCAGGACGACGACCTCCTCCCCTGACCGCGGACGACCTCCGCGACCGCCGCCGGGTCCCTTAGTCGCTTCGTCGCCCGCCCGCCAGCGTCTGCTCGACGGCCGCCGGACGCGTAGCGTCGGAGCATGCCGTCCGACGTGGAGCCCCCCGAGCACCTCTACACGGGTCCGATCGACCTCTCCGGGATCCGCGACCTCGCCGCCGATCCGGACGCCGTACCCGTCGAGCCCGAGCCGGAGATCAGCTACGACGAGCAGCGCTACCCGGCGCGGCCGCGTCGGCTGAGGCCGCGCGACCAGTTCCGCCGCGACGGCCTCCGCCGGAACACGACCGACCCGCGCACGGCGAATGGCACGAATCCGTCGTACGTCGAATGGCTCGTCCAGCGGTCGATGCTCAAGGACGCCGACGTGCTCGCGCGCCAGCTCTCGGGCCAGCCCGCGATGTGGCGCAACCCGTATGCGCGGCCCGACGCCCGCCGGGCGATCGCGATGAGCGACGTGTGGTTCACCGCGTATCCGCTCTCGCTCATCACGAGGCCGGGGCAGTCGTTCCTCGCGGCCCTCGGCGACGACGAGCTCTGGGCGGCGTTCGAGCGGATCGGCATCACCGCGATCCACACCGGTCCGGTGAAGAGCGCCGGCGGCATCACCGGCTGGCAGGAGACCCCGAGCGTCGACGGTCACTTCGACCGGATCAGCACCCAGATCGATCCCGCGTTCGGCACCGAGGACGAGTTCCGCCTGCTCTGCGACGTCGCGGAGGCGCACGGCGGCAGCGTCATCGACGACATCGTGCCGGGCCACACCGGCAAGGGCGCCGACTTCCGGCTCGCCGAGATGGGCTACCGCGACTATCCCGGGATCTACCACATGGTCGAGATCCCGCGGGAGGACTGGGGCCTCCTCCCGGACGTGCCGGAGGGGTCCGACGCGGTCAACCTCGACCCGGCGACCGAGCAGGAGCTGGCCGAGCGCGGCTACATCATCGGGGCGCTGCAGCGCGTGATCTTCTACACGCCGGGCGTCAAGGAGACGAACTGGAGCGTCACGGCGCCCGCGGTCGGCACCGACGGCATCAGCCGCCGCTGGGTGTACCTCCACTACTTCAAGCAGGGCCAGCCGTCGATCAACTGGCTCGACCCGACCTTCGCCGGGATGCGGCTGGTGATCGGCGACGCGCTGCACTCGCTCGGCGAACTCGGCACGAGCGCCCTGCGTCTCGACGCGAACGGCTTCCTCGGCGTCGAGAAGAGCGCGGAGGGACTCCCGGCCTGGTCGGAGGGGCATCCGCTCTCGCACGCCGCGAACCACATCATCGCGGGGATGGTGCGCAAGGTCGGCGGCTTCACGTTCCAGGAGCTCAACCTCGCGATCGAGGACATCCGCGACACCGGGGCGGTGGGGGCCGACCTCTCCTACGACTTCATCGGACGGCCCGGGTACCAGCACGCGCTCGCGACGGGGCAGACGGAGTTCCTGCGCCTCGCGCTCAACACGTCGCTCGAACTCGGCGTCGCGCCGGTGGCGCTCGTGCACGGGCTGCAGAACCACGACGAGCTCACCTACGAGCTCGTGCACTGGACGAGCCACCGCGACGACAAGTACCGCTTCCGGCTGCGGGAGGTGCCCGGCGGGCAGCTCGCGGAGGAGATCCGGGCCGACCTCACCGAGAAGCTGACGGGGGAGGCCGACTACAACCGCATCTTCACGCAGAACGGCATCGCCTGCACGTCGACCTCGCTCATCGCGGCGACGCGCGGGATCACGCGCCTCGACGACATCACGGATGCCGACATCCCGGGCATCCGCGACGCCCATCTGCTGCTGTGCGCCTACAACGCCTGGCAGCCCGGCGTCTTCGCCCTGTCGGGCTGGGACCTCACCGGGATGCTGACGCTGCCCGAGACCGACGTCGCGGATCTCGTCGCGACCGGCGACACGCGCTGGATCGAGCGCGGCGCCCACGATCTCCTCGACGCGGCGCCCGAGGCGACCCGGTCCGCGGCGGGCATGCCGCGCGGACGCGCGCTCTACGGGCCGCTGCCCGCGCAGCTCGACGACCCGGACTCCTTCGTCTCCCACCTCGCGGGCATCCTCGAGGTGCGCCGGGAGAGCGGCATCGCGACGGCGTCGCAGGTCGACATCCCCGAGGTCGCCGACCCCGCGATGCTCGTGCTCGTGCACCGGCTCGACGACGGGGACCCGAACGCCGACGCCCGGGTGCAGGTGACGGTGCTCAACTTCTCGGCCGAGCCGGTCGAGGGCACGGTCCACTCGTCGCACCTCGTCGCGCACGCCGACGTCGTATCGGCGGCGTCGGGCGAGACGATCGCGCGGGTCGACGACCTGCTGAGCTTCGCCGTGAGCCTGCCCGCCTACGGGTCGCTGTTCCTCGTCCTCGAGCCGACCGAGCCCTCGGTGGTCGAGTAGCGCCCGCCGCTCGCGCGCCCTCGGTGGTCGAGTAGCGCCCGCAGGGCGCGTGTCGAGACCTCAGCCGAGCGCCGCGTCGATCCCGGCGAGCGGGATCGCGAGCCAGTCGGGGCGGTTCCGCGCCTCGTAGATCGACTCGTAGACGGCCTTGTCGAGCACGAGCGCGCGCAGCAGGTGCTCGTCGTGCGGGGTCTTCGACCGCCTCCCGGCCGCGTAGGCGTCGAGGAAGGCCGCGCGGCACTCCGCCGCCCAGCCCGCCGCGTCGGGCCCGCCGCCCACCGCGCTCGCGTAGTCGAAGGAGCGCAGCATCCCGGCCACGTCGCGCAAGGGGAGGTCGGGCACGTCCCGCTCCGTCATCGGGCGCAGCGGCTCGCCCTCGAAGTCGACGATCCGCCAGCCGTGTCCGGGCACGGCGAGCACCTGTCCGAGGTGGAGGTCGCCGTGGATGCGCTGGAGCCGCGGCCAGCGGCGGTCGAACGCCGCCCGGTAGACCTCGTCGATCGCGTCCCGGCGTTCGGCGACGCCCGGCGCCTCGGCCGCGGCGATCGCCAGGCGCCGGCGCCACGCCGCGACCGCCGCGTCGGCGTCGGACCGGCGACCGGGGCGCGAGGTGAGCGCGGCGGCGAGGGCCGCGTGCACGCCCGCCACCGCGGTGCCCAGGTCGCGGGCGGCGTCGGTGAAGTCGCGCTGGTCCCGTGCCGCCTCGACGGCGATCGACCAGCCGTCGCGCGCCCCCGGCAGGAACTCCTGCGCGAAGCCGAGCGTTCCGCGGGCGACCCGGGACGGGCGCCCCGCGTCCGGCCATTCGCCCTCGAGGCTTCCGTAGAACCGGGGCACGAACGGCGAGCCGGCGTCGCTCAGGGCGCGCTGCACGGTGACGTCGGGGTTCTCGCCGTGGTGGAGGGTGCGGAACAGCTTGAGGATGATCGTCGGCTCGCCGTCCTCGTCGAACACGATCGAGGTGTTCGACTGCTCGCCCGCGAACACGCGGCTGCCGGTGATCCGCGAGGTGTCGACGCCCATCTCGGCGAGCAGCCCCGTGACGAAGGCCGGGGACCGGGTGGCGTCGATCAGGTGCCCGGCGGCGTCCTCGGCGACGGTCGCGTCGGCCGCGACGGTCTCGTCCGAGAGCGCGACCGGCATCTGGTAGAGCGTCGGGAGGTTGCCCGCGTCGTCCATGAGCAGGTAGCGCGTGGCGCCCGGGGCGGGCTGGGCGTCGAGGATGCGCAGGCGGGGCTCGTGGCCTTTCCCGGCGTACCAGCGCTGCCGCGCGACCCACGCGCTGAGATCGTCGACGAACGCCACCCCCTCACCCTGCCGGGTCGCAGGCCTCGGGGGTAGGACTGGACAGGTGCCGCTCGGCGGCGTAGAGCCGCGCGGCCTACAGGTCGACGATCTCCACCTGGCGCAGCACCGAGGCGTCGACATCCGTCTGGATGCCCGCGAGGATCGCCTCGGGCACCGCCGAGTCGAGGGTCAGCACGGAGAGCTGGTCGGCCCCCCGGCCGCGACGGGCCATCTGCATGCCGGCGATGTTGATCGCGGCATCCCCGAGGGCCTTGCTGTAGATCGCGACGATGCCCGGCCGGTCGGTGTACTCCATGACGACGAGGTGCCGGCCGACCGGGACCTCGATGTCGTAGCCGTTGATCTCGGTGATCTTCTCCGCCTGCTTCGTGCCGGCCAGCGTGCCGGACACCGAGAGGCTCTTGCCGTCGGTCGTCGTGCCCTTGATGCTCAGCACGTTGCGGTAGTCCTCCGCGACCGGGTCGGTCGTGAGCCGCACCGTGATGCCGCGCTGCTCGGCGAGGAGGGGGGCGTTGACGTAGGAGACGGTCTCCGTCACGGCCTGCGAGAAGACGCCCTTGAGCGCCGCGAGCCGCAGCACGCCGACCTCGAGTTCGGCGATCTCGCCGCGCACCTCGACGTCGATGCTCGACAGCGGGGCGTCGGCGAGGCCGGCGAACAGCTGGCCGAGGTGCTCCATGAGCGGGATGCCGGGGCGCACCTCGGGCGCGATGACGCCGCCGGCGACGTTGACCGCGTCGGGCACGAGTTCGCCGTCGAGGGCGAGCCGCACCGAGCGGGCGACCGAGACGCCGGCCTTCTCCTGGGCCTCGTCGGTCGAGGCGCCGAGGTGCGGCGTGACGACGATGTTCGGGGCGGAGGTCAGCACGTCGTCCGTCGGCGGCTCGGAGGTGAACACGTCGATGCCGGCCCCGGCGATCTCGCCGGCCGTCAGGGCGTCCGCGAGGGCCTGCTCGTCGATGAGCCCGCCGCGCGCGACGTTGATCACGTAGGCGGTCTTCTTCATGCTCGTCAGCTGCGCCGCGCCGATCATCCCGGTGGTCTCCGGGGTCTTCGGCATGTGGATCGTGACGAAGTCGCTCGTGCGCAGGAGCTCGTCGAGCGGCAGCAGCGTCGCCCCCAGCTGCTGGGCGCGGGCTTCGGTGATGTACGGGTCGTAGGCGACGATCTCGACTCCGAAGGCCTGCAGCCGCGCCGCGATGAGCGCGCCGATGCGGCCGAGGCCGATGATGCCGACGCGCTTCTCGTACAGCTCGACGCCGGTGAACTTGGAGCGCTTCCACTCGCCCGCCGCGAGCGACGCGTGGGCCGCCGGGATGTGCCGGGCGAGCGACAGGATGTGGCCGATCGTGAGCTCGGCGGCGCTGATGACGTTCGAGGTCGGGGCGTTCACGACCATCACGCCGGCGGTCGTCGCGGCGGCGATGTCGACGTTGTCGAGGCCGACGCCGGCGCGGGCGACGACCTTGAGCGACGGCGCGGCGGCGATGGCCTCGGCGTCGATCTGGGTGGCCGAGCGGATCAGCACCGCGTGCGCGGTGGCCAGCGCGGCGAGCAGCGCCCCGCGGTCGGTGCCGTCGACGTTCCGGATGTCGAAGTCGGGTCCCAGCGCCTCGACCGTCGCGGGGGAGAGTTCTTCGGCGATGAGGACGATCGGCTTGCTCACGGCGTGCTGTGTTCCTTCCGGCACGCCACCTCTGTCGTACCCCGAGGCAGCCTACCGGGGGCCGGAGCGGACCCTGACCGCTCCGCCCCCGGGGTCGGGGCGGCGGACGGGTCAGTGGATGGCGGTGAAGCGCGCGCGGTGATGCGCGGGGGTCTCGATCTCGTCGACGATCGCGAGGGCGAGGTCGGCCGCCGAGATCGTCGAGTTGCCGTCGGCATCCCGCAGCAGCACGTCGCCGCCGAGCTGGTAGCTGCCCTTCGACGCGGTGCCGAGCCACGAGCCGAAGTCGGCGGGCGGGCTGACGTAGAACCAGTCGAGGCCCTCCGGGCTGCCCTTCAGCAGCTCGAGTGCGGTGAGTCCGGTCTCGATCTCGGGCTTGACGTCGGCCGGAAGCTGCTCGTGCGAGACGTCCCAGAGGCGCGGGCCGCCCTCCTCGACGTGGAGCGACGAGGCGCCGCCGACGTAGCCGAGCCGGGTCGGCGTTCCGGTGAGCCGGGCGATGAGGTCCTCGACGATGGGCTCGACCTTGCCGGCCATGTCGCCGCGCGGCGAGAGGGCGACGACGACGGCGTCCCGACCGGCGAGCACGGCGTCGAGCACGCTCGCGTCGAGGGCCGAGCCGGTGACGTAGTCGACCCCCGCGACGGGGGCGTCGACGGCCGAGCGGTTGACGGCGGTGACGTCGTGTCCGCGCTTGGCGGCTTCCGCGACGATCGCCGCGCCCGCGTATCCGGTGCCGCCGAGGATGGTGATGCGTGCCATGGTGATTCCCTTTACTCTCTTTCAGTAACCAATCCACCGTACGTCACGCGCTCCGGCCCGGGAAGTACGCACTTCGAAGTAAGAGAGGCACCGCGATGAGCGTCATCCCGTGGGACCCCTACCGGCTGGACTGCCCGAGCCGGCGTCTGCTGGACCGCATCGGCGACCGGTGGACGGTCCTCATCGTCGGCGCGCTCGACCCGGGACCGCAGCGCTTCTCGGCGCTCGCCGCACGGGTCGGCGGCATCTCGCAGAAGATGCTGACGCAGACGCTCAGATCGCTCGAACGCGACGGGTTCGTGACGCGCACCGTCTACCCCGAGATCCCGCCGCGCGTCGACTACGAGCTCACGCCGCTCGGGCGCTCGCTGCAGGAGCCGCTGCGCGCGCTCGAGGACTGGGCGCTCGCGAACATGGATGCCGTCTGGGCGAACCGGCAGGGGCACGAGGCGGCCACTACGGCGTGAGAGACGGGAATGTCCCGGGACCGCCGGGGTCCCGGGACATTCCGGTGAGGGTGATTCCGACGACGTCGCTCATGCGCCGGGCCGCGGCAGCCAGGAGGCGCTCCAGGCGCGATCGGGCATGACGACCTCGACGCGACGGTGACGACGCCGCTCCCGAGGGGCCTGCGCGTAGCTGCGCCGGCCGTAGGTGACCAGCCACAGGCCGAGGCGGAGCGCCAGGCGGTCGACGAGGTTCGGACGCGACGTGGGTCGCAGAACCGGGGCGTCGACGTGCGGGGGCTGCGGCACGGCGGGTTGCGGCGGATGGGTGGACAGGGTGGTGGACATGGTGTGTTTCCTCACAGCAGTGACCGGATGCCGCTTGTGGCGGCGCGTTTCGTGGTCGACCACGTGCGGCCCGGCTGGAGCCGACGAGTCGTGACGGGACGACGATCCGGGCGCTCGGTATATCGAGACCGAGCCCGGATCGGGCTTCATCAGCATCGCCACCGTGACCGGCGGCGAGGGAGGTTTCCCTGTTAGCCGAGTCGCGCGGTGAGGATGCCGACGAAGCCGGCGTTGCGCGTGGGGATCATCCCCGTGGTGCGGATCGCACCGAGATCTGCGTTCAACATCTGCCGGCTCCTTTCTTCTATCGGCGGGCGCCCGAGTGGCGCCTGCCCACGATAGCGAGCCCTCGCGACGCGATTCAAGGGCCACACGCCGCAGGTGGCCCGTAACAGGTATCGGCTTGATAACGACGCGTCGGCGAGTCCCCCTCCACCGCGCGGGGGCGCTCTACCTCGGAACTGGGGGGAGTCGAGGACGCCCCGAACCGGGTACCACCCGGCCCACCGGTCATTCGGGGGAACAAGACCGGTCGCGCTCATCCGACGATACGTCCCCGCTCGCTCCGCCCACCGGGGGTTGACTCCGTGCCGGGAGGCCTGGAACGAGACCCGAAAAGTCAACCCCCACCCCCGCGTGGGGCCCCCGATTTCTGTCGATGCCGAGCCCTGGCTACCGTGGAATCCCGGTCATCCCACCCCTTGACCCGACCGGGTGACGGAGACGCTGTGGATCCCGCCGACCTCGCCGTCGACGTCGACGAACTGCGTCGGCTCGCGGAGTGCGCCGCGGAGCCCATCCGCACGCCCGGTCTCGTCCAGTCGCACGGCACGCTGCTCGGCGTCGACCCGCAGACCGCGGTCGTCGTCGTGGCGAGCGAGAACGCCCGGGAATGGCTCGGCCGGCCCATCGCGGAGGCGGGCAAC
>CAZPJC010000021.1:10066-13596 GCA_964586645.1 uncultured Schumannella sp.
CTCGAGCCGTACCTCGGCCTGCACTTCCCGTCGTCGGACATCCCGCCGCAGGCGCGGCAGCTCTACCTCACCAAGCTCTGCCGGGCCATCGTGAGCACGTCGGACCCCGGCATCCCGCTGCTCGCGCTCGAGGGGTCGGCGTACGACGGGAACGTGCGCGCGCTCGACCTCTCGCAGGCCGAACTGCGGAGCGTCTCGCCGTACCACCTGCAGTACATGCGCAACATGGGGCAGGCCTCGACGGTCTCGTTCTCGCTCGTCGACCAGGGGCGGCTCGTCGGGATGGTGACCTGCGCGCACCGCACCGAGCGCCGCCTGCCGGTGCTGCTGCGTCGGGCGCTCGAGGTGCTGACCACCCAGATCTCGATGCAGCTCGCCTCGATCGGGCAGATCGAGGCGCTCCGGCACACCGTCGAGGTGCGCGAGCGGCGGTCCGCGCTGCTCGCGCCGCTCTACGCGTCCGACGACATCCCCGGCGCCCTGCTCGGCGGGCGGCGCACGGTTCTCGACCTCGTGCCCGCCGACGGCGTCGTCGTGCGGATCGACGGACGCGCGCGCGTCGCCGGACGGGTGCCGCCGCGGCCGGTGTTCGATCGGGTGCTCGACCGGCTCGGTGCCGGCGCGTTCGCGTCGGACCGCCTCGCCGCCGACCGCCCCGACCTCGCCCAGCTGCTTCCCGGCGTCGCCGGGCTGCTGGTCGTCCCGCTCGACGGCGACGGCGACTGCCTCGTGTTCTTCCGCGGCGAGGTCGCCCGCGAGGTGGCCTGGCTCGGCGACCCGGGGATGACCAACCGGCCCGACGGGCTCTCGCCGCGCACGTCCTTCTCGGCCTGGCGGCAGAGCGTGCGCGGGCGCTCCGAGCCCTGGGGCGAGGTTCGCGAGGAGGCGGCCGAACTGGGCCGGGAGCTCCAGGTCGCGCTGCACCACCGGGCCGAGGCGCGGCTCGCCGAACTCGCGATGCGGGACGCGCTCACCGGCCTGCACAACCGCCGCTACCTCGTCGAGCGCCTCGGGACCCCCGGCCCGGTCGGACTCGACGGCAAGGCTCTGCTCTTCGTCGATCTCGACGACTTCAAGCGCATCAACGACGACCACGGCCACGACGTCGGGGACGCGGTCATCCTCGAGGTCGCCCGCCGGCTGCTCGCCCACGCGCGCGCCCACGACGTCGTCGTGCGGCTCGGCGGCGACGAGTTCGTCGTGCTCTGCGACGGCGTGAGCGGCTTCGACGTCCCGGGACTCGCGTCCCGCATCGTCGCGGCGGTCGCGGTGCCGATCATCGTCGGCACGCACATCGTCACGCTGACGGCATCGTGCGGGTTCGTCGTCGCCGAGGCGGGGGCGCCGCGCGCGGGTCTGCTCGAGGCGGCCGACGCGGCGATGTACCGGGCCAAGCGCGCCGGGCGCAACCGGATCTCGGAGTGAGCGGGGCCGGGCGAGGCGTCAGCGCCCGTAGCTCTCCAGCAGCCGCAGCCACACCTCGCTGAGCGTCGGGTACGACGGCACGGCGTGCCACAGCCGGTCGAGCGGCACCTCGCCGACGATCGCGACCGTCGCGGCGTGGATCATCTCCCCGACGCCGGGCCCGACGAGCGTCATCCCGAGCAGCACCCCGCGGTCCTCGTCGACGACCGCGCGCGCCCAGCCGGCGTAGTCGTCGGCCTGCACGCTCGCCCCGGCCAGCCAGGACAGGTCGTAGTCGAGCACGCGGATGCGGTGGCCGGCCTTCTCGGCGGCGGCGGCGGTGAGCCCGACCGACGCCACCTCCGGGTCGGTGAAGGTCACCTGCGGAACCGCGGCGTGGTCGGCGGTCGCGACGTGCCGGCCCCACGGGGCGTCGTCGACGCGGTCGCCCTTCGCCCGGGCGGCGATCACGTCGCCCGCCGCGCGCCCCTGGTACTTGCCCTGGTGGGTGAGCAGCGCCCGGTGGTTGACGTCGCCGACGGCGTACAGCCAGTCGTATCCGGCGACCCGCAGCGTGTCGTCGGTCTCGAGCCAGGCGCCGGGCTCCAGCCCGATCGTCTCGACGCAGAGGTCGCCGGTGCGGGCGACGCGGCCGACGGCGACGAGCACCTCGGCGGCGCGCACCTCGGACCCGTCGGACAGTTCGAGCACCTTGTCGGAGCCCTCGGCCCGCGCCGCGGTCGCCTCGACACCGGTGCGGATGTCGACGCCCCGCTCCCGCAGCGCCGCCGCGACCCGGTCGCCGGCGAACGGCTCCTGCCCGCCGAGCAGCCCGCTGCGCGCGATGAGCGTCACGTGCGTGCCGAAGTCGGCGTAGGCCGTCGCCATCTCGGCGCCGACGACCCCGCCGCCGAGGATCGCCAGGCTCGCCGGTGCCGCCTTCGCGCTCGTCGCGTCGCGGCTCGTCCACGGGTTCAGGTCCCGCAGCCCCGGGATGTCGGGCAGCAGTGCCGCGCTGCCGGTCGCCACCGCGACGGCGTGGGTCGCGACGTACTCCGACTCCGTGCCGTCCGGAGCGGTCACCACGATCCGCTTCTCGCCGGTGAACCGGGCGTGCCCGCGCACCACGACGATCCCCGCGCCGGTCGCCCATTCGACCTGCGACGCGTCGTCCCAGTCGTGGGTGATCGCGTCCCGGCGTGCGAACGCCGCCGACGGGTCGACGTCGCCGACGGACCCCGCGCCCTGCACCGCGCGGGCCGCGCGGGTCACCGCCCCCGCCCGCAACAGGGCCTTCGAGGGCATGCAGGCCCAGTAGGAGCACTCGCCGCCGACCAGCTCGGCCTCGACCATCGCGACCCGCAGGCCGCCCTGCACCGCGCGGTCCGCGACGTTCTCGCCGACCGCGCCGGCGCCGATGACGATGAGATCGAACTCGTGACGCTCCATGGCGCCAGGCTACGCCGGGAGAGTGTCGGCGGTCAGGTGGCGGGCGAGCCGTCGGGCTCGGGGAGGATGCGCATGCCCGTGGTCGTGTTCGCCGAGTCGATCAGCTCGTCGAGCCAGGCGCGGTTGATCTCGGTCACGGCGCTGCCCAGCTCGAACCGCAGCGTCGAGGAGGCGTTGACCCACACCGTCTGCCGTGCGCCCTTCGCGCCGTCGATGGTGAGGGCGAAGCTCTCGTTGCGGCGGAGCTTGGCGAGCACGACGAGTTCGACGTGCGTGAGCGTGCGGTCGTCGATCTCGAAGGAGGTCGCGGGCGAACCGTAGTGCAGATGTCCCATCGACGCGATCCTACGGGGCAGAACGGGCACCCTGTGTACCCTGACGACGTGGCGATTGTGAACCGGCTGACCGTTGACGGGCGAGACTACTTCCTCCCGGAGCCGGTGACCGACCTGAAGAACCAGATCCTCGAGGCGATCAAGGCGGGCGGCGGATATGTGAACATCCCCCCGTTGCGGGGCGGGCCGGGCATCGACATCCTGTTCTCGCCCGGCATGCCGGTGACCTGGTCGCAGATCGACGTCGGCGGCGACGCGGTGCCCTCGACCGAGTCGGAGGCCCACTCCGAGCTCTCGCCCGACGACCAGTACGGGATCTAACCCTCGTCGTCCTCGGAGGCG
>CAZPJC010000021.1:13696-23143 GCA_964586645.1 uncultured Schumannella sp.
CGAGGCACTCGCGCACGAGGGCATCCACGTCGTCGCTCGGATCCTGCACGAGCGACTTGTCGATCTTCACCTCGGTGAGCGGTAGCCGGCGCACGAGCTCGAGTGAGGTCGACCCGGTGCCGAAGTCGTCGATCGAGACGCCGACGCCGCCGTCGATCAGGGCGTTGAGCGTCGCGAACTCCTCGGCGGAGTAGAGGATCTCCGGCGACTCGATGATCTCGACGGTGACCGCTCCCCGAGGGAGGTCGAACTCCCGCAGCCGGCCGAGCACGGCCGCCGCGAACTCCGGCGTGAGCTCGGAGGGCGAGACGTTGATGGAGACGCTCATCGAGACGCCCCGCCGGTTCCAGTCGGCGACCTGGCGCCCCGACTCCTCGAGCATGTACCGGCCGAGGTCGGCGATGAGGCCGTACCGCTCGGCGATGTCGATGAAGCGCCCCGGCAGCAGGAGGCCGTCCTGGGGATGCTGCCAGCGGCAGAGCGCCTCGACGGCGACGACGCGGCCGGTCTTGAGGTCGTACTGCGGCTGGAAGTAGGCCGTCAGCTCGCCTGCGACGAAGGCGCGGCGGAGCTGGCCCGCCAGTTCGGCCGCGGAACGCGGCTGATCGCCCTCATGCACCGAACCAGATTCGGCCGCATTCGGGTTGCGGTCAACTGCGGACAGATCGTCCATCGTCTGCGTATACTACGCCGCCCTCCACGCGCAGAAGCCCCCCCGGGACCCGCGCGGCGATCCGGCGCGTCGGGATATCCTTCGAACGATGGGCACCCTGACGTACGACTCCAAACTCGCCGTCTCGTTCGACGACCGCATCCTCGCCCACCTCCAGGTGGTCATCTGGTCGAAGCTGCGCCGCGGCGAGCACTTCTCGTTCACCTGGACGGAGCCGTCGCGCAGCGGGTTCGGGCGCACCTCGATCTGGCTCGCGCCGTCGATCCCGCTGACCTTCGAGTACTTCGGCGGGCGCCAGCCGCGGCTCAACGCGCAGTGGGTGCAGATCCTCACCAAGTCGGCCAACTCGCCGGGCGGTCTCGTGCTCACGCCGGAGCCGCCGGAGAAGGACCCGCCGGCCTAATCACCGCCGTCGGACGTGTCAAGACCCCCGGTCCGGTCGCCCGTCCGACATAGCGTCCTGGCATGACACTTCAGCTCTCCGTGGTCGGCGACGGCACTCTCGGAGACACCCCCGCCGGCCGTTCCGAGGTCCGCTGGATGAGCCCGGCGACGGGCTTGTGGGTGGCCTCTCGCCGCGGCCCTTCCGAGGGGCCGGAAAGTCCCGAGGGGACGGAATATGCCGGGATGGTCGAGAGGCTCGACGGCGTCTACCACGCGAGGAGCGCCCGCGGCCGGGCGCTCGGATCGTTCGGGGATCTCGACTCGGCGCGCGCCGTCATCGACGGCGGGGTCGACGAATCCCCGGGCGCTCCTCGCGGCGTGCGGACGATGCTCTGGACGATCATCGGCAGTGCCGCCGCATCCGCCGTCGCCTTCGCGCTCTCCCTCGTCCGCTGAGGCCCGCGATGACCCTCCTGCATCCGTCGCGCACGGGATCGGCGATCTCCGTCTGGTTCGTCCGCGACGCTCCCGTGCGCCTCCTCAGCGGCGGTTCGCGATTCCGCGTCATGGGCGACCCGAAGTGCGCCGACATCGACGGCACCCGCTATTGGCGGGTGCGCGCCCGGTCGGACTCCGGGCGGCACGCGACGTTCGACCTCCGCGAGAGCGACGAGGGCTGGGTGCTCGACGGTGTCGACGAGGACGCCGGGACCGGCACCGCGACCCGCAACGGCGCCTCCTGATGGCCGAGACGACTCCGGCCGGTCCGCAGACCTGGCCGGGCACCGCGTATCCGCTCGGCGCGACCTTCGACGGCAACGGCACCAACTTCGCCCTGTTCAGCGAGGGCGCCGAACGTGTCGAACTGTGCCTGATCGCCGAAGACGGCACCGAGACCTGCGTCGAGTTCACCGAGGTGGATGCCTACGTCTGGCATGCCTACCTCCCCGGCGTGCAGCCCGGCCAGCGGTACGGCTACCGCGTGCACGGCCCGTGGGATCCGGCAAAGGGCCTGCGCTTCAACCCGTCGAAGCTGCTGCTCGACCCGTACGCGAAGGCGACGGCCGGCGACATCCGCTGGGGGCAGTCGCTGTTCTCCTACCCGTTCGGCGACGAGGACGGGCGCAACGACGACGACTCGGCTGCCGACATGATGCACGGCGTCGTCGTGAACCCGTTCTTCGACTGGACCGGCGACAACGCCCCGCGCATCCCGTACAAGGACACGGTCATCTACGAGGCGCACGTCAAGGGCCTCACCGAGCTGCACCCCGACGTGCCCGAGAACCTGCGCGGAACGTACGGCGGGCTCGCCCACCCCGCGGTCATCGCCCACCTGCAGAAACTGGGGATCACGGCGATCGAGCTGATGCCCGTGCACCAGTTCGTCAACGACTCGACCCTGCAGGACAAGGGGCTGTCGAACTACTGGGGCTACAACACGATCGGCTTCTTCGCCCCGCACGCCGGGTACGCGAGCAGCGACGGGCTCGGGCAGCAGGTGCAGGAGTTCAAGGGGATGGTGCGCGCCCTGCACGCGGCGGGCATCGAGGTGATCCTGGATGTCGTCTACAACCACACGGCGGAGGGCAACCACCTCGGGCCGACGATCTCGATGCGCGGCATCGACAACGCGTCGTACTACCGGCTCGTCGAGGACGACCCGAAGTTCTACATGGACTACACCGGCACCGGCAACTCGCTCAACGTGCGCACCCCGCACACGCTGCAGCTGATCATGGACTCGCTGCGCTACTGGGTGCTCGAGATGCACGTCGACGGGTTCCGCTTCGACCTCGCCTCGACCCTCGCGCGCGAGTTCTACGACGTCGACAAGCTCTCGACCTTCTTCGAACTCGTGCAGCAGGACCCGGTGGTGTCGCAGGTCAAACTGATCGCCGAGCCCTGGGACGTCGGCCCCGGCGGCTACCAGGTCGGCGGGTTCCCCCCGCAGTGGACGGAGTGGAACGGCAAGTACCGCGACACCGTGCGCGACTTCTGGCGCGGCGAGCCGGCGACGCTCGGCGAGTTCGCCTCGCGGATCACCGGCTCCGCCGACCTCTACCAGCAGGACGGCCGTCGCCCGGTCGCGTCGATCAATTTCGTCACAGCGCACGACGGCTTCACGCTGCGCGACCTCGTGTCGTACGACGAGAAGCACAACGAGGCGAACGGCGAGGACAACAACGACGGCGAGAGCCACAACCGCTCCTGGAACTCGGGCGTCGAAGGCGACACCGAGGATGCCGACATCCTCTCGCTCCGCGCGCGCCGGCAGCGCAACATCCTCGCGACGCTGTTCCTCTCGCAGGGCGTGCCGATGCTGCTGCACGGCGACGAGCTGGGGCGCACGCAGCACGGCAACAACAACGTCTACGCGCAGGACTCCGAGCTCTCGTGGGTCGACTGGGCTTCCGCCGACCGCGCGCTGATCGAATTCACCGCGGCGCTCATCAAGCTGCGGCGCGACCATCCGACCTTCCGCCGGGCGCGGTTCTTCGACGGCCGGCCGGTGAAGCGCGGCGCCCAGGGCGATCCGTGGCCCGACCTCGAGTGGCTGCGACCGTCGGGCGAGCTGATGGAGCCCGAGGACTGGGAGGCCGGCTTCGGCCAGGCGATCGGGATGTTCCTCAACGGCAACGGCATCCACGGCCGGGGTCCGCGCGGCGAACGCGTCGTCGACAGGTCGTTCCTCGTCTACTTCTCCGCGGCCGCCGAGGACGTGGAGGTCGTCCTGCCCGACGCGCTCTCGGGCGTCGACTGGGACGTCGTCGTCGACACGAGTCTCACGGATGTCGACGGACCTCCGCTCAAGGCCGGCGACACGATCACCCTCACCCCGCACTCCCTCGTCGTCCTGCGCGAGCACGTCGCGCCCGAGACCGGTGATGCGGCGGTGAGCGTCACCCTCGCCCCCGCCGGCTCGGAGCTCCCGTGAGCCCCGAGCCCCGTCCCACCCCGATCTCGACGTACCGGCTGCAGGTCACCGCCGAGTTCCCGCTCTCCGCGGCGGCCGAGGTCGCCGACTACCTGCGCGACCTCGGCGCGGACTGGGCGTACCTCTCGCCCCTGCTCGAGGCGACGCCCGGCTCAGGGCACGGCTACGACGTCGTCGACGTCACCCGGGTCGACCCGGCCCGTGGCGGTCGCGACGGGCTCGCGGCCTTCTCGGCCACCGCGCGGTCGCTCGGCCTCGGCATCCTCGTCGACATCGTGCCCAACCACATGGGGGTCGGGATGCCGGCCGCCAACGCCTGGTGGTGGGACGTGCTGCGGCTCGGCCGCGATTCGGTGTGGGCCGGCCACTTCGACATCGACTGGGATGTCGGGAACGGTCGATTGCGCATCCCCGTGCTCGGCGACGACGCCGACGAGGCGCTGCGGGTCGAGGGCGACGAGCTGCGCTACCACGACCACCGATTCCCGCTCGCGCCCGGCACGGGGGCGGGCTCCGCGGCGGAGGTGCACGCCCGCCAGCACTACGAGCTCGTGCACTGGACCCGCGCCGACGCCGAGCTCAACTACCGCCGGTTCTTCGCGGTGAACGAACTCGCCGCGGTGCGGGTCGAGCTGCCGGAGGTCTTCGAGGACACCCATCGCGAGATCATCCGCTGGACCCGCTCGGGCCTCGTCGACGGGCTGCGGGTCGACCATCCGGACGGCCTCGCCGACCCGGGCGGGTACCTCGACCGGCTCGCGACGGCGACCGGCGGGGCGTACGTGCTGGTCGAGAAGATCCTCGAGCGCGGCGAGTCGCTGCCGCCGTTCTGGGCGACCGCCGGCACCACCGGGTACGACGCGCTCGGCGAGGTCGACCGGGTGCTGATCGACCCCGCGGGCCGCGACGGACTCGACCGCATCGACGCCTCGCTGCGCGGCGGGCGTCGGGCCTGGGCCGAGATCATCCACGAGACGAAGCGGGGGATCGCCGACGGCATCCTGCATTCGGAGGTGCAGCGCCTGGTCCGGGACCTGCTCGCCGAGCAGCCGGGCGCGGGCGACACCGGACAGCTGGCGGATGCCCTCGCCGAGGTGCTCGCCTGCTTCCCGGTGTACCGCAGCTACCTCCCCTACGGCGCGGAGCACCTCGACGCCGCGCTCGCCGCGGCCCGGGCGCGACGGCCCGACCTCGCGGACGTGCTCGACACGGTGGGGGCGGCGCTCGCCGACCCCGCGCGACGGGTGGCGGTGCGGTTCCAGCAGACCTCGGGGATGGTCATGGCGAAAGGCGTCGAGGACACCGCCTTCTACCGGGTGTCGCGCCTCGCGTCCCTCACCGAGGTCGGCGGCGACCCCGACGAGTTCTCGCTGAGCGTCGACGAGTTCCACGCCCGGCAGCAGTCCCGGCTCGCGGCGCTGCCCGGCTCGATGACGGTGCTGTCCACCCACGACACGAAGCGCGGCGAGGACACGCGTGCCCGCATCTCGGCGCTCGCCGAGATCCCGAACGAGTGGGCGGCGTTCGTCTCGCGGCGCCGCTCGGTGCTGTCGCTCGGCGACGGGCCGTTCGAGAATCTGCTCTGGGAGTCGATCGTCGGCGCCTGGCCGCGGGAGCGCGAGGCGTTGCACGCGTACGCCGAGAAGGCGGCGCGCGAAGCCGGCACCTCGACGACCTGGACCCGCCCGGCCCCCGGCTTCGAGCGGGAGCTGCGCCGGCTCGTCGACAGCCTGTTCGACGACCCGGCCACCCGATCCGACGTCGAGGCGATGGTGACCCGGCTCGGACCCGCCGGACGGTCGAACGGTCTCGCGGCGAAACTGCTGCAGCTCGCCGGACCCGGGGTCCCCGACGTCTACCAGGGCAGCGAGCTCTGGGAGCGCTCGCTCGTCGACCCCGACAACCGGCGACCCGTCGACTTCGCCCTCCGCCGCGAGCTGCTCGCGCGGATCGACGCGGGCGAGCTGCCCGAGGTCGACGAGACCGGGGCGGCGAAGCTGCTGGTCACGTCGCGCACCCTCCGCGCCCGCCGGGACCACCCGGAGCTGTTCGACCGCTACCTGCCGCTGCCCGCGGTCGGCGATGCGGCCGGCCACGTCGTCGCCGCCGATCGGGGCGGGGCGATCCCGGTCGCCACCCGGCTGCCCTTCGGGCTCGAGCGCCTCGGCGGCTGGGGCGACACCGCGCTGCTGGTGCCCGCGGGGCGATACGTGGACGTGTTCACCGGGGAGTCGATCGACGCGGCCGACGACGAGGGCGCGGGCATCCCGCTGGCCGCCCTGCTGAAGCGCTACCCGGTCGCGCTGCTGCTGCCCGACCCGGAGGGTGGGGGCGCGTGACGTCCGCCCGGGTCTGGGCGCCGCGGCCGACCGAGGTCGCGGTGCAGGTCGACGGCGTGCGGCACCCGATGCGACGGGTCGGCGGCGGCTGGTGGACCGGCCCCGACCTGCCGCCGGGAGCGCGCTACGGGTTCCTGCTCGACGACGACCCGGTGCCGCGTCCCGATCCGCGCGGCCGGCGACTGCCCGACGGCGTGCACGGGCTGAGCGAGGCGACGGCCCCCCGGCGGGCGCGGGCCGACTGGCCGGGCCGCGAACTGCGGGACGGCGTCATCTACGAGTTGCACGTCGGCACCTTCACCGCCGACGGCACCCTCGATGCCGCGATCACCCGGCTCGGCCACCTCGTCGACCTCGGCGTCGCGTTCGTCGAGCTGCTGCCGGTCAACGGGTTCAACGGCGCGCACAACTGGGGCTACGACGGCGTCGCCTGGTTCGTCGTCGACGAGGACTACGGCGGGCCGGATGCCTACGCACGCTTCGTCGACGCGTGCCACGCGCGCGGGCTCGGCGTGATCCAGGACGTCGTCTACAACCACCTCGGCCCGAGCGGCAACTACCTCCCGCTGTTCGGCCCGTACCTGATCGAGGGGGCGGCGAACACCTGGGGCGACGCGCTGAACCTCGCCGAGTCCGAGGTGCGGCGCTACATCCTCGACGACGCCCGGATGTGGTTCGAGGAGTACGGCGTCGACGGACTGCGCCTGGATGCCGTGCACGCCCTGCACGACGGCTCGCCCGAGGAGGGCGGGGAGCATCTGCTCGCGACCCTGTCCCGCGAGACCGAGGGGCTGGCCGCCCGACTCGGACGCCCGCTCACCCTCATCGCGGAGTCCGACCTCAACGACCCGGTCATGTTCACGTCGCGCGACGCGGGCGGCTACGGGCTCACCGCGCAGTGGAGCGACGACTACCACCACGCCGCCCACGTCGCGCTGACCGGCGAGACGGCCGGGTACTACGCCGACTTCGCGCCGCTGTCGGCTCTCGCCACCGCGGCGACCCGGGGCTTCTTCCACGCCGGCACCTGGTCGTCGTTCCGTGAGAAGGAGCACGGCGTGCCGCTCGGCGACGACGTCGAGGCCTGGCGGCTCGTCACCTTCGTGCAGGACCACGACCAGATCGGCAACCGGGCGGCCGGCGATCGGATCTCGGCATCCCTCTCGCCGCGGCGCCTCGCGATCGCCGCCGTGCTCGCGGTGCTCTCGCCGTCGACGCCGATGCTGTTCATGGGCGAGGAGTGGGGCGCGTCGACGCCGTGGCAGTTCTTCACGGCGCATCCCGAGCCGGAGCTCGGCCGGGCGACCGCCGAGGGCCGGATCGCCGAGTTCGCGAAGATGGGCTGGGATCCGGATGCCGTGCCCGACCCGCAGGACGCGGCGACGTTCGCGCGGTCGAAGCTCGACTGGAGCGAACTCGACGCGGAACCGCATCGCACCCTCCTCGGACAGTACCGGGCGCTGATCGCGCTGCGGGCGGCCGAACCCGACCTGCACAGCCCCCGGCTGGGCGACCTCGCCGCGGCGGTCGATGAGGACGCGCGCCGGGTGACGTTCGAGCGCGGCGGCATCCGCATCCGGCTCAATCTGGGTTCGGCGGAGTGGCGGGTCGGCGGGTCGGAAGAGGTGCTGTTCCGCACCTCGGACGACGTCGCCGGCGACCCCGTGACGCTACCCGCGGACTCGGCACTGGTGTCGCGGCGGGCCGGGTAGCACCGGCCTCCGGCGCTGGCAAGCCCTGGATCGCGGGGCGCCCCGGTGTTCTGATGGGTTGACCATGACTCTCACCGACGACCGCCGAATCAGAGCGGCGTCGCGCCCGGTACGCACCGAAGCGCCCGCCCTCGAGAGCATGCCGGCTGCCCCCGTCTCCTCTCCCGACCGCTCGAGGCTCGTCGTCGAGTCCGCCCGCGACGATGTCTACCGCGTCGTCGAGCAGCTGGCCGACGGCTTCCGCGTCGTCGGGTACGTGCAGGTCGCGGGTCCGGTCTTCGTGACCCTGCTCGGCGCCGTCTACAACACCTCGATCGAGGTCGGGCAGAGCCTCGACCTCGATGCCGCGCTGGCCCGGCTGGAGTGCCACCGCCCCTCGGCGAGCTGAGGCTCAGCGCAGGGTGGCCTCGTCGATCTCGATGCCGCGCGCCGCGTTCGCCGCGACGCTGAGCTGTTCGATGAGGTCCTGGTCGATGGCCGCCGGGGTGCCGCCGTCGAACTTGTAGTGCAGGTCGCAGGCCGGATGCACCCAGATGGAGCTGCGTCCGCCGCCGACGTCGGTCGCGTCGTGCCAGGAGATGACGAAAGGCTCGTTTCGCCGCAGTTTCGAGGTGACGACGAGTTTGAGGTGGGCGAGGATCCGGTCGTCGATCCGGATCGGCGTGCGCGACGCGCCGTAGAAGAGGGTCCCCATCCAGAGAATCTAGAGGGTCAGCCCAGCAGCGACACCGATCGGGCGATGACGAGGACGAGGATGACGTAGCCGCCGAGCGCCTGCAGCCCGGTGAGGATCTTGGCGCGCGGCGTCAGCGCCATCGCGTCGGGCGGGCTGAACGCCATCGTGTTGGTGAGCGCGAAGTAGGCGTAGTCGACGAAGCTCGGCGTCCAATTCGACGAGATCGAGGAGCCGCGGGCGACCTCGGTGACGGTGTCGTGGTCTTCATCCTGCGGGAACCGGATGTCGGCGTCGGGGAAGTCCTCCCGTTTCGCCGTCGACCGCATGACCGGCCCGCCGCGATCCATCTCCCAGAACACGAGGGCGTAGACGATGACGTGGGTGATCCAGACCTGGGTGGCGGCGAGCAGGAGGGTGTGCGCTTCCGGGTTGTCGGGCTTCAGCAGCTGGATGACGAGTTGCACGAGGGCGACGTGGTTGGCGATGACGAGCACGGCGGTGCCGGCGATCGACGCCCACCGCGACCAGCGGGTCTGCCGGTTGAACCGCACCGGGTTGATGACGACGACCGGGATCAGCAGGAGCACGCACACCGCGATGACGCCGAGGCGCAGGGCGGGCAGGAAGCTGCTCGGCAGGAGCGCGTAGAGGGTCAGCGCGACGAGGATGGCGCCGACCGCCGGCCAGCGGTGTTCGGCGCGGTCGTGGTCGTTGGCGCGGCGGGA
>CAZPJC010000022.1:0-22763 GCA_964586645.1 uncultured Schumannella sp.
AAGGACGCGATGATCGAAGCGGTGGATGCCGGCATCCCGCTGCTCGTCGTCATCACCGAGGGCATCCCGGTGCAGGACACCGCCGAGGCCTGGGCCTACGCGAAGGAGAAGGGCACGACGCGCATCATCGGCCCGAACTGCCCCGGCATCATCACGCCCGGCGAGTCGCTCGTCGGCATCACGCCCAACAACATCACCGGCAAGGGCCCGATCGGCCTCGTGTCGAAGTCGGGCACCCTCACCTACCAGATGATGTACGAACTGCGTGATCTCGGCTTCTCGACCGCGATCGGCATCGGCGGCGACCCGATCGTCGGCACGACGCACATCGACGCGCTGCGGGCGTTCCAGGACGACCCCGAGACGAAGGCGATCGTGATGATCGGCGAGATCGGCGGCGACGCCGAGGAGCGCGCGGCCGACTTCATCCGCGAGTACGTCACCAAGCCGGTCGTCGGCTACGTCGCCGGGTTCACCGCGCCCGAGGGCAAGACGATGGGCCACGCCGGCGCGATCGTCTCCGCCGGGGCCGGCAACGCCGAGGGCAAGAAGGTCGCCCTCGAGGCCGCGGGCGTCAAGGTCGGCAAGACGCCGTCCGAGACCGCCGCGCTCATGCGGGAGATCGTCGCCGCCCTGTAAGGCGAATTGGGGGAACCCCCTCGCTAGGCTGGCGACAGTCTTCCGAGGGGGTTTCTCATGTCCGTCCGCCGCATCCTTCCGCTCGCCGCGCTGCTCACCGCATCCGCGGTCGTGCTCACCGGCTGTTTCCCGTTCCCGTTCCTGCAGGGCGGGGGCGGCGGCAGCGAGACCACCAACACCTCGACCGGGGAAGAGGTGGACCCCGACCTCGAGCAGTACTACAACCAGGAGCTCACCTGGAGCGACCTCGGCGGCGGGGTCGACGAGACCGTCGTCACCGTCCCGCTCGACTGGGACGAGCCGACGGGTGACACGATCGAGATCGCCCTCACCCGGCACAACGCGACCCGCGACTCGATGGGGTCGATGCTGATGAACCCGGGCGGCCCCGGCGGCTCCGGCTACGACTACGTGCGCGACTACGCCGAGTACGTCGTCACCGCCGACGTGCTCGCCAACTACGACCTCATCGGATTCGACCCGCGCGGCGTCGGGCATTCGTCGCCGGTGGTCTGCACCGACGGCGAGGAGAAGGACGCGCTGCTGTACGGCACGTTCGACAACCCTTACGGCACGCAGGCCTGGATCGACGAGCTCACCGTCGAGGAGAAGGCCTGGATCGACGCGTGCGTCGAGAACACCGGCGACCTGCTCGGCAACCTGGACGCGGCCTCCGTCGCCCGCGACATGGATGTCATCCGCGCCGTGCTCGGCGACGAGAAGATGACCTACCTGGGCTACTCCTACGGCACCTACCTCGGGGCGGTCTACGCCGAGCTCTTCCCGCAGAAGGTCGGCCGGATGGTGCTCGACGGCGCGGTCGACCCGCTCGTCGGCGACCTCGACGCCCTCGCGACGCAGATGGCCGGGTTCGAGAGCGCCTACCGCGCGTTCCTGCAGTTCTGCTTCGACAGCGGCGACTGCCCGTTCAGCGGCAGCGTCGACGCCGCGATGCAGCAGACGGAGGACCTCATCCTCTCGGTCGGCAAGGCCGGCCTGACCGCCTCCGACGGCCGCGTGCTCGACACGGCGACGATCGGCACCGGCCTGATCAACAACCTGTACGCCGAGTTCCTCTGGGACGGTCTCGTCCAGATGCTCGCCGACCTCGAGGCGGGCGACCCGGAGTCGACCTTCGCGAGCGCCGACGAGTACAACAGCCGAGTCGCCCCCGGCGTCTACGACGGCAACGGCTACGAGATCTACACCGCGGTGACCTGCAACGAGGGGTCGCTCGGCACCGACGGGGTCACCCCGCTCGAGGGTCTCGCCGTGATCGACCAGAAGGCGCCGTTCCTCGGCTTCGCGACCGCGCTCGACGACTACGTCGCGCTCGACGTGACCTGCTCGAACTGGCCGTACGACGTCGCCGACATGCCCGAGTCGTACGAGGCCGAGGGCGCCCCGCCGATCCTCGTGGTCGGCACGACCAACGACCCGGCGACCCCGTACGCACAGGCCGTCTCGCTCTCGAAGCAGTTGTCGAGCGGCGTGCTCGTCACCTACGACGGCGAGGGCCACACGATCTACGCCCAGGGCGTGGCGTGCGTGGACGACACGGTCGACGCGTACTTCCTGAAGGGGACCGTGCCGAGCGCCGACCCGATGTGCTGACGCGCGCCGGGATGACGATCCGGCGGGCCCCCCCGCGTCGATTGTCAGGTGACCTGAAACGGGTCATACTGGCATCCTTCGACGACGAGGGAGCCCGATGAGCAGCGTGACCGGACGCGCGGCGGTGGTGGAGAGCGCCGGGGCCCCGTTCGCGGTGACCCCCGTCGAGTTCGGCGACCCGGGTCCCGGGCAGGTCCGGGTGCGTCTCGTCGCGTCCGGGATGTGCCACAGCGACCTCGCCCTCCAGGAGGCCGGCGCGCCGTTCCCGGTGCCGGCGATCCTCGGTCATGAGGGCGCGGGAGTGGTCGAGTCGGTGGGGCCCGGCGTGTCCACCGTCGCGGCCGGTGACCGGGTACTGCTCTCGTTCAGCTTCTGCGGGGAGTGCGGACCCTGTCGCTCGGGTCATCCGGCCTACTGCCTCAGCTGGTTCCCGCTCAACCTGCTCGGCGCCTCGCGGGGCGAGGGCTCGGGCGAGGTGCGCCGCGACGGTGAGGTCGTGCAGTCGCATTTCCTGGGACAGTCGTCGTTCGCCGACTACTCGATCGCCGACGTCGCGAGCGTCGTCAAGGTGCCGGCTGATGCCGACCTCGAGACCCTCGCGCCCCTCGGCTGCGGCGTCATCACCGGCGTCGGATCGATGTGGAACGTGCTCGACCCCGGGCCGGAGGACGTCGTCGCTGTCTACGGCGTCGGGGGCGTGGGCATCCCGGCGGTCTGGGCGGCCGCGCAGCGCGGCGCGGCGACGATCGTCGCGATCGACAGGGTCGCGTCCCGGCTCGACCTCGCGCGCGAGTTCGGCGCGACCCACGTCATCGACGCCTCGACGGAAGACGTCGCCGCGCGGCTCGCCGAGCTGACCGGCGGCACCGGCGTGACGAAGTCGTTCGACACGACCGCGAGCCCCGTCGTCGGATCCCAGGCGCTCGACTCCACCGCGATCGGCGGCACCGTCGTGATCGCCGGCGTCGCCCAGCCCGGCGTCATGATGCCGGTGGAGATGAACGGACTGCTCAACGGCAAGGTGCTGCGCGGCGTCGTGCTCGGCGATGCGCGGCCCGCGGAGCTGATCACCGAGCTGATCGACGCCGTCGCGTCGGGGCGGTTGCCGATCGCGCGGCTGCAGAAGCGCTATCCGCTCGACGCGATCCAGGATGCCGCCGACGACATGCACCACGGCACCACGGTCAAGCCGATCATCCTGTTCTGAGCCGGGCTTCCGCGCAGGGCCTCGCCTTCCGCGAGGGCGCCGACGGCCGGGGTAGGGTCGCCCCGTGACCCGCCGACTGACCGCGCTCCTGGCGGGACTGGAGGCGCTGCTCGTCGTCGCGATCGGCGTCGCGGCACCGCTCGTGCCGCTCACGATCGTGTGGGCGGCGCACTTCGGCTTCGCGCCGGAGTGGCCCGTCTACTGGCGGGCGGCGGTGGATGTGTGGCTGCTCGGCCACGGCGTCGACGTGATCTTCACGCTCGACCCGGAACTCGCCGCGGGACTGGGCCTGCCGGCCGCGGGGGACCCCGTGAAGGTGACGATCGCGCTCCTCGGCTTCGCGCTGCTGACGCTCCTGCTCGGGGTGCGCGCCGGGGGCCGGATCGCCGACACCGGACACCGGCTGCTCGGCGCGGCGACGGCCGTCGTGGTCTTCGCCGCGGCCTCCCTCGGCGTCACCTGGACCGCGCTGCACGCCGCGGCACGGCCCTCGGTCGTGCAGGGCCTGCTGCTGCCCGCGGCCGTGTTCGGTGCGGGCGTCGTGATCGGGCTGCTGCGGGCGCGCCGCGCCGACGAGCCCGACCGGCTCGGGGCCTGGCTGGACGATCGGCCGGTGCTCCTCCGTGCGGGTGCCGGCGCCGCGCTCCGTGCGGGGATCGGCGCCGTCGCGCTCCTCGTCGCGGTCGCCTCGGTCGTCGTCGCGCTGCTCTTCGTCGTGCACTTCTCCGACATGATCGGCCTCTACGAAGCGTTGCACACCGAGGTCGTCGGCGGTCTCGCGCTCACCGCGGGGCAGCTCGCCGTGCTGCCGAACCTCGTGCTCTGGGCGGTGTCCTGGCTCGTCGGACCGGGCTTCGCGATCGGGGCCGGGTCGCACGTGTCGGCAGTCGGCACGGCCCTCGGCCCGATTCCGGCGCTGCCGGTCTTCGGCGCGATCCCGACGGGCGACTCGGTGTTCGGCTTCGCCGGAGTGCTCGTCCCGGTCGTCGCCGCGTTCTTCGCCGGGGTCGCGGTGCGGCCGGGACTCGCCCGCGCGCTCGGGCACATCGGTCCGCTGGCGATCCTCGGCGTCGCGGCGGGCGCCGGGGTGGTCGGCGGGCTGCTGCTCGGCTTCCTCGCCGCCGCGTCGGGGGGCGCCGCGGGCCCGGGTCGCCTGGTGGAGGTCGGGCCCGACCCGGTCGCCGTCGGGCTCGTCGCGGCGCTGGAACTGGCGATCGGTGCGGGCATCGGCCTCGCCGCCGCGTCCCGGCTGCCGTCCCGGAGCCGCGACGCACGCCGATAGGGTGGGCTACGTGCTCCGGCTCGTCGTCCTCATCTCCGGGGGCGGGAGCAACCTCCGCGCCCTCCTCGAGGCGAGCGAGGACGCCGAGTTCCCGGCCCGGGTCGTCGCGATCGGGGCCGACCGCGACGCCGACGGTCTCGCGCACGGCGAGGAGTACGGCATCCCGACCTTCGTCGTGCCGTTCTCGGCGTTCCCGACGCGCGAGGAGTGGGGCGACGAGCTGCTCGCCCAGCTGCGGCGGTGGGATGCCGACCTCGTCATCCTCTCCGGGTTCATGCGGCTGCTGCCGCCGAGCGTGGTCGAGGCCCTGACCCCGAACCTGCTCAACACGCATCCGGCCTATCTGCCCGAGTTCCCCGGCGCGCACGGGGTGCGGGATGCCCTCGCGGCGGGGGTCTCCGAGACCGGCGCGAGCGTCATGGTCGTCGACGCGGGCGTCGACACCGGCCCGGTCGTCGCGCAGGAGCGCGTGCCGGTGCTGCCCGGCGACACCGAGGCCCGCCTCCACGACCGCATCAAACTCGTCGAACGCGAACTGCTCGTGCAGGTCGTGCTCGACGTCGCCAACGGCCACGTGAACCTGAAGGAGCTCTCCGCATGAGCGGCGCATCCATCGACCCGTCCCTGTACCGCGAGCGGGATCTCGTGCCGATCAAGCGCGCGATCGTCGCGGTGAGCGACAAGACGGGTCTCGTCGACCTCGCCCGGGCGCTCGCCGACGCGGGAGTCGAGATCGTGTCGACCGGCGGCACGTCGAAGGCGATCGCCGACGCCGGCATCCCGGTCACCCAGATCGGCGACCTCACCGGGTTCCCCGAGCACCTCGACGGCCGGGTGCGCACCCTGCACCCGAAGGTGCACTCGGGCCTGCTCGCCGACCTGCGCCTCGAGTCGCACGAGGCCGAGCTCGCGCACTTCGACATCGCGCCGTTCGAACTCGCGGTCATCAACCTCTACCCGTTCGCGGCCACGGTCGCGTCGGGGGCGGAACCGGATGCCGTCGTCGAGCAGATCGACATCGGCGGCCCCGCGATGGTGCGCGCCTCGGCGAAGAACCACGCCAACGTCGCCGTCGTCGTGAACCCCGAGCGGTACGGCGACATCGTCGACGCCCTCGCCGCGGGCGGCACGTCGCTGCTGCAGCGCCGGGAGCTCGCGCGCGAGGCGTTCCGGCACACCGCGACCTACGACATCGGCGTCGCCTCCTGGATCGGCAACGTGCTCGCCCCCGACGACGAGGGCAGCGGCTTCCCCGGCTGGATGGGCGTCTCATGGGAGCGCGCCGACGTGCTGCGCTACGGCGAGAACTCGCACCAGCGGGCCGCCCTCTACACGTCGCCGAACGGCGCGGGCATCGCCCAGGCCCGGCAGTTGCAGGGCAAGGAGATGTCGTACAACAACTACGTCGACGGGGACGCCGCGGTGCGTGCCGCGTACGACCACGCGACCCCGACGGTGGCGATCATCAAGCACGCCAACCCGTGCGGCATCGCGACGGCCGACACGATCGCGGAGGCCCACGCCCTCGCCCACGCGTGCGACCCGGTGTCGGCGTTCGGCGGCGTGATCGCGTCGAACCGGCCGATCACGAAGGAGGCGGCGGAGTCGATCGCGCCGATCTTCACCGAGGTGATCATCGCGCCCGGGTTCGAGCCCGGCGCGCTCGAGGTGCTCGCCGGCAAGACGAACCTCCGGCTGCTCGAGCTCCCCGACGGGTTCGGCGACGGCGGCACCGAGTTCCGCCGGATCTCGGGCGGGCTGCTCGTGCAGACCGTCGACGCGCAGTTCACCCCCGCGCTGCAGTGGAAGCTGGCGGCCGGTCCGGCGGTCGACGCCGCGACGCTCGCCGACCTCGAGTTCGCCTGGCGCGCCTGCCGCGCGGTCAAGTCCAACGCGATCCTGCTCGCCTCCGGCGGCGCCTCCGTGGGCGTCGGCATGGGCCAGGTCAACCGGGTCGACTCGTGCAAGCTCGCCGTCGAGCGGGCCGGGGACCGGGCGCGAGGCAGCGTGGCGGCATCCGACGCCTTCTTCCCGTTCGAGGACGGCCCGCAGATCCTGATCGACGCCGGCGTGAAGGCGATCGTGCAGCCCGGCGGCTCGGTGCGCGACGCCGAGACGATCGCCGCGGTCGAGGCCGCCGGCATCACGATGTACTTCACGGGGGAGCGGCACTTCTTCCACTGACCCCGTAGCGGGTCCTCGTAGGCGGGCTCGAGATCTACCCCTCGCCTGGCCGGGCGATGTCCTCGTGACGGCTCGTCAGCATCTCGCCGGCTGAGGCACGTTCTGTGCCCAGACGGTAAGGGAGTCGCTCGCGTCCTTCAGGATGACGATCGGCCCGCTGAGGACCTGATCGAAGATGTTGCCGCTTTCGAGCTGCGCGACCGGGTCCAACCGACCGTCCATGTCGCCGTGATCCTCGACGCCGACGCGACCTCACTGCCGGTACCAATAACTCGATCGTCTTCCCGACCGCTGCCTCCAACTCGAGAAGGCACGCACACCTACGGCGTCTTTGAGTGGGTCGTCAGCAGTTCAAGGTCGAACGGCTCTACGAGATATGGCTCACGATCTCCGGCCACCCGCCGGTCGACTGGTTCTCCCGGTAAGCCTTGAGCAGCGCCAACTCGGCGGTCCTGGGAAATGCATGCGGGGGGAAGACCTGCCAGGCATCGATGTTCGAGAGATCGATGAGAATTACGCCGGCGTCGTCGGGGTGGTCGTAGTTGAAATAGGAGTAGACGACGATCCGCGTATTCTCAAACACCTTCTTGGCGTCGACGATCACTGCCATTCCGGGTCCCTTCTCAAGGCCGCATCCCAATCGGCGACAGTATTTGCGTAGCGATGAGCTTCAAAGTAGCCGCGGAGACACCCACACCTTCTCGTCCCAGGTGATCGTGGCGCGAAAGTTCACGGCATCCGTCTTGATGTCGGCGAAGGTCTGCTTGATCGGCCGCAACGCCGCGGCGAAATCGTCCAACGCATCCGACACCTTGTCGAACTTGTGCTCGATCGCCGCCGCCACCTCGCTCGGAGTGCCGAGCGCCGCATAGATCGTCGGACCCTCCGGCGACTCCAGCACCGCCGGCAACCCCGACCAACTCGTCTCCGCCGCCTGCGCCTGCGTCAACGCCGACGTGCCCGCCGCCCGCAACGTGCTCGCGACACCCTCCAGCTTCGCCGGATCCAGATCCGCACCGGGAATGTTCTCCGGGATGATCAACCCCGAATGACCAGCCGCCCCATCGTGAAGTGAGACGCTCACCTCCCACCCCCTGATGGCCCCCGGTTCCGAATCCCGTCGACGACGCTAGTGAGCCGATGAGGTTCGAACCCACGTCTCTCCACAGAGCGCGGCTCTTGGTCGGGAGCCGGTCGTGGCCTAGCCTGGAAGGCTGCCCCGGCGCCGGCCGGGGCGGCATCCCTCCTCATGCCCCACGCCACCACCACCTCTCGCGCCGGAACGGTCAGCACCCTGCTGCGGCTGATGCCGTTCGTGCGGCCTGCCCTCTCGCGGATCGTGCTCGGCATGGTCGCCGCGCTCCTCGCCGGCCTGGTCGCGCTCGGCATCCCGCTCGTGCTGCAGGCGCTCGTCGACGGGCCGCTCTCGACCGGGGATGCCTCGCAGGTGTGGCCCGCGGTGATCGTCGTGCTCGTGCTCGGCGTGCTCGAGGCGGCGTTCATCATGGCGCGCCGGTTCTTCGTGCTGACCCCCGGCACGCACGTCGAGGCCGCGATGCGCACGACCTTGTACACGAAGCTGCAGGACCTGCCGGTCGCCTTCCACGACAAGTGGGCGAGCGGGCAGCTGCTCTCCCGGGCGATGAGCGACCTCGGGCTGATCCGGCGCTGGCTGTCGTTCGGCGTCGTGCTGCTGATCGTGAACCTCATCACGATCCTCGTCGGGTCGGTCGTGCTGTTCTTCTGGAACTGGATGCTCGCGCTCGTGTTCCTGGTCTGCTCGATCCCGCTGTGGATCTACGGCTACGTGTTCGAGCAGAAGTACTCGGTCGTCGCCCGCCGCTCGCAGGACCAGCAGGGCGACCTCGCGACCGCGGTCGAGGAGAGCGTGCACGGCATCCGCGTGCTCAAGGCGTTCGGGCGGGGGAAGTACTCGCTCGAGAAGTTCACCCGGCAGGCCGACGAACTGCGCGGGACCGAACTCGAAAAGGCCCGCGCGATCGCCAGCATCTGGCTGTGGCTGCTGCTCGTGCCCGACGTCGCGTTCGCGCTCTGCCTCGGCGGCGGCGTCTGGCTGGTCGCGCAGGGTCAGATGACGAGCGGGTCGCTGCTCGCGTTCTTCGCGACGGCGACGGTGCTGCGCTTCCCGATCGAGTCGATCGGCTTCCTGCTGTCGATGACCTTCGACACCCGCACGGCTGTCGACCGGCTGTTCGAGGTGCTCGACGAGCCGAACCCGATCACCGACCCGGAGCATCCGGTCACGGTGACCGAGCCCCGCGGGCGGCTGACGTTCGAGAACGTGCACTTCCGCTATCAGGACGCCGCCGCCGACGTGCCCGACCTCGTCGACGGCGTCGACCTCGAGCTCGAGCCCGGCGAGACGATGGCGCTCGTCGGCCTCACCGGCTCGGGAAAGACGACGCTCACCGCGCTCGTCACGCGGCTCTACGACGTCACCGGCGGCGCGATCCGGCTCGACGGCGTCGACATCCGCGACCTCACCCGTGAGGAACTGCGGCGCCGCATCGCGATGGCGTTCGAGGACGCGACGCTGTTCTCGGCCTCGGTGCGCGACAACGTGCTGCTCGGACGCCCCGAACTCGAGCCCGGCAGCCCCGACGCCGACGCGGTGATGACCGAGGCGCTCGAGATCGCCCAGGCCGAGTTCGTCGCCGACCTGCCCGAGGGCGCCGACACGACCGTCGGCGAGGAGGGGCTCTCGCTCTCCGGTGGCCAGCGGCAGCGGCTCGCGCTCGCCCGGGCCGTCGCGGCGAACCCGTCGGTGCTCGTCCTCGACGACCCGCTGTCCGCGCTCGACGTCGACACCGAGGCGCGCGTCGAGGCGGGCCTGCGCCGCGTGCTCGCGACCACCACCGCGCTCATCGTCGCGCACCGGCCGTCGACCGTGCAGCTCGCGGATCGGGTCGCGCTCCTGCAGGACGGGCGGGTCACCGCGGTCGGCACGCACTCCGAGCTGCTCGCGACGAACGACCACTACCGCTACGTGATCTCGTCGCTCGAGCCCGACAACACCCGGGAGGTGGAGAAGTGACCGTCACCGGCGTCGAGGGCGAGGAGCGCGGCGACTACACGCGCGAGGAGAGCCGGCTGATCCGTGCCCGCTCGCTGCGCCTGCTGGGATCGCTGTTGCGCCCGGTGCGCGCCCGCGTCATCCTCACCCTGCTCGTCGTCGTGGTGAGCACCGCCGCCCAGGTCGCCGGGCCGGCCCTCATCGCCCTCGGGATCAACCAGGGCCTCCCGTCGGCGCTCGACGGCGACTTCCTGCCGCTCGGCGTCGCGGTCGTCGCCTACCTCGCGACCGGCGTCGTCGGCGCCGTGCTCATCGCCTGGTACACGATGCTCTCGGCGCGGGTGAGCCAGGCGATCCTGTTCGATCTGCGCCGCCGGGTGTTCCTGCACGCGCAGCGCTTGAGCCTCGAGTTCCACGAGAGCTACACGTCGGGGCGCATCATCGCGCGCCAGACGAGCGACCTCGAGTCGATCCGCGAGCTGCTCGACTCGGGGCTCAACGGGCTCGTGCGCGGCGTGCTGTACATGACGTTCGTCGGCGTCGCGCTCGTCGCGTTCGACTGGGTCAGCGCTCTCGTCATCGCCGGCGCGCTCGTGCCGCTCGCGATCCTGACCCGCTGGTTCCAGACCCGCTCGCAGCGCGGCTTCCGGCTGACCCGCGTGGTCTCGGCCCGCGTGATCGTGAAGTTCGTCGAGACGATGACCGGCATCCGCGCGGTCAAGGCGTTCCGCACCGAGCAGCGCAACGACCGCGAGTTCGGCGCTCTCGTCGAGGACTACCGGGATGCGAACGCCAAGGTCATCCGGCTGTTCGGCGTCTTCGACCCGGGGCTCATCCTCATCGGCAACGTCGCGGTCGCGGTCGTGCTGCTCGTCGGCGGATTCCGCGTCATCGACGGCGGGCTCGAGCTCGGCTCGCTGCTGGCGATCCTGCTCTACACCCGCCGCTTCTTCGACCCGATGGAGGAGATGGCGATGTTCTACAACTCCTACCAGTCGGCCGCGGCGGCGCTCGAGAAGATCTCGGGCGTGCTGGAAGAGGAGCCGAGCGTCCTCGACCCCGCGCAGCCGGTCGACCTCTGGGAGGCCAAGGGCGCCCTCGACTTCCGGGACGTGCGCTTCGCCTACCGCGAGGACCGGGTCGTGCTGCCCGACTTCTCGCTGAGCATCCCGTCGGGGCAGACCGTCGCGCTCGTCGGCTCGACCGGGGCCGGCAAGTCGACGCTCGCGAAGCTGCTCGCCCGGTTCTACGACCCGACGGCCGGCGTCATCGAACTCGACGGCGTCGACCTGCGGCGCCTCCACCCGAAGGACCTCCGGCGCGCGATCGTCATGGTCACGCAGGAGGCCTACCTGTTCAGCGGCTCGGTCGCCGAGAACATCGCCCTCGGCAAGCCCGACGCGACCCTCGACGAGATCGTCGCGGCGGCGAAGGCGGTGGGGGCGGATGCCTTCATCCGCAAGCTCCCGGACGGCTACGACACCGACGTCAACAAGCGCGGCGGGCGCGTCTCGGCCGGCCAGCGGCAGCTGCTGTCGTTCGCCCGCGCGTTCCTCGCGGACCCGGCGGTGCTGATCCTCGACGAGGCCACGGCGTCGCTCGACATCCCGTCGGAGCGCCTCGTGCAGGAGGGGTTGACGACCCTGCTCGCCGACCGGACGGCCATCATCATCGCCCACCGGCTGTCGACGGTGTCGATCGCCGACCGGGTGCTCGTGATGGAACACGGCAGGATCGTCGAGGACGGCACGCCCGCCGACCTGATCGCCGGTACGGGCCGATTCGCGCGACTCCACGCCGCCTGGCGCGACAGCCTGGTCTGATCGCGACGACGGCCTACGACGGGTCGTAGCGCGCGGCCCGGAGGTTCACGCGGTAACCGTCCTGGGTGGTGATGAGCGGCGTGCCTTCCTCGCGGAAGTGCGCGAGCGCGCGGTCCTCGTGGCCGGCCGCGGGATGCCCTGAGGCACGGATGACGCGCCACCACGGCACATCCGATCCGTACCAGGACATCACGTTCCCGACCGCTCGGGCCGCACGCGAGCCGAGGACGGCCGCGACGTCGCCGTAGGTCATCACGCGCCCCGAGGGGATCGCCGCGACGACCTCGAGCACGGCCTCGGTGAACTCAGCCGACGGCGCGGCCCTCACGGCAGCGGCAGCTCTCGGCCGAGGAGCACCGAGCGGTCGAATAGGGCGAGTTCCGCGAAGCCGAGCGAGCGGTACAGGTGGCGCGCCGGCGTCTCCTCGTCGATCGTCTGGCAGACGACGCGGCTCTCCGGGCGCGCCGTCAGGAGCGTGGTGAGCAGAGCGCGGCCGAGCCCGGCGCCACGCGCCTCCGGCAGCACGGCGAGCTCGGTGAGTTCGAACGCGTCAGGCACCCAGGCATCCACGATCGCCGGATCGACGCGTTCGCGCAGGTAGTCCGACCACCAGCTGTCCTGGAGGCCGGTCATCCCGTACGCGAATCCCGCCGGATCACCGCCGGGGTCCCGGGCGATCGCGATCGCGAACCCGTCGCGGGCGGCGTGGCGGAGCAGACGGCCGGTCTCGAAGTCGGCGATGGCGGCGGGCGATTCGGAATACGGCGGCGCGGAGAACACGGCGCCCCAGATCGCGGAGAGGTCGCCCGCGAGTGCGTCGACCGACGCCTCACCGGCGAGCTCGACGCCCGCCCTCACAGCTCGAGCGCGCCGAGGTTCTCGCCGAACGGCGTCTCGCCGACGACCCTGAACCCGACGGATTCGAAGAACGCCCCGGGGCCGGCATCCCCGGATGCCCAGACGACGGTCGCCCGGGAGAAGCCGCGCTTGCGCGCCTCGTCGGCGAACGCCTCGATCGCGAACCGGCCGACGCCGCGGCCCTGGGCGTCCGCCGCGACATTGATGCGCCAGATCGCCGCGCGCAGGTAGGCCTCGGGCGCGTCGGCGTCGAAGGCGCCCATGATGTAGCCGACGACCTCGTCCCCGTCGCGGATGACGCGGGGCCACGACCCGGCCGGATCCAGCTGCTGCTCGGCGTCGGTGTAGGTCGCCGGCTCGAGGAACGCCTCCTGGCCGGGCTTGAGGGTGAGGCTGTTCGCGGCCGAGATCGTCTCGGCGGTCAGCTCTTCGATACGCAGCTCGGCCATGCCCCCAGGCTAACCCCGGACGCCGACCAGGTATCTCGATGTCGAGATATCTCGGCGAGACGATAGGCTGGTCCGCGGCCCTCACGAAGGGTCGGACGTCGAGAGGAAGCATCACGTGGTCGAGAAGATCAAGGTCGAGGGAACGGTCGTCGAACTCGACGGCGACGAGATGACGCGCATCATCTGGCAGTTCATCAAGGACCGCCTCATCCATCCGTACCTCGACGTGACACTCGAGTACTACGACCTCGGCATCGAGCACCGCGACGCGACCGACGACCAGGTCACGATCGACGCGGCCCACGCCATCCAGAAGCACGGCGTCGGCGTGAAGTGCGCCACGATCACCCCCGACGAGGCCCGCGTCGAGGAGTTCGGCCTCAAGAAGATGTGGAAGTCGCCGAACGGCACGATCCGCAACATCCTGGGCGGCGTGATCTTCCGCGAGCCGATCATCATCTCCAACATCCCGCGCCTCGTGCCGGGCTGGAACAAGCCGATCATCGTCGGCCGCCACGCGTTCGGCGACCAGTACCGCGCCACCGACTTCCGGTTCGAGGGCAAGGGCACGCTCACGATCTCGTTCCAGCCGGAGGACGGCAGCGAGGCCCAGTCGTTCGAGGTCTTCCAGGCGCCCGGCTCGGGCGTCGCGATGGCGATGTACAACCTCGACGCCTCGATCCGCGACTTCGCGCGCGCGTCGTTCAACTACGGCCTCGCCCGCAAGTACCCGGTCTACCTCTCGACGAAGAACACGATCCTCAAGGCGTACGACGGCCGGTTCAAGGACATCTTCCAGGAGATCTTCGACGCCGAGTTCAAGGCCGACTACGACGCCGCCGGCCTCACCTACGAGCACCGCCTGATCGACGACATGGTCGCCTCGGCGCTCAAGTGGGAGGGCGGCTACATCTGGGCCACCAAGAACTACGACGGCGACGTGCAGTCCGACACGGTCGCCCAGGGCTACGGCTCGCTCGGCCTGATGACGTCGGTGCTGACCACGCCCGACGGCAAGATCGTCGAGGCCGAGGCGGCGCACGGCACGGTCACGCGGCACTACCGCCTGCACCAGCAGGGCAAGCCCACCTCGACGAACCCGATCGCGTCGATCTACGCGTGGACCCGGGGCCTCATGCACCGCGGCAAGCTGGACGGCAACCAGCAGCTCATCGACTTCGCGCAGACCCTCGAGGATGTCGTCATCGCCACCGTCGAGAGCGGCAAGATGACGAAGGACCTGGCCACGCTCGTCTCCGACGATCAGCCGTACCTGACGACCGAGGACTTCCTCGCCGCGATCGACGACAACCTGAAGGCCAAGCTCGGCTGATCCCGCCGTCTCTCGTCAGAGAGGGTCCTCCGACCCCGACGGACCCCCGCGCGGCGAGGGTCCGTCGCGTCGTTTCCGGGGAGTTCGCGGACGGAACGACGTGATCCGGACATATCTCGGCATACGGACGAGACGGAGGATGCCGTGGATGCTCTCGAGGAGACCCTGTATCGATCGGCGCCGCGCGCCGTGCTCGACGACCCCGACGTGCGGCGGGAGCTCGCCGCGCTGACCGAGTCGCGGGCCCGGGTCGCGGGGCGCCCGGGCGGGCGATTCGCCCTGCCGGTCCTGCTCGGGTCGGGCGTGCTGCTGCTGGGCGGGACGGGTGCCGTCGCGGCGACCCAGTTCGGTCCCTGGACGGTCGTGGCCGACCCGGACTACGTCGTCGCCCGCGATTGGTACGACCTCGAGGGCACCTACCTCGGGTCGTGCGAGGCCCACGTGCGGATCGAGCACCCGGCGCCGGAGGTGCTCGCGGCGGCGCAACGGTCGCTCGCGTCGCTGGATCTGGATGCGCTGGGCCCCGATCCGACGTCGGTGGCGCTGTGGCTCGCCTCGTTCGATCGCCTCGACGACTACTCGCACCTGATTCCGGGCGAGCCGACCGACCCCACGATCGCCGATCTCACCCCGATCGACACCTCGCCCGAGGTCCGCGCCTTCGCGTCGGACGCGAGGATCCTGCAGATCGCGCTGATCCAGACGGTGCACGACGCGGTCTCGGCCGACCTCGAGGCGGCGGGCCTGGATCCCGACGTCGCGTTCACCGGCGAAGGCGAGATCCAGTGCTCGACGGATCCCGGGCCGTGGCCCGTGCAGGGCTGATGCGGACCGAGCGGGTCGCCGACGTGCTCGCGGCGACAGCTCCCGCGCTGCTGGGCTATTTCGTCACCCGGGTCGATCCGCGAGAGGACGCGGCCGATCTCGTGAGCGAGACCCTCGCGCTGGTGTGGCGTCGGGCCGGTCGGGTCCCGGATGATCGCGACGAGGCGCAGAGGTGGATCTTCGGTGTCGCCCGCAACGTTCTCCGCAACCACGAACGGGGAGCGCGCCGTCGGGACGCGCTCGCGGCGCGACTGCGTTCAGTGCTCGTCGAGGCACCGCCGACTGACGACGAGTCTGTCGCCCTGAGGACGATGGTCGCCTCGCTGCCGGGCGAGCTCGCCGAGCTGGTGCGGCTGGTCTACTGGGACGGCTTCTCGGTCGAAGACGCCGCCCGGCACCTCGGCATCCCGGCGTCGACGGCGAGGGGACGCCACCAACGGGCGAAGGCCGCGTTGCGCGCGCTGATGTCGTCGGTCGGCTAGCGACCGGAGAACGGTCCGCGCAGGGCCGCCCACTGCAGCAGCATGATCGTCTTCGCGTCGACGATGCCGGCGCCGATCTCGGCGAGGGCCTCGTCGAACCCGAGCTCGACGACGTCGATGCGCTCGCCCTCCTCGAGGAGGCCGCCGCCGGCGTGCACACCGGTCTCGGCCGAGTAGCGCGCCGCGTAGAAATGCACCCGCTCGGTCACCGAGCCGGGGCTCATGTAGACGTCGAAGACGTGCTCGAGATCGGCGACCTCGTGACCGGTCTCCTCGATCGCCTCGCGCCGGATCGCGGTCTCGGGGTCGTCGTCGTCGAGGAGACCCGCTGCGGTCTCCAGCAGCATCCCGTCGGGGTGATCGTTGACGTACACCGGGTAGCGGAACTGGCGGGTCAGCAGCACCGTGCGACGTTCGGGGTCGTAGAGCAGGATCGTGGCGCCGTTGCCGCGGTCGTAGGTCTCGGCTCGGCGCGGCTCCCAGGTGCCGTCCGGCGCGCGGAGGCGGTAGCGCGTGGTGCGCAGCACGTGCCAGGGCGCGGCGACCAGTTCGACGTCGTCGACGATCACGTCGGGATTGCGGTCGAGGCCGAGCCCCGTGCGGTGGAGGCCGGTGCGGCCTCGGTGGTCGGGTTCGTCGGCGCCGAGCATGACTTCAGCGTAGAGACGCTCAGCGGTAGTGCTGCTCGCCGCGCTCCGCCTTCGTGATGATCTCGGCGATGCGGGCCTCCCGGATCGACGGGGCCTTGAGGGCGCCGAGCCGGAAATAGACCCGGAACCTCTCGATCGCCGTCATCGACGCGAAGAACGCGGCCGCCTCGGGGCTCGCGTCGAGCGCGGCCTGGAGATCGGCGGGCGGCACCGCGTCCTTCTGCCGGTAGGCGGCATCCCACCGGCCGTCGGCTTTCGCCCGCTCGACCTCCGCGAGCCCCGCCGCCGTCATGCGGCCGTCGTCGATCAGGCGGGCGACGTGCTCGCGGTTGATCTGCGACCACGGGCTGTTGCGGCGGCGGGGGGTGAACGCCTGCAGCGTGTAGTCGTCGTCGAAGCGCCCGGCCTGTCCGTCGATCCAGCCGTAGCAGAGCGCGACGTCGAGGGCCTCCTGCCAGGTGATCCCGGGCGCCGACGAGGACTTCTTGCGCAGCTTGAGGCGGATGCCTCCGTCCGGGGGATCGGCGGCGAGGAACGCCTCCCACTGCGCGAGGGTGAATTCGTGGATCGGCTTGTCGGCGAAACTCACCATGTTCCGGAGCATAGGACGAGCCCCGGACGCCGTGAGGCATCCGGGGCTCGATCGCGGGGCGACGCCGGTCTTACGCGGCGGCGACCTCGGTCACCTCGGCGGGCGCGGCGACCTGCACCGCGACCTTGCGCGGCTTGGCCGACTCGCTGATCGGCAGCACGACGCTCAGCACGCCGTTGTCGTACGACGCGGAGATCGCGGAGCTGTCGATGCCCTGCCCGATCGTGAAGCGGCGAGCGTAGGAGCCCGAGCCGCGCTCACGCGACAGGTAGGTGGCGCCGTCCTGGGCGCGGACGGGTCGCTCGGCGCGGATCGTGAGGAACCGGCCGTCCACGTCGATGTCGACGGTGGCGGGGTCGATCCCCGGCAGATCGGCGTCCAGCACGTAGCGGTCGCCGACGCGGGCGACGTCCATGGGCATGTAACGCGGCATTCTGTCCTCCTGAGACTGAAGTTGAGTCTCAGTGACTCAACTATTCAGGAGATTAGCACTCGGGTAGGTGGAGTGCCAGGATCGTCCGATCGCCTACGGCGAACGTGGCCGCCCGGCCCCGCCGCCGTCCCGTCCGCAATTCAGGAGAAACGGACTCTCCGCGCACGATCGCGTGATGACACGCGATTTCTCCTGAGTTGTGGACGCGATCACGCGGAACTCGCGTTCGGCGCGGTGCGAGGGGAGGGTCAGTAGCCGACGAAGACGTCGGTGTGGATGCGGCGCACCTTCGCCCGCCGCAGCGCCCGCTTCAGCGCCGCGACCATCGACGGCGGGCCGGACAGGAACGCCTCCCGGCTCGCCGCGTCGGGCACGGCGGCGAGCAGCGCCTCGCCGGTGAGCCGGTCGGGGCCGATCCAGGTCCACCCCGCGGGGAGGGTCGCGGGCTTCTCGGGCGAGGCGAGCGCGACCGTGCACCCGGCCTTCTCGAGCTGGGCGGCGTAGGCGAGGTCGTCGTTCGAGGAGACCGCGTACACGACGGCGATGTCACGGTCACCGGCCTCCGCGGCGGCCTGCTCGAGGTGCCCGACGAACGGGGTGATGCCGATCCCGCCGGCGACGAGCAGCAGCGGGCGCTCCGGGTCGTTCGGCAGCAGGAAGTCGCCGCCGACGCTCGTCGCCGAGACCTTCGTGCCCGGCTCGAGTTCGAGCAGCGCGCGCTTGAACGAACTCGACTTCTCGGGCAGCCGGATGCCGAAGCGCAGCAGGTCGCCGGGCGCCGACGCGATGCTGAACACCCGCCGCCAGCCGCGCGAGTCGCTCTTCCCATGCGGGAGGGTGAGCTCCATGAACTGCCCCGGGCGGAATGCGACGGGTCGCAGCGGTCGGAAGTCGAACTCCCACGACGACGGCGAGAGCTGCCGCCGCGCCGCGAACTCCAGACGGATGCCGCGGCGCTGCCCGGCGAGGAAGGCGAGCAGGTTCACCACGAGGAGGGCGAACTCGGGGGAGTTGTAGAGCGGCCCGACATGGAAGCTGAGGAAGTACAGCACCGCCGCCAGGCCGGCGTAGAGCAGCTGCTGCCAGCGGCGCGGGGGGAGGGTGAGCGGCTCGGTGAGCATGAAGCCGACGAAGAACCACAGCGCCGACTGCGTCGCCGCGTACTGGAGTCCGGCGACGGGCCCCAAGCCGAACAAGGTGTACTGCGCGGCGGCTGCGGCGAAGCCGACCGCGACGTAGACCCCGCCCATCGGCAGCCGCCGGGTGCGGAACAGGATCAGGAACGCGAGCACGACGACGAACGGCAGCATCCACGGGTTGCCGGGCCACCACGCGGCGTAACTGAGCCCGATCAGGGTGACGGCGAAGGCCCCGGCGGCGGCCGGGTTGAAGACGTGCCGCCCGCGCAGTGCGAGCAGGTACTTGCTCGCACTCGCGATCACCCCGGCGACCGCGACGCCGACGAGGGAGGGCGTGGACGGACCGTCGGGCAGGATCGAGAGCGTCGGCGGGAGGATGAAGTACAGCAGACCCGCCGTGATGACGGTCGACTCGGTGTGCGGTGTCACCCGGAAGATCGCCGCGAACAGCCAGCTCGAGAGCGCGGTCGCCAGGAACGCGACGGCGGCGCTCGCGACCATCGCGAGTGCGCCGGTCGGACCCGACACCCCGCCCGGGCTGACCACGCCGAGCAGCGTGAAGACGATTCCGACGACGAACAGCAGCGCGAGGCCGTAGAGCACCAGGCGGTACATCGTGAAGCGGCCCAGGAGGGCGTCGAGCCAAGCGGTCATGTGAACATCTCCCCGGGGAAGTCGGGTGATACCTCGACGGTGCCGTCGTCGAACATTCTGGCGAACCCCGAGGTCGTGCGCGCGACGAATCCCGGATCCGGATCGAAGAACAGCGCCGTCGCCAGCCCGTCGGCGACGAGCGCGGTCGGTGCGAGCACCCAGGTGGCGAGCACGCCGCGCGCCGGGAGTCCGGTCGCCGGGTCCAGTACGTGGTGCAGGCCGTCGCCCCACGCCCGCCGGGTCGTCGCGCTCGCGCAGAACGCCCCGTCCACCAGCTCGGCGACGCCGACCGCCTTCCGCGGGTCCCGCGGATGCTCGAGCGCGATCCGCATCGGCACCGCCCGGGAGCGCAGGTCCCCGCTCGCGTCGACGATGTGCTCGTCGATCCCGGCGTCGTCGAGCAGATCGCTCACCAGGTCGACGAGGTAGCCCTTGCCCGCGGCCCCGACGTCGAGGGTGACGGGGCTGACGACATCCAGGAACTCGCCGTCCCAGGCGAGCGCGGCGTCCCACGCGGGAACCGGCGGGATGTCGTCGGCCGGGCGCAGGCGGTAGGCGGCGTCGTAGCCCAGGGCTTCGAGGGTGCGACCGACGAGCGGCGTGACCCGTCCCCCGGTCGCCTCGAACAGCTCGCGGTAGAAGGCGAGGAGCGGGCCGGCGTCGGCGGCGAGCCGGTGCCGGCCGGGCGTGGCGAGGGCGGCGATCCGCGCGTCGGTGCGGAACCGCGACCAGTCTCGATCGAAGAGGGCCACGCGCTCGGCGACCGCGTCAGCGACGCGAGCCGGGAGGGCATCCCGGGTATCGATCCGCCAGTGCGTGCCGATCGCCTCGAACGTCCAGGCGACCGGCAGCGGGTCGACGATCACGGTGACGTCGGCGCGACTAGGAGACGAGCGCCTCGGCCTTGATCTTCTCGACCGCGTCGTTGAAGCCCCCGCTCGTGAGCGACGAGCCGCCGACGCGCGAGACGTCGAGGGTGTCGATGTCGCGGCCGACGACGACGTCGGCGATGCCGCTCGCGAACTGGGTCTGGAAGCCCTTCGACGTCGGGTCGGTGGCGAGCGGGGTCACGGTGACCGCGGTGACCGAGTCGTCCTCGATCGTGATGTCGACGGTGACCTGCGACGGGCCGGCGGGAGAGACGTAGTCCCCGGTCGCCGAGTAGGTGCCGTCGGTGTACTCCGCCGAGGTGTCGGCCGAGGTGTCGACCGCGGAGTCAGCTCCGCTGCTTCCGGTGGAGTCGGTGGTTGCCGAGGTCGAGGTCGAGCAGCCCGCGAGGACGGCGGTGAGGCCGAGCCCGGCGAAGCCGAGGGCGAGCAGGCGGGGGGTCGTCGTGGTGGTGGCCATGGCTTCATCCTCTCGGATTTCGGCCCACCGAAGTCCGGCTAAACCTATGAGTTCCCTGGGTCTGTGGTCGCGGTCGAGTCGTCATCGAGCCGGAGCCCGGCGACCGGGCGCCCCGTTCCGCCGGCCGGTATCGTGGGAGACGAGTGCGGCATCCCCCGTGCTCTCGCGGCCGGCGTCACGTGCCCACCCCGTCCGAAAGCCTCGACATGCCCGCCCCTTCCGGCGACCGCTTCCCGCTCTTCCGTCTACTCGTCCTCGCGGGGGCGATCTTCGTCTCCGTCTCGAGCGAGTTCCTGCCCACCGGCCTGCTGCCCGACATCGCCGCCGACCTGAACGTCTCCGAGTCGCGCGTCGGGCTGCTGGTGACGGTCTTCGCGCTCACCGTCGTGGTGAGCGCCGCGCCGCTCACGCTGCTCACCCGGCGCTTCTCCCGCAAGTGGCTGCTCGTCGTGCTGCTCGGCGTCTTCGCGGTCTCCAACGTCATCGCGGCGTTCGCGACCGGCTACGAGATGCTCGCCGGCGCGCGTGTGCTCGGCGGTCTCGCCCACGGGTTGTTCTGGGCGATCGCGAGCCCGTACGTCTCACTGCTCGTCGCGCCGACTCAGCTCGCCCGGGCGGTCTCGGTCACGACGGGCGGCGGGTCGTTCGCGTTCATCCTCGGGGTGCCGTTCACCGCGGCGATCGGGCATGCGATCGGCTGGCGCTGGGCGTTCGGCACGATGGCGATCCTCATCGTGATCTTCGCCGTGCTCACGGTGATCCTGCTGCCGGCGGTCGACCACCGGGTGCCGAAGCGGCAGGTGCTGACCACCGAGACCGGGTCGATCATCGCCGTCACGCGCGACCGGTCGATCGTCGCGGTCGGCATCGTCGCGATGACGGTGCTGCTGATCGCGACGGGGCACAACCTCTTCTACACGTACATCGCGCCCTGGGCGATCGCGGTCGGCGGCGTCTCCGGCGACCACGTCAGCCTGCTGCTGCTGTTCTACGGCATCGCGGGGGCGCTCGGCCTCCTCGTGGCCGGCCTCTTCGGCGACCGGTATCCGCGGCTCGTGCTGAACGTCATGGTCGCCGCGCTCGTCGTCTTCATCCTGGTCACCGCCGTCGGGGCCCGGGGTCTCGTGCCGGCGATCATCCTGATGATGCTGTGGAGCGCGTCCTTCGGCGGCCTCCCCGCGCTCTTCCAGACGCGCGCCCTGCACGCGGCCTCGGCCCGCATCCGCGACCTCACCGGCGCGATCGTGACGACCGCGTTCAACAGCGCGATCGGGCTGGGGGCGCTGTTCGGCGGCGTCGTGCTCGACCAGCTCGGGATCGACGTCGTGCCGTACGTCGCCGCCGGCGTCGTCGCGGTCGGCGTCGTCTGGGTGCTCGCGACCGACCGCCTGCGGATCGCCGCGCACCCGGCGGATGCCCACGCCGGGTAATTTCGTGAGCATGGATCCCTGGCTCGTCGCGATCGACATGCAGCACGTGTTCGGGGCCTCGAAGAGCCCCTGGGCCTCCCCGACCTTCGAGAACGCCGCCGCCGGAGTCGCCCGGCTGGCGCCGGCGTTCGGCGACCGCACGCTGTTCACGCGCTACGTCGCCCCGGAGAATCCACAGGGCGCCTGGCGACCGTACTTCGCGGTGTGGCCGTTCGCCCTCGTCCCGCACGACGACCCGCTCTACGACCTGGACGAGCGATTCCGCGACGCCCCCCGCGTCGAGACCCGCGAGACGTTCGGGAAGTGGGATGCGGGTCTGCACGCCGCGATCGGCGGCGCCACCGAGATCGTGCTCGCGGGGGTGTCGACCGACTGCTGCGTGCTCTCGACGGCGCTCGCGGCGGCCGACGCCGGCATCCACGTGCGCGTCGTGGTGGATGCCTGCGCCGCGCCGACCGCGACCGACCATGAGCGCGCAATCCTGACGATGGGCATGTATGCGCCGCTCATCGAGCTGACGAGCGTCGAGGCGGTCCTGCGCGAGCTAGACTGACCGCGTCGCGACTGGCGTTCGGATGGGTCACCATCGGGGAGCGACGCAGCTTCAGGAGCGCGGCCGTACGCCTGGGCCGCCGCAAGCCCCTGCTGCGTCGTTAGGAGCCAGAATGCCGTCCTCTTCGTTCACCGCACCGCTCTCCGAGGTCGATCCGGAGGTCGCCGCCGCGCTCGAGGCGGAGCTGAACCGCCAGCGCTCGACCCTCGAGATGATCGCGAGCGAGAACTTCGTG
>CAZPJC010000023.1:0-22486 GCA_964586645.1 uncultured Schumannella sp.
CGTCCTCCACCAGGGAATGGCATGGACCCGAACCGCGTCGTCCTCGTCGACGACCACGAGATCATCGCGCTCGCGCTGAGCGAGGCCATCACGCGCGTCCCGGGACTCGTCTTCGACGGGGTCGCCGCGACCGTCGACGACGTGCTCGCCGAGCACCCCGATGCGGGGCTGGTGGTGCTCGACCTCCGGCTCGCCGACGGCTCCTCGCCGATCGGCAACGTCGAGCGCCTCGTCGAACGCGGCGCCTCGGTGATCGCCTACACGTCGGGCGAGAACCCGTACCTGCTGCGCCTGGTCGCGACGACCGCGATCCTCGGCATCGTGCGCAAGTCCGACCCGGTGAGCGTGCTCGTCGAGACCCTGCGCCAGGCGGCCGAGGGTCGCGCCGTCATGTCGACCGAGTGGGCGGCGGCGATCGACTCCGACCCCGGACTGGATGCCGCCGCGCTCAGCGAGCAGGAGCAGCAGGTGCTGCGGCTCTTCGCCACGGGGCTCAAGGCCCAGTCGGTGGCCGATGCGATGCGCATCGCCGTACCGACCGTCGAGGACTACGTGCGGCGCATCCGCGGCAAGTACGCGCGCATCGGCCGCAGCGCCGGCACCAAGATCGACCTCTACAAGCGCGCGATCGAGGACGGCTTCCTGCCTCTGCCCGATTCGGGCCCGTGACGATGAGGGGGCCGTCGTGGTGAGGAGGGGTCGGGTCCGCCCGGCCGAGTCCGCCCTCGACAGCGTCACGCGGACGATGGCGCTCGCGCTCGGCGTCGGATCCGTCGCCTTCCTCCTGCTCGCGCTTCCGGGGATCGTCGCGCAGTCCGCGGCGTTCGGGCCGGTCTGGTCATGGGCGACGGCCGCCGGGATGTTCGGGCCGCTGATCGCTGCGGCGATCCTGTCGCCCTGGCTCCCCCCGCGCGGCATCCGGATGCTCGCGGGCGCGACGGCGGTGGCTCAGCTGGTGACCCTCGCGACGGTGATCCCGGTCCTTCCGGGAGGGATCCTGCCCGAGCAGTTCGGCACCCCCTGGCCGCTCGGCTCGACCCTTCTCGGCTCGGCCTCCGCCGCGGTGGCCTGGCGAGCCGCGGTCACCTGGCCCTACGTCGCGGCCGGGGTGCTCCTCGTCGGGTTCGACAGGTTCGCCGCCTCGGCCCGGCCGATCCTCAACCTCGCGATCCAGGACGCCCTGCACGCGCTGCTGTTCACGGCGATCTTCACCTCCCTCGCGCTCGCGATCCGCAGCGCCGGGAGACAGCTCGACGAGACCTCGGACCGCGCCGCAGCCGACACCCGCCGCCTCGCGACCGCGGAGGCGCGCGTGCGCGAGCGCGGGCGGATCGAGGCGCTCGTGCACGACAGCGTGCTCGTCGCCCTGCTCGCCTCGGCGCGCAGGCGCGAGCAGGCGCCGGCCGCCGCGCGCGCCGCCCTCGACCGGCTCGACGAGCTCGAGCACCGCGACCCCGGGGCGTCGGGGACCGTCGTCGACCCCCGGGTCTGGCTATGGCGGGTGCAGGCCGCGACGACGCAGCTCGATCCCGCCGCGCGCTTCAGCCACGAGGAGGACGAACCGACCCCGGTACCGGCCGATGTCGCGGAGGCGATCCTCGAGGCGAGCGCCGAGGCGCTGCGCAACAGCGTCATCCACGCCGGTCCCGCGTCGCGCGCCGTGCACGTGCGGCTCGGCAGGTCCCGCGTCGACGTCACGGTGCTCGACGACGGCCGCGGGTTCGACGTCGGCGCTGTCGACGAGGCGCGGCTCGGCCTCGCGATCAGCATCCGCGACCGGATGCGCAGCCTCGCGGGCGGGAGGGCGGTCGTCGTGTCCCGGCCGGGTCTCGGCACCCGGGTCGCGCTGCTCTGGGAGGACACATGAGGCGCCGAGCCGATGTCGCCCGGCTGCTCGGCGCGACCGGACCGGGAGCCTGGGCCCTCGCGGCTCTCTTCGGGGCGACCTACGTCGTGATCGCGTTCTGGGCCGGGGGCGTCTACACCCGCACCCCGCTCGGGCTGACCGCGCTCGCCCTCATGGTCGGCGCGGCCGTCGTGCTCGTGCTCCCGCGGTTGTCCCCCCTCCCCCACTGGGCCGCCGCGGGCGTCGTCGGGGCCCAGGCCTTCGCGACGGCCGCGGGGCTCTGGCAGCTCGAGGCCGACGCCTGGCGCGGGTGGGTCACCTGGTACATCGGGGCGAGTTCCTACCTCTCGTTCACCCTCGCCCTGCGGGGCCGGTTCTGGTGGGGGATCGCCGGCCAGCTCGCTCTGACCGCGATCGCGATCCACTGGATGGCGGTCAGGACCGGCGACCCGGTGCGCGGCCTCGACCTCGTCTACTCCCAGCTCATCCTGTTCGGAGCCGGCGCGTTCTTCGCCCTCTGGCTACGACGCACGGCCGACCGCATCGCCGCGTTCCAGGAGACGCGGCTGCGGCGCGAGGCGGCCGAGGTCTCCGGTTCGGCGGCCGACGAGGAAAGAGCCCGCGAGCTGCGCGTGATCCGGGCCTCGGCCGGAGCCGCTCTGGCCCGGATCGCCGCCGGCACCGTGACCGACGAGGAGCGGCACGAGCACCTGCTGCTCGAAGCCGAGCTGCGGGATCGCATCCGCGGGCGCGGACTCGCCACGGCTCCGTTGTCGGATGCGGCCCGCGACGCCCGCCGGCGCGGCGCGGCGGTCGCCCTCCTCGACGACCTCCGCGCGGACGCCCCGCCCGCGGAGGCCCTGCGCACGGCGATCGACTGGGCCGCCGACCGCGTCGAGCACAGCGGCGCGATGGATGTGACCGTGCGGCTCACCCGCGCGTCGGGCGCCCCCGTCGTCACCTTCGCGACCGCCGACGGCGGCGTGGAGACCTTCAGCCTGCTCGGTCGCTGAGGGCGGTCAGCAGGGCCAGATCCTCGCGGGTGACGAGGCGGGTCGCCACGGCGTGCTCGACGAGACGCATCCGCCGGTTGGTCGCGAGCTTCCCGCGACCGCCGCGGAGACCGGTCACGCCCTCGCGCTCGAGCTTCCCGCAGATGGTGTCGAGTTTGCGGGTGAAGGCGGTGAGCGTCCAGCCCAGCCGGGCGGCGGCGTCCGCCGAGCTCGGGATCTCGCCGCGGCCCGACTCGGTCTGTCGCAGCACGTTCTCGGCGAGCGCCACGACGAGCAGCTTCTGCGAGGGGCTGAGCGGCACGTCGCCGATCGTCGCGTCGCCGCCCGCCTCGGCCCGCGGACCCGGGTCGACCGCGAACCCGCCCGCCGAGTGCAGCGTGAGGTCGTAGCTGGTCGACCCGGCGCCGAACAGCACGTGCAGCCGGTCGAACACGACGGGCAGTCGCGCGCCGGGGGCGAGCCGGGCGTGCACGCGACCCGTGCCGTCGGTGACCGTCGCGGCGATGCGGTCGCCCGCGTTGGTCAGCCACCACATCCCGCTCTCGACGCTCAGCACGAGGAAGCGCCGGTGCAGGTAGCGGTTCTCGTCGATCACGAGGTCGGCGTCGCGGCCGATCGCGAACTCCCGGTCGGGCGGCACCTCGTGGCGCTCGCCCGCGAACTCCACGACGAGCGGCGGCGGGGCGGGCTGCATGGGCGCCGCCACGTCAGGACTCCCGGATGCGCAGCTCGACGCCCCCGCCGAAGTCGATGACGGTGCCGACGAGCACCGGTGTCGGCTCGCCGTCGCGGAGCTTCTGCGGCGGGCGGCCGGGGATGCGCACGATCGTGCCGTTGCGCGAGCCGAGGTCGGTGACGACCACGGTGTCGCCCTCGAGAGCGACGCGCGCGTGGTTGCGCGAGATGTCGCCGTCGCCCTCGAGGCGCACGAGCCGGCTTCGCGCGACCCCGGCGGGCGCGCTCGGCGCGCGGCCGACCAGGACGACCGCGTCGATCGGCTCGCGCGATCCGTCCGGCAGTTCGAGGCTGAGCTTCGGGCCGGAGGGAGGCAGGGGCGCGGGAGGAGGGGCGGGCGCGGCGAGGCCGGCCGAGCGGCGGGCGCGCAACTGCGCGATCTCGTCGACGACGACGGTCTTGTCGTCGGCCGGGCGGGCGGGCAGATCGCCGACGAGCACCGTGCCGCCGTCGTGCTCGCCGATGCCGGACGCCTCGCGCGGGAGCTCCGGCGGGGGCGCGGCCGACAGTTCGAGGTCGGGGATCTCGGTGATGTCGGTGCTCTCGTCGAAGAGCGGAGCGGGCGGGGCGGGCGCGGCGACGACGGGCGGGGCCGCGACGAGCGGCGGGGCCACGACGGGAGCGGCGGCCACGGGTGACGGCGTCAGCGTCCACTCGCCCCCGGGAACGGTCAGCCGCGCGACCGGCGCCCCGGGCAGGAGCCGCTCGAGCCACGGCTCGGCGCCGAGTCCGGTGAGCGTCTCGGATCCCGCCGACACCGTCGCAGGTCCGCGCAGCGCGACCTCGAGCCCGTCGGCGGTGACGTCGAGCACGGCGAAGGGCGCCGCATCCGCGATCCCCGACGATCGCAGCGCGGCGAGCACGGCGGCGACACCCGCCCGGGGCAGCGCGGCGACCGCGTCGGCGGCGGCGCGGAACTCCGGGGGCAGCGCGAGCACGAGGGATCCGAGGTCGTAGACGAGCCACGCGCCGGGCGCGTCGGGCACGAATCGGGTCTCCACGAGTTCTTTCTAGCAGGGCCGGATCAGCGCCCGGCACGCCCCGTCCGGGCGGCGTCGACCCGCGCAGCCGCGGCGGCGAGCCAGGCCCGGGCCGAACTCAGCCGGTACCTGCTCAGCAGCCGCGCCCGCGGCGACACCGTCTCGCGCGCGACCCGCACCAGCTCCTCGGTCTCGTCCCACGCCGTCACGACGACGGTGTCGGGCACCGTCAGGTCGCCGAACACGGCGGCATCGGCGCGAGAGGCCGCGGGCTCGAGTCCGGGCACCGCCAGCTGCCCGGCGAGCGCGAGGGCGGTGCGGCGCCGGGTGGCGTTCACCGGGACGGCGAGCCCGAGCTCGGAGTACCTGTCGACCAGCTCGTCCCACGCGCCGCGCACCGCCTCGTGCGGTTCGGCGGCGAGGCGACGACGCCGGGCGCGCCCGCACTTGATCCCGCCGACGACGAGGATCGGGCCGAAGATGAGCGCCGCCGGGATCAGGACGGCGAGAGCGGCGGGGATCAGCCACCCCGGGAGGCGGAAGCCGTCGTCCTCGGAGTCGCCGTCGTCGATCTCGACCGCGGTCACCAGATCGTCCTGCTCGCTCGACGACCGCGGAGGCTGACGCACCTGCGGTTGCGGCTCGGTCTTCGGTTTCGGGTTCTCGTCCTGCGGCACATCGGTCTGATCGGGCGTCGGCGAGAACGGGATCCAGCCGACGCCCTCGAACGCGACCTCGACCCAGGCGGTGACGTCGTGGCCGGTGACCTCCACCGAGGTCTCCCCGTCGCGCAGCTCGGGCGCGAAGCCCATCACGACGCGTGCGGGGTAGTTCAGACTGCGCGCCATCAGGGCGAACGCCGACGCGTACTGCTCCTCGTCGCCGACCATCGCGTCGCGGGTGAACAGGTCGCTCATCCGGTCGGCGCCGTGACCGGCGACCGACGGCACGGTGTCGGATGCCGTGCCGCGGGAGAAATATCCGGTCGACTGCAGGGTGAGCTCGATCGCGCGGAGCTTCTCGATCGGCGAGGCGGCGTCGCCGGCGAACTCGACGGCCTTCGCCGAGACGATGTCGGGAACGGTCGTGACGGGAGCCAGCTCGACCCGCGCGACCGGAACGTCCTCGAGGTCGCCGTCGTCGATGTCGGTGAGCTGCACCTCCGCGGTCGAGCGCACGATGTCGCCCTCGGCGAGCCCCGAGGTGAGCACGGCGCTGCCCGTCGCGGCGTTGTAGCGCAGCCCCTCCAGGTCGGCGCGGGAGGCACCCGGGAGGTCGAGGGACTCCGCGTAGCCGATCGAGGGGATCCACACGTCCGAATAGGCCGCGCCGATCGTGATCTCGATGTCCTGATCCCCCGCCGACGTGACCAGGGGCGGCGCGGGCAGCTCCGGGCCGACGAGCGCGAACGTGCCCGATCCCGTCGTCGACAGCCGCGCCCCGGCGACCGACCAGACGTGGCCGTCGTAGGCGTCCATCGTCGCGAGCCGCAGCCGTTGCCCGGGCTCGAGGCCCGTCACCGTGAACAGGGTCTCGTCCTCGAGCAGTTTCGAGTACTCGCGGAACCCGGCGAGCGGACTCGCGAAGTCGAGAGGCTCGTACGGCGGCTCGATGCGCTCGCGCAGCACGAACCGGTCCGGCGGAGCGGCGAGAGCGGCTCCGCCGAGCGCGCCGAGCGCGACCGCCGCCCCGACCAGGGTCGCGGTCGCCCCGAGACGACGTCGCAGCATCCCGCCGGTGGTGTCGGTCGCGACCTTGTCGGCCCGGCCGCGGCGCCAGCCGAGCCAGACGAGCGCGACCGCCGCGAACAGCACGCCGCGCACGCCGGGCGCGAACGGCTCCCGGGTGCCGAGCAGCACCGACGCGAGGTAGAGCGCGATCGGTCCGGCGAGCAGCAGAGCCGCCCGCCACGAGGTGCGCGGGCGCGCGGGCAGCCACCGGGCGGCGAGGGTCGCGCCGACCAGGCCGACCAGCCACGCCGACACGTACGGCACGACGGTCACGTAGTCGGGGAGGTCGACCGGCGCCGACAGGGTGAGGATGTCGTTCCACCCCCACACGGCGCCGAGACTCAGGCTCGTCAGGCTCTCGCCCGTCGGCAGCACCCCGAACAGCGCCTGCCGCGGCACGGCCAGGGCGCTGCCGAACAGCGCGTACGCCGCGACGGCGAGGGCGACGGTCGGGAGGGCGCCGAGCCGCAGCGCCCGGGCTCCGAGGGCGGCGCCCGTTCCCACGAGCAGACCGCCCGCCCCGGCGAGCAGCCAGCCGAGGTCGTCGAAACTCGTCGCGAGGCCGACGATCCCGACGAGGGCGAGGGCAGAGTGCACGGCGACGTCGACCCACGCCCGGGGCGTCATCCGGGGGCGGGCAGCGGTGGGAGCGGCGTGGGTCACGACAGCTTCCCCATGAGCTTCGGCAGGTCGGCGAGGGCGCCGATCGTCGCGACGGTGGCGCCGCCGACGAGGGCGAGGCGGGCATCCCCACCCGCCTCCATGCGCAGGCCGATCGTGCGGGTGTCCTGGCCGAAGAGGGTCTCGACGGCCCGCAGCTCGCCGATCGGCGTCGACGACCCGACGACGACGAGCAGCACCGAGGGCGGCGGCATCCGCTTGGTCGCGTCGCGGGCGAAATCGCGCAGGGTCGCCGTCGTCGAGCGCTGCTCGATCCGCGACGAGTCGTCGAGCATCGTGATCGGCGTCGCGGTGCGCAGCTCGCCGATGCCGCTCGCGATGCGCACCTTCGTGCCGTCCCGGAGCACCTGCTGGGCGATCGAGGCGAGCACCGACACCCCGAGTTCGAACTCGTCCTCCGAGGCGTATCCGCGCTCTTCGGCGAAGTGCAGCAGCACGAGCTGCGAGCGGCGCGTCTCGTTGAACTGCCGCACCATGAGGCGCCCCGTGCGCGCCGTCGTGCGCCAGTGCACGTAGCGGCGGTCGTCACCCGGCTCGTACGGCCGCAGGGCGTGGAAGGCGAGGTCGTTGTTGGTGATCGCCTTCGTCACCTCCCCTTCGAGGTCGCGCACGAGTCCGGCCGCCGACGGGCGCAGCCGCACGGTCGGCGGATGCACGAACAGTTCCACGGGGTCCGACCAGCGCACGCTGCGCCGCACGAGACCGAGGGCGTCGCCGCGCACCGACACGGCCGGGCCGGCGATGATCACCGCCCGCTTCTGCGTCGGCACCGCGAAGAGCTCCTCGTGCTCGGCGCCCGCGGCCAGGGCCGGGATGGCGAACTCGGCCAACCCGCGACCGACCGGCAGCTCGAGACGGCTGGGCGTCGATCGCCGGGACCCGGTGTTGGTGACCAGCAGCCGCCCGAACGCCCGCTCCCCCGCGACCACCCGGCGCGGACGCAGCTCGACCTCGACGCGGAACCGGGCCCGGCCGACGAGGAACGCGAACGCGACGACGAGCCCCGCCGCGAGGGTCAGCGCGAGGTAGGTGAACTCGGGCCAGCCGAGGAGGCCGCCGGTGAGTCCCGCGGCGAGGGCCAGTCCGGCGACGATCCAGCCGAGCGGGGTGACGATGCCGACGACCGGGCGCAGCACCGCGCCGACCCGCGCGGCGGTGAGCCGGGCGAGGCCGAGGAGCGTGCGGAGGGTCGACATGGGCGTCTCTGGGGGATCAGACCAGAGCCGTCGCGGCGCGGGTCGCGGGCGGGGTGACCGACGCGAGGGCGCGCTCGACGATCTGCTCGGCGGTGACCCCGGCGAACTCGGCCTCGGGGTCGACGACGATGCGGTGCGCGAGCACGGCGACGGCGAGGTCGGTGACGTCGTCCGGGATGACGTAGGTGCGGCCCGCGGCGATCGCCCAGGTGCGCACCGCCCGGGCGAGCGCGAGGGCGCCGCGCATCGAGACGCCGAGCGCCGCATCCTTGTCGTCGCGGGTCGCCGTCGCGAGCCTCGAGATGTAGTCCATGATCGACTCGTCGGCGTGCACCTCGCTGGTCAGCGCCGCCATCGTCGCGATCGCATCGGAGGCGATGATCGAGGTCACCTTCGACGCGCGCGCCCGGTTGCCGGAATCCATCAGCAGCGAGACGGCGATCTCGTGGTCGGGGTAGCCGAGCGAGGTCTTCATCAGGAATCTGTCGAGCTGCGCCTCGGGCAGCGTGTACGTGCCCGACTGCTCGATCGGGTTCTGCGTCGCGATCACCATGAACGGCGTGCCGACCGAGTGGCTCTCGCCGTCGACCGTGACCGCGCCCTCCTCCATGACCTCGAGCAGCGCCGACTGGGTCTTCGGGCTCGCGCGGTTGATCTCGTCGGCGAGCACGATCGAGGCGAAGATCGGCCCGGGGTGGAAGACGAACTTGCCCTTCGCCTGATCCCAGATCGTGACGCCGGTCACGTCGGAGGGCAGCAGGTCGGGGGTGAACTGGATGCGCGAGTTGGTGCCCTGGATGGTGTTGGCGAGCGCCTTCGCGAGCACCGTCTTCCCGGTTCCCGGCACGTCCTCGAGCAGGATGTGCCCGCCCGAGAAGAGGGCCGTCAGCACGAGGCGCAGTTGCGGCTTCTTGCCGAGGATGGCGGTGTCGATGTTGTCGACGAGCTGGCCGAAGGCGTCGGCGAACCACTGGGACTGTTCGGGCGTCACGGGCATGTGTTCTCTCCTGGGTCGGGGTGAGGCGTCGGGCGGGCGGCGCTAGCAGGCGCCGGCGTCGCCCCAGCGGGTCGTCGAGTAGGGGCTGCCGTTCACGAGGATCGTGATGGTGTCGTTGTCGTCGTTGTCGCTGTCGGCGCCGTCGCCGAGGCCGCCGGCGTGCCACGCCGCGAGGCGCACCTGGCCGTTGGCGCCGGTCGTGTACTTCGCCGACTCGCCGAAGCCGACCTTGAGCTCGATCCCGGCGCTGGAGTTGGCGTAGTTGATGCCGACGTTGTAGTAGCCGCTGTAGTCGTTGTGGTAGCAGAGGCTGTAGCTCGCCGGCTGCACGTCGAGCGGAGTCACCGAGTTCGAGGTGCGCACGTCGCTCGTCTGACCCGCGCTGATCGCCCGCACCTGGATCGTGTACCCCTGGTTGAACTGGGCATTCGTGATCTGGTGCGACATCGCCAGTCCGACGTTCTGCCACGAGCCCCCGGTGACCAGGATCTCGTAGCTCGAGATCGGCTGGTCGGACGGGGCCGCGGTCCACGAGAAGTTGACCGTGCGGCTTCCGCGCGGGCCGGGCCACGAGGCCGTCGCGCTCGCCGGCGCTCCCGGACGCGGCGTCGCGGCATTCGTCGACGCGAAGGCCGAGCTCTCCCCGCCGGGCCCCAGGGTGACGATCGAGTAGGAGTACGAGGTGCCGACCTGGCCGTCGTAGGTCGTCGTCGTCACGTCGCCAACGGTGAGCACCGCGCCGCCCGGGCTCATCGTGATGCGGTAGCCGCTGATGGCGCGGCCGTTCCCCGCGGCGCCGCCCCAGTTGAGCGTCACCGCTCCCGATCCGTTCGCGGTCGCGGTCGTCGTCGCCGAGGTCGGCGCGCTCGGGGCGCCGTACGGCCGCGCGGTCGCGCTCGGATCGGAGATCTCGCCGGTGCCGACGATGTTGGTCGCCCGCACCTGGAAGGTGTAGCCCGTGCCGTTGGTCAGCCCGGTGAAGGTGTGCGACGCGGCCTCGCCGCCGACGGTGACCGGCGAGCCGCCCGACCAGGAGATCGTGTACTGGGTGATCGGCTCGCCGTTGGTCGCGGGCGCGCTCCACTGCACGGTGATCTGCCGGTCGCCCTCGACGAAGGTGGGCGCCGCCATCTTCGACGGCACGTCGCGCACCGTGTAGAGCAGGCGCCCCTGCACCCGGCGGTTCGGATCGCGGGTCGCATCCTCGACGGTGTAGACGACGCTCACCACCCCGATGAACGACGCACCCGGGCTCACCGTGACGTCGCCGTCCGCCGTGTAGTCGATCGAGGCCTGCGACTCCGCCGCGTTCTCGATCGTCGCCGCCACGACTCGCAGCTCCTGACCCTGCGACGCGAACGGGTTGAAGTCGTTGGCGAGCACGTTGACCGTGTCGGTCACGCCGCGCCGGCCCTTCTCGGCATCCTCGACCGCCTGCACGAGCGGGCGCGTCGAGGTGACGACCGCGACTTGCACCGTCCCGGGCACCGAGTAGTCGCGGTAGCGCACCGTGAACCTCAGCGTCGCCGCCGTCCCCGGCTGCACCCCGAAGGGGGCGCTCACCGTGAGGTCGCCGCCCGAGATCGCCGCCTCGATCCCGCCGCCCTGGCCGCTCAGCCCCTCGTAGCGGAACTCGCCCGACACCCGGGGGTTCGGATGGGTGGTCGCGGCCCGCAGGTCGACGACCTTCGCCGCCTCGCCGGCCTCGATCGTGACGCTCTGCCCGGTGAACGCCGGCGGGACGTCGGTGAACTCGGGGTCGCCGACGATCACCGCCATCGTGAGCAGCGCCTTCCGGCCCTCGGGATCGTCGCCCGAGGTCCCGTCGGTGACCCGGAAGCTGATCGACGCCGTGCCGCGGAAGTCGTCGGCGGCCGAGAACCTGAGGGTGTCGCCGTCGACGGCCCCGGGGCTGCCGTCCCCGTGCGTCATCGTCACCGAGGCCGGGTCGACGAGGATCGCCGGCCGACCGGAGGGGACGACGAGGATGTCGGCCAGGTTCCACTCGCGCGAGCCGTTCATGTCGACGACCTGGGGGCCGAGGTCGCTGCGCAGCCGGGGCGGGGGCGCGTAGTCCCCGTCGACCACGGGCGGCACGACGAGGAACGCGGTCGCCGAGAGACCGTCGACGGGGTTGGTGACCCGGTAGGCGATCGCCGCCCGCCGCTCCCCCGGTCGCACCACGACCGTCTGAGCACCGGACTCGACGGTGCCCATGCCGGCGTTCGGGCCCTCGAGGGTGACGACCAGATCGTCGTCGAGCCCGCCGGGATTGCCGATCAGGTCGTCGAGCGACACCGGGAGCTCGGACTTGCCCGCGAGGTCGTCGACCGGCACGAAGTAGTCGATCGCGGTCGGGAACACGGCCGCCGCATCCGCGGTCACCCGGACGACGAGGAAGGCGTCGTCCTCGCCGCCGTGGCCGTTGCCGATCGCGTAGCGCACGCTGAAGGTGCCCTCGATCTCGGGCGCCTCGACCACGACCTTGCTGCCGTCGATCGACGCGGTGATACCCGGGTCGACCTCGAGCAGCTCGTCCTGCAGTTCGAGCACGTATCCGCTCGGGTCGGAGTCGTTGAGCACGACCGACACCGACGCGGTGCGGCCGGGCAGCATCTCGATCTCGTCGTCGACCGCGTTCGGGGCCGGCACCTCGGGCGGACGCGGGATGACGCCGATCGTCAGGATGCCGACAGCCTGTGCGCCGAACGAGTCCTCGACGACGTAGGCGATCGTGTCGCTTCCCCCCGACTCCCGGCCGGCGGTGTACTGGATCGTCGTCGCGCTGACCGCGTCGGGCGTCCCGAGCACGGGCGGGCGCTCGATCGCGACGATGACGACGGAGTCGCCGTCGGGATCGATGCCGCCGAGCGGCAGCTCGATCGGGATGGTCGACCCCGCGAACACGCGGGCGGTCTGCGGCAGCGGCACGGGCGGCTGGTTCGTCTCCGGGTCCTCGGCGACGACGACGAACGTCACGCGCGCGGTCGCCGACTCGCCGTACTGGTCGGCGACGCGGTAGACCACGCTGTACTCGCCCGGCGTCTGCCCGGCCTGGTAGCGCACCATCCCGTCGCCGACGAACACGAGGCCGTCGCCCGCGGCCTCCGTCTCGACGAGGTCCTCCTGCAGGATGAGCCGGGCCTGATCGGGGTGCTCGTCGTTGGCGAGCACGTCGGCGCTGACGACATCCCCCGCCCGCACGCGGACGCGGTCGTCCTTCGCGATCGGCGGCTGCCGGTTGACGATCGGCGGCACCGGCACGATCGTCACCCCCGCCGTCGCCGAGGACGTGCCGTCGGAGATCGTGTAGCGGAACTGCGTCTGCCCGGTGAGCGCGTTCGACGACGAGACCCGGATGACCGCGTTGCCGAGCGCCTCGACCGTCACCCCGGGGGCGATGCCCGCGACGTCGACCGACTGCACCGCGAGCACGCTGCCGTCGAGGGAGACGTCGTTCGCGAGCACCTCGACGACCGACGGCTCCCCGGCCCGGAGGAACACGGTGTCCTTGACCGCGATCGGCGGCACGATCGTGTCGGGGTCGGGCAGCACGTCGACGCGCACGATGCCGATGCTCGACGACGGACCCGAGGAGAGCGAGTAGAGGAAGTAGAAGGTGCCCTCGGCCGGCGACTGGAACGTGACGGTGCCGCGTTCGAGATTCGGCGCGACGATGGCATCCGTCGGCACGTCGTCGACGCCGAGCAGCGCGAGCGCCTCGCCGTTCGGGGCGAGGTCGTTGGCGAGCGGCTCGATCGCGACCGACTCGCCGACGAACGCGGTCGCGAAGTCGGGCGTGCCGATCGGCGCGAGCGACCCGCGCGGCTCGACCCGTACCGCGAGGGTGCCGGTCGTCGACAGCTCGCCGTCGGACACCGTGAAGGTGACCGTCTTCTCCCCCGGCGACCCCGAGCGGTGCTCGAACGTGACGGTGCCGTCGGGAGTGAACCGCACGATGTCGCTCGAGGTCGAACTCGCCGTGACGAGGTACATGTCGTCGCCGTCCGGGTCGACGAAGTCGGCGAGCACGTTGTACGCGATCGATCCGCCGGTCTCGACGCTGACCAGGGTCTCGCGCCGGGCCGCGGGCGCGGTGTCGGTGTCCTCGCCGACCACGCGGATCGTGACGCTCGCCTCGGCGACGCCGCCGCTGCGCCCGTCGTCGACCGTGTAGCGGAACGAGGCCGACGAGGCGCCCAGGGCGGGGGTGAACTGCAGCGCCCGGCCGCCGTCGATGACGTCGAGCACGCCCACCGACTCGGGCACCTCGGTGTGCCGCGGGATCGTCAGCACGTCCCCGTCGGGGTCGGTGTCGTTGTCGAGAACCGGGATGATCGTCGTGCGCCCGGCGCGCACCCCGAAGTCGTCGTCACGGGCGACCGGCGGGCGGTTGATCTCGGTGCGCTCGGCGAGGGTGTCCTCGAAGGACTGCGTGCTCGCCTTCTCCTCGCCCTCCTCGGTCTCGGACTCCTCGGGCGGCGTCACCTCGTCCCAGTTGGCGACGAGGCGCATCTCGTCGTCGAGCAGCCAGACGTTGCCCGTGTCGAGGTCGTTGAGGGCGATCACCGAGCGGTTCACCCGGAACTCGAGCCGCGAGCCCTGGGTGCGCTGGGCGATGTCCTGGGCGACCGGCTCGGCGCCGTCGCAGGCGAGGAGGTAGCGCTGCGCCCCGCCCCACGCGCCGTGCGCGCAGCCGTCGACGAAGACGGGCGCCGAGACGTCGTCGGTACCGGCGACCGGGTTCGCGAGGTCCGCCGGCACCGTGCGCACCCCGCCGCCGTCGGCGACGAACAGCAGCGAGTCCGCGGTCGCGAGCACGACCTCGTCGTTCGCGCCGCCGCTCTGCTGCAGCCGGTAGGCGGCATCCGGCAGGTCGACGGTGCCGCCGTCCTCGCGCACGAGCCGGTTCGCGGTCTCGTCGAGCAGCACCATCCGATCGCCGACGGCCGCGATCTGCGCCTTCTCGGGCACGGCGAGCGCCCGCGTCGTGGCCGGGATGCCGGGCGCTTCGATCCGGACGGCGAGCTGATCCTGCGGGCTGGCCGCGACCACGACCCCGTCGGTCGTCACGGCGGCGAGACCCCCGCGACCGAGGTCGGCGGCGGGCGTCGAGGTCGGGTCGAACGCCAGCGAGTTGGCGACGTCGAGCGCCCAGAGGTCGCCGTCGGGCGAGACGATCGCGAGGGTCGTGCCACCGAGTGCGACGGTCGACCCGGCGGGGATGTCGACGGGCTCGACGAGGGTCGTGTACGCCGGGTCGATGCGCGACAAGGCGCCGAGGCCCGGGTCGACGAGGAAGACGTCGGAGCCGTTCTGCACGATGTCGAGGTCGGCGGAGAGCGCGCTGACCGAGCCGTTGAGCTCCTCGATCTGCCGGTTGAGCCGGCCGCCGAGCAGGGCGTCGCCGTTCGTCACCCAGACGTCGCGCGCCTCGAGGTCGACGTCGCTGACCGGGAATCCCTCGTGCAGGATCGCGAACGCGACCGGCACCCCGGCGAGGAGCGCGATCGCGAGAGCCGACGCCACGGCCTTGCGATTCCGGGAGATGGCCCCGACGATCCCCATGCGCCAGTCCTTTTCGGTGTGCGCCGTCCTGCTTCCGTCGCCGCGCGATCGAGTGCGGCTCAACCTAACATGACGGATATTCGTCCCCCAAATACGGGACGCCGGGTGACATCCGCCGGGTCAGGGCGTGCAGATCACGAGCGGCTCGGAGGTGCGCCCCGCACGGCCGATCTCCACGTTGATGCACACGCGGCTGCCGGGCGTCACGCCCTCGACCGTCGCCTCGGGCTCGTCGACGGCCTGCCGGCTGGCCGGAGACTCGGCGCGCGCCCAGTAGTACGTGTCGCCCTCCTGGGGATCGGGATTCGCCCAGGTGAAGGTCACCGTGGTCCCGTCCGCGCCCGGCGTCGCGGTGCCGTCGGTCGCGACCGGCGGGGCGCCCTGCCCGACCGCCGACCCGCCGGTCTCGGTCGGCCCGGGATCGGTCACCGGGCGGTCGAGCTGCCCGCCGGTGAGCACGATCGTCAGCACGACCCCGGAGATCACGAGCAGGGACAGGATGCCGGCGAGCACGCCGACGAGCCGCCCGCGCGAGGGGCCGGCCTCGACCACGGCCGGGGCCGGAGCCGTCGGGGGTGCCGCGGCCGGCGGGGCCGCGGCCGGGGCGTCCGGCACGATCGTCGGCAGCGAGCGCACGCGGGTCTCGGCGGCGTCCGGGGCATCGACGACGACGTTCGTCGCGTGCACCGTGTCGGCGATCTCGAGCGTCGTCGGAGCGAAGCCCGATTCGAGTTCGACGCGCTGCAGCGCGCGCCCGAACTCGAGGGCGCTCGGGAAGCGGTCCTCGCGCCGCGGCGACATCCCCTTCGCGAGCACCGCGACGAGCGAGCACGGGATGTCGTCGCGGCCGAGCGGCGTGATCTGCCCCCGCTCGATGCGCGACATGAGGTCGACGGCGGTGTTCGGCCCGCCCGGCACCTCGAACGGCGTGCGGCCGGCGAGCACGGTGTGGATCGTCGCGGCGAGCGAGAACACGTCGGAGCGCACGTCGTGCTCGGGCACGTCGAGGAACATCTCCGGCGGCGACCACGGCACCGAGAGCCCGACGGACTCCGTCCCGGTGTCGCCCGACCCGCCCTGGCCGCGCCCGCCGAGCAGCGCGTCCGCCGCCCCCGCGATGCCGAAGTCGGTGAGCGCCGGATACCCGTAGTCGTTGGTGAGCACGTTGCCGGGCTTGATGTCGCGGTGCAGGATGCCCGCGCGGTGCGCCGTCTCGACGGCGGAGGCCACCCGCACCCCGGTGCGCAGCGCGTCGTCGACCGACAGCGGCCGCGCCTTGTACCTCTCCGACAGGTTCGGCCGCGAGCAGTACTCCATGACGAGGTACGGGCGCCCGTCGGCCGCGATCCCCGCCGTGTGGATCGTGACGATGAAGGGATGCGTCGACAGCCGCGCCATCAGGTTGGCTTCGCTCGTGAACGACGCGACCCCCGATGCTCCGATGTCGGCGAGGAGCACCTTCACCGCGACCGTGCGGTTGGGCAGCAGCTGCTCGTAGAGGAACACGTCGGAGAAGCCGCCGGTGCCGAGCGGCTGCACGAAACGGTAGCCCTCCAGCTGGGGCGGTTGCGACGGAGTCCGGGCCACCCGTCGAATCTAACGAGTTCTGAGGACTCCTCCGCGCCCGATCACTCGGCGCCCTGCTCCTCGTCGATCTTGTCGTGGTCGATGCCGATGCCACGCGCCCGGTCGCGGCGGAGCTTGATCATGCTCGCGATCACGGCGACCGCCATCGCGCCGACGATCACGCCGAGCGAGACGAAGGTGGAGATCTCGGGCGCCCACTCGACGTGCTCGCCGCCGTTGATGAACGGCAGCTCGTTCTCGTGCAGGGCGTGGAAGAACAGCTTCACGCCGATGAACGCGAGGATGAACGCGATGCCGTACTTGAGGTAGACCAGCCGGTCGACGAGGTCGCCGAGCAGGAAGTACAGCTGCCGCAGACCCATCAGGGCGAAGACGTTGGCGGTGAAGACCAGGAACGGCTCCTGCGTGATGCCGAAGATCGCCGGGATCGAGTCGAGCGCGAACACGAGATCCGTCGTGCCGAGGGCGATGAGCACGATGAGCACGGGGGTGAAGACCCGGCGGCCGTCGACGGTCGTGCGCAGCTTGGCGCCGTCGAAGCGCTCGGTGATCGCGATGCGCTTGCGCAGGAAGCCGATCAGCTTGTTCTCGGTCTCGGCCTCGTCCTCGTGACCGGTGAACGCCTGGTTCCACGCCGTGTAGATGAGGAACAGGCCGAACAGGTAGAACACCGCGCTGAACTGCTCGATGATGACCGCGCCGACGACGATGAAGATGCCGCGCAGCACGAGGGCGATGATGATGCCCGCCATCAGCAGTTCCTGCTGGTACTTCCTGGGCACCGAGAAGCGGCCCATGATGATGAGGAAGACGAACAGGTTGTCGATCGACAGGCTGTACTCGGTCAGCCAGCCGGCGACGAACTGCCCGGCGTGCTCGGGCCCGTCGAAGAAGAACAGCAGCGCCGCGAAGACGAGGGCGAGCGCGACGTAGAACCCGATCCACATCCCCGACTCGCGCGTCGACGGGATGTGCGGGCGACGGTACGCCCAGAAGATGTCGAAGCCGAGGACGAGGGCGAGGCCGACGTACGTCGCGATCTCGAACCAGAGGGGGATGGTGAGTTCCACGGGAACCTTTCGGGTGCAGGGCAGGGCCCGAACGTCTCTCCCGCGCCACGGCTCTTCTCGAAAGCCGATGACGATCGCGACCGGGGCTGCAGCGCTGGAACCCGTGATGACGGCCGCGACGAGGTGGGATACTCCCCTTCGCTCCCGCCAGTCTAGGGGGTCGGTCCGGCGCCCGAAGCGCTTCGGTCTGGAGCCGGCTCGGCGCCGGGGCTAGGGTCGTGGCATGAGCGACGCCGACGACATCCGCGCCACCGCCCGCGCCCGCCTCAAGGCGCGCAACGACTTCAAGATCATGCTCACGATCTTCGCCGTGATCATCGTGCTGCTCCTGCTGATCTGGCTGTTCTCGACCGGACTGCCGTCGAACTTCACCGCCTACTTCTGGCCGGTCTGGCCGATCCTCGGCATGGCGATCGCGGCGGTGTTCGCCGGTCTCGACGCGTACGGCATCACCCGCCGGCACATCACCGAGGCCGACGTCGACGCCGAGGTCGCGCGGATGACCGCCCCGAAGACGCCGCCCGCGGGTCCGACGACCTAGAGCGGCGCGATCTCCAGCTTCTCGCCGAGCGGACGGCTCGCCGCGACCACCTCGTCGAGCAGCTGCTGGTCTCCCGCGCGGGCCGGGTCGAGCCAGTCGTCGTAGAGCTCGCGGGGCAGGATGAGAGGCATCCGGTCGTGGATCGAGGCGATGTGCGGCGAGGCCGGCTGGGTGACGATCGCGTAGGACACCATCCATTCGCCCTCGGGGGTCTTGGTCACGTTCCACAGCCCGGCGAAGGCGAAGAGGTCGCCGTCGAAGCCGAACCGGTGGCCCTTCTCGTAGTACTCGGTGGCCGGCACGAGACCGCGGCGGCTCTTGAGCGGCCCGCTCCACGCGCCCGATCCCACGAGCCCTTCGACCCGCGCGTTGATCGCCGGGAACTTCGCGGGCTCGCCACGCACCCAGAGCTTCCACCAGGCGAGGTCGACGGTGCGGAGGCGCTCGCCGTCCCGCTCGCGCTCGCGCACGATCGGGTTCAGGTTGCGGCGGTGCACCCCGGTCGGCTTCACCGGCTCGTCGCGGAACTCCTCGAGCCAGCCCTCGAGCGCGACCGTCGATGCCTTGTCGTCGATCACCGAGAACCCGTAGTGGATGTCGGCGGCCGTCACCTGAAGGCCGTAGCTGGCGCACATGCTGTCACCCTAGGCCGACCCTCCGTCAGAGCACTCCGGTGTCGCCGGCCGGGACGAAAGCCCCTGCCGATCCCGAAGACGGGCCGACAAGCTCGGGGAATGGATGATCAGATCCCGGGGCGGTCGAGCCGCACCGCCGTACGAGTGCTCGCGATCGCCGGAACCGTCGTCGGCATCCTGCCCCTCGCCGTTCCGGTCGCCCTGAGCCTGGTCCGTCTCGTCGCCGCGGGTGAGCTGCGGCTCGATCTGCTCATGCCCGGGGAACTCTTCGTGCTCGTGCCGGCGGGCGGCGTCCTTCTCCTCGTGGCGGCGTTCCTGGCGCGGCGGCGGCGCGTGCTCGCCGTCGTGGTCGCGACGCTGCCGGTGCTGCTGTTCGCGCTCCTCGCCCTGCTCACCGCCCTGAGGGACGGCTCTGGCGGAGGGCCGGCCGAAGGATGGGGGCTCGCCGTCGTGTACGGGCTCTACGTCGCGGCCGTGGTCGCCCTCGTCGTCGCCGGGGTGGTGCTGTCCGCGGACCTCTCGCGGCGTCCACCTCGGGTGGCCTGAGGATCGAGGCCGACTAACTGATCCGGGTGTCGCCCTCGACGGGCTCCGGGTCGCTCGACGGGGCGCGGCTCGCGAGCACCCGCAGCCGGTGGCGTTCGCGATGGTCGCGCAACCAGGCGTCGGGATCGTGCACCCAGCGGTCGATCGACCATTCGACGGTCATCGCCGCGAGACCGTTGGCCGACGCCCGGGCCTCCCGGGAGAGGTCGGCCAATCCCGCCCGGGACGCGGCGACCTCCTCGAGCAGCTCGAGAGCTCCCGGCTCACGATCGACCCCGAGCCGGTGCTCGAGCCCCGACCGCAGCGAGGCGGCCGTGTCGCCGCGCGGAGCCCGCCGCCCGGTGACCGCTTCGACGCCGAGCAGCTCCGAGTACCGGCGCACCGCCGCGGCGAACTCGCCGCGGTCGTTCCGGCGGCCGGCCAGCACCCGCTCGTCGCGCAGCCCGCCGAGCACCCCGAGTGCCCGCCAGGCGACGGCCAGCGCGCCCGCGGCGACCAGCACCGCGACGACGGCGAGCACGACGGCGGCGATCGCCGGCCACGGATCGGGCGCCGCGGGCTCGGGGATCTGCGGCGTCTCGAGGCCCGCGAGCTCGTCGCGGATGCCCTCGAGCGCCCTCAGCAGGCGGTCGAGATAGTCCTGGAACCCGTCCCTGTCCATTCTCCGAAAGTAGGCGTTGCGACCGCCCCCGGCGAGCCGGTTGACGCTCGCATCGGGGGACGGCTACGGTGCGATCGGGTTACAAGAATCCGAGGCACAATTGCACACCATCGCACGGCGATCCCGCACTCGCGCGCGCATCATCACGACCGGCACCCTCGGTGGAGCCGTCGTCGTGATCATCGGCGGTGCCATCGCGATCGCGCTGTCCGGAGGACCCCGCAACGGCATCCTCGTCGCCTACGGTTTCGCGGTGATCGCGATGGTCGTGCTCATCGTCGTCTTCGCCCTCATCACCACCCGGCACGCCCGCGCGATGCGCGCCCTCAAGGAGCGGCATCCCGACGCAGTCGTCTTCCTCGCCCGCCGCCTGCCGCCCGTCGTCTCGGACATGCCGGCCTATCTGCGCCGCAAGGGGGTGCCGCCCGAGCTGATCGGCGACGGCTGGTATCCGGCCGTCGCCGACGGACGCGGCATCGCCGTCTGCTCGACCGGCGGGGATCCCCGCGAGATCGTGCTCATCGAATGGTCCGAGATCGGCGACGTCGAGATGGTGCGCACCGCGACCGTGGGCGGCGACTCGCGCTGGAGCGTCACGGTCGACGTGAAGCCCTACGTCGTGCCGCTCACCGTCGACCTCGGCGACGCGTGGGGCATCATCACGATGGGGCTGGATGCCGGCGACACCGCGGCCGTGGTGAAGGCCGTCGCGGCGAAGCGCCCGGTCTGAGGACCCGGCTCAGAGGGAGACCAGGAGGATCGACACCGCCGCCTGGAGGTCGAGCAGGAAGTGCACGACGATCAGGTACGGCAGCAGCCGAGGGCGCTTCCCGAGCGCGAACCCGAGCACGAGGGCGAACCCGAGGAACATCAGCGCCCGCCAGGCCACGAACGCCGGGTCGAAGATCAGCGGCAGCGTCGCGTGCTGGACGGAGAGGAACACCGCCGACGCCAGTACGCCCACCCAGGCCGAACCGCTCAGCGCGGCCAGCCGCGGCTGGAGGTACCCGAAGTAGAGCGGCAGCTCGGTGAGCGCGATCGTCACCGGGAAGACCAGGATCGACACCAGTGCCGCCCAGAGCGGCAGCGGGCGGATCAGGAGGGCGTTCGCCGCCAACGGGTCGGCGAAGAGGACGGGCGCCAGCACGATGGTCCCCGCGACGGCGAGGCCCCCACCGACGACGGCCACCGCGAGGGCGAGGAGCACGTCCCTCCCCACGCCCGGCCGGACCGGGCGGTACCACGACGCGAGGTCGAACCCTTCCACGCGGGCACGCCGGCGCAGGAACAGGAACGTCACCACGCTGGTCGCCGACGCCGTGATCGGCCACCACGCCGCGGACGAGAGCCACGGGTCCGCGGTGCCCGCGAGACCGAGGAGGACCGCGACGACCACCTGGAAGGCGGCGAAGAGCACGAGACGCAGGAAGAGGGCTGGGACGAGAACGCCGACCCCCACCCGGTGCTGCCCGGCGGCAACCGTCTCCCGAGCCGGCATCGTCACGACGCGCTCGTTTGACGTCGCCGACCGAGTGGTGCCCGCGGCATCCAGCCGACCACCCCGAGCAAGGCGAGCACCAGCACGAGCTGCACCGTGCCGGTCGCGAAGTAGAGCCCCTGCAGCCAGGAGATGCCCGCGATGATGCCGGTCTCCACGAAGATCCAGATGGTCATCCCGAAACCCGAGACGGCCGACCACACCAGTGCGGATTCGCGGCGCAGGAGCAGGAGCACGGACGCGAGAGTCTGGGTCCCGCCCACCACGACCAGCAGGATGACGCCGGGCCAGACGAAGGAGTCGAAGGGTCCGTTCGCCAGCATCGAGTCCGGCATCACCAGCCAGCCGGTCAGGATCGCGATGCCCCCGGCCAGCGCCGAGAGCGCGTTGAAGACGGTCACGATCACGAGTGCCGCACGCGCCATCCGCGTCAGGACGGGCACGGCACCCCGGGTGCCGGAGGGCGGAGCAGGTGGCAGCGGGGTCGGCATCGGAGGCCCTTCCTGAGCGACGGGGAATGTTCGCTTCCGATCGTCGGGGCGGAGGCCGTCCGGCCTCAGGGCCGAAGGTCCTGCGGTATGGAACGGAGGACCTTCTCGTGGACGGAGGACACGGAGAGGACTCTTCCCGCACGAAAAAAGCCCTGGCTGACCAGGGCTGTTCGGTTGGTGACCCCAGCGGGATTCGAACCCGCGTTACCGCCGTGAGAGGGGATTCAGTGGGCCCGCATCTGCGTGCTCGTCACAAAATTGTCATGTGTTTCCGGAGAGCCCAAGTGCATTGAGTGCGTTCGGACAGCCGTTGTCGTCAGCGTTCGTTGCCAAATTGTTGCCACGTCGGGGCGGACCGGTGGCGGCTGCGAATCGTCGACCTCGTGCGGCCGGGACTTCATCTTCAAGGTCACACAATACGCTTCAGCGCCCATCAACTCACGGCGTTCCGGTGCACTCTCGCACGGCATCATCCGGTCTTCCGATCCTCGGGGTCCACAGGGTTCCGTGACGGAACCGGTGACGACTTAGCGACCTCGGCGGAAGTCCTCGGGCGAGTCAAACGTGTCGATATCTGAGCTCGGGGTATGTGGTGTCGCGAGTCGTCTGGCCGTTTCCTCGGGTGAGGTCGCGGGCTGCGGTTCAGGTGGAACGTAGGTCTGATCGACCCAACCGCAGCGAGCGCAGGTGCCACGGCCGAGCCTGTATGAG
>CAZPJC010000024.1:0-22436 GCA_964586645.1 uncultured Schumannella sp.
CTCGTACCGCCCACCGACCCCGATCGCGTCATCCGATAAGCAACATTATGTCAGGACGTAAAGACTCTATGTGCAGGTTTCGCACATAGAGAAGAATCGGATATCGCCAACGGTCCCGCGCGATTGCCAGCTTGATCAGGGCTTTGTTCCGGATGAGCATCAGAGCATCGACCGATGCAAACGGCCCAGGCTTCGCAATCCAGCCATGCCTGAGGGGAGGCTTGATCAGGGATTTCTAACTACGGACTAGCAGGACTCGCACACTGTGTGCGATTCTTGCACGCAGATTGGAGCCTGGAGCCGCCATGGATCGTGACGACAACGTGGTGCGTTTTGCGCCGTTCGGTGGCGTAGCGCCGGACCCTGAACTGTTCCTGGCGAGCGTGCTTGGTGGCTGGGAAAAGCAGCAGCGATCGAAGGACTTCTCCCCCTCAACAATTCGAAGTCGCCGGGTGCTGGTTCTCAAGCTCGTCGACTTCAGCGGTCACTATCCCTGGGAGTGGACTCTCGGCGACGTCGATGACTTCTTCGCGCATGCCCGCGGCATTAGGAATCTGTCGCATGCAACCGTTCGCGCTTATCAGGCAGCGATCAAGCTGTTCTGTGACTACGCGTGCGATCCGAAGTACGACTGGAATGAGCAATGCGGTCGCCTATTCGGCCTCACCTTCGGGCAGGTCGTGACCGAGCTCAATCGCATCAGCCACTCCCACCCGACCGAGACGAGACCCGCTAAGCGCCCGTTCACCCAACGCGAACTGCAGCAGTTGTTTGACCTTGCAGACCTCGAGGTGCAGCGGATCATCAACTCAGGACGCCGCTCCCCCATCGCAGCCTGGCGCGACTCGGTGGCCTTCAAGTCGGCCTACAGCTGGGGCCTACGATCAAATGAACTACGGCACCTCCAGCTCGTCGATCTCTCGCGCAACCATCGAGCACCGTACTTCGGCAACTACGGCGTCGTCCGCGTCCGCTGGGGCAAACCCCATCGTGGGAGCGCGAAGAAGGTTCGCTCCGTTCTGACGGTGTGGCAGTGGAGCGTCGACGTTCTGCGGGACTGGGTCCAGAACGGCGTGCCCAACTATGGCGAACCGGTCACCGACCTCTTCCCCACCAGCGGCGGTTTCGTCGTGGGTGAATCACATCTACTCGCGCGGCTTCGTGCCCTGCTGGACGAGCTTGGATTTCCTCCTGGTCTCGACATCCACTCGTTTCGCCGTTCCTATGCAACCCACCTCATCACCGGGGAAGGTTTCGACGTCTCGTTTGTGCAGATGCAACTCGGCCACGAGCACGCCGCCACAACATCGATCTACTCGATCCCGGCCCCCGACTACCAGACCCGAGCCCTTGAGCAAGTCCACGCTCGAACGTTGCTCGCCGCGAAGCAGTTGCCCCGAAGGAGAGAACCGTGACACGACGTGAGATCGAATACACCTGGCGAGTCCGAGAGGTCATGGCACGCCGAAACATCTACCTCGCGAAGGACCTCGCTCCCCTGCTTCACGAGCGAGGCATCACGCTGACCGCGAACGCGATCTGGCGGATTGTGAAAGAGGATCCCGAACGCGTCTCCCTCAAGCTGCTCGTAGCTCTCGCCGACGCGCTCGACGTCACGCTCGATGACCTCATCACGTTCACCGCCCACGACTCCAAGTCGATTCGCACCAGACGCGCCGCGGGTGACGGCCTGCCGGATATCCGTGACCACCGGCCCGTCCGCGCGCGGATCGTGAGCGACGATGACGACACGTAGTGGAGGCCGCCCGGCAAGTGGAGGCAACGGTTCAGCGCGCCCGGCGACCATCCGCAACCTCGCCACACCAAACCGGCGCGGCCGCCCTCGCGCCTCCGGGGATCTGCGCTGCGACCGGTGCAACTCCGGCGTCCCTCGCATCCGCGTCCGCTGGCCCGACGGAGCGATTTGCGGGCCGTGCTTCACGGAAGCCACCCATACCTATGGCGTTTGCGCCGAATGCGCGACAAACAGGATGCTCCCCGGCCGCTCCCCCGCTGGCGAAGCGATCTGTAGAGACTGCTCTGGGATCACGACCAAGCTCGAGTGCGCGCGCTGTGGCCGCGAAGCCGAGCGCTACCGCGGCGGTCTTTGCGCACGCTGCGCACTGTTCGACGACCTCCACAGAACACTCCAACCGCGGGACGACGGGCGCCTGCTGCGCCTCGTAGAGGCACTCTCTGCCGCCGCACGACCTGAGAGCATCCTCAGCTACATGCGAGGAACGAAAGCTCAGGAGCTGCTCACCCGGATCGGACGCCGCGAAATCGAACTAACGCACGCCGCGTTCGACTCGCTCCCCCGGTCGACCGCAGCCGAGCATCTTCGAGCCCTCCTTACCCACCACGGCGCGCTACCTGAACGCGGCAACGAGCCGGTCGCACGATTCAAGAAGTGGCTGGCCGAGCGCCTCGCATCCCTCCCCAACGACGGCACCCGTTCGAGCATCGAACAGTTCGCAACCTGGAGGCACCTCCGTCGCATCCGCGAAGCGGAGCGCGACCGCGCGGGACGGAACTTCCAGACGATCACGCATGCGGCGAAACAGGAAATTACTGAAGCCGGCAAGTTTCTCCACTGGTTGCGTGAAGCGCACTCGATCGGAGTGAACGAGATCCGACAGGCACACGTCGACGAGTACCTCAGCACGGGATCCACGACGCGCCGACACATCCGCAACTACGTTCATTGGCTCGACCCCGCTCGGAGCCCGCGAACCAGGAAGATCGACGCGCCCTATCGGTTGCCGAACTCGACTCCGATGGTGACGCAGGAGCAACGACTCGAGATGGTCCGCAATTGTCTTGAGTTCGAGCAGGTGCTTCCGGCGACGCGTGTCGCAGGCTTGATCTTCCTCCTCTGGGCGCAACCGCTCAATCGGATCGTCATGCTCCGACGAAGTGACGTCATCCGCCGAGTCGATGGTCTTTTTTTGAGCTTCAGCTCGGTCCCCACTGTCGTACCAGCCGAGCTCGCTGACATGTTCGGCGCGCACCTCGACCGCCCTGCCAATCAACAGACCGGTAACACCGGGACTGATTGGGTGTTCCCTGGCACACGCGCGGGACGGCATCTGCACGAGAGCACGCTCGGCGAGCGGCTCAAGGTTCTCGGTATCGACCCGCAACGTGCCCGCAATGCGACACTGCAAGATCTGACCCGGCAAGTCGACGCGCGGACTCTCATCGACATCCTGGGCTACAGCGGGCAGGTCATTACCCTTCACGCCTCCCGCGCCGGCGCGCCAATGGCTGACTACGTCGACCTCCGCCATCGCGCAAGCGATACGGGCCGGGCCCACCCGCCCCCGCAGCCTGGCTGAGACAGCCAGCAGCTAGAACTGGATGTACCCGTTCCACAGACGCTCGGCTTCTTGTGGGTCGCTATCGAAGACCTCTGGCTCGACAGGAAAGTGCTCGTCGCGGAACCGCTCGATCTCTCGTTCGGCAATCACACGTGCGCTATCGACGCCCAACTCAGGATCACTTCGCCGCAAAGACTGAGATCGCCGCTCGATCACCGTCGACCAAAGTTCTCGCACGCCTACTTCGCGCATGACCTTGGACGCGACCAGCATCGAGTGGAACTCCAGCGATCTGCAAATGACGTCGGCAAGCGTGACCAGATCACGATCCGACACCTTCTCGAAGACGGGCGGTTCGGTTGGCAAAGCGTGCCCGCTGAAGCGGGATCGCGCCAACTCGGGCATCTGCTCGTGTCCGAGTTCCTCGCTCATGTAGCCCCGTCTCGTGTCCATCTCAGCGTACAGAGTGGGTGCGCGAGCGCCTGCGAGAGGACGTCAGCTGACCGGCCGCCATGGCGACTTGCTTGCCAGTAATGCAGGCATTGCTAGCAATGCCAGCATTACTGGACGACAACGGAGGCAGACGTCAGCGTCCAACCCAAGCCTCGAGCGCGGGAGCGACATCGAAGGCACTTGCGATGCGGCCCTGGAGAATACCGACTCGCATCCTGCCTTCGACAACTTGCAGGCCTGACTCTTTTGGTGCGATGAGGCGCCGGGCGATCAGGATGGGCGGTACGAGCCACGTCCCCCGACGCTCCCACGCGTCACGGATCTCCTGGGGACGAAGGCTGAGGTAGTGCCGATGCCCGCTCGCCACCGATGAAAGGAAGTCCGCATCGCTGAGCCCCGTGGGCATGTCGACGAATTCGGAGACCGGGACGAGTTCTTTCGCCCATTGGACTTCCGCCAGATCGAGATGTCCGTAGTCATCAATGAACGAGGGGTTGCCCGCGTGATCGAAAGGCCACTGTTCCACCACTTCGTCCGGCCAGTTCAAAGCGGAGATCTCGGGTAGGGCGACGTAGTCCCTGAGATTGCCAGCACGATCGATGATGTTCCGGTCCGGATTCGCGATCGGCAGATCTCCGAATCGGCTTGTCACGCACTCGAGCCTTCCGCTCGACCCGGGTGCTTTCGGTAGGTGTTCCAAGACGTGTGGGCGGCATGCAGGAGGTGCGCTGCTCGTGTCGCGAAAGCTCCCACGCTCTCGGCATCCGGATAGAGGCTGGCCTCGCCATCGTTTCCCGGCTGAGCGAGCTGCTGAACGGCCGATAGCGAGCCGTGCGCACTCGTGCTCGCGATCCACCAGAGCAGGGAATAGTCGAGGTCACCAGTGTCCGGGATCGTCGACTCAGCAGCGACGAGCACCTTGGCCATCTCAATCCTCCCGGGCGTGTAGAACGCGTCCTCCCGCCCTGGCAACGACGCGCGGAAGGCGCGGGTGACTCGCTCAAGCTCGCGCGTTGCGCCGGCGAGTGCTTCTGCTCGCTTCTGCCGGCCCTCGGGGGTTCGCGCGTTCGCGACGGCGAACCTTTCGCGCTTGATCGCCCAGGCGAGGTCGTCGACGACGACCCGAAAGGCTCTCTGCATCCGATCTTCGCGATCAGTTCCTTGCAGTACCCACCAGGCGAGCGCAGCGTTCTCGACAACGACCCGAAGGAGTGCGTAGTCGGCGATCACATGGACCTCGCCTTCTTTCCACAGCACTGCGGCTGCACGCGCGCCGTCGTAGGCGGACATGATCTTGCCCGTCACAATCCATGGCGGGCTCTCCGGTCGCACTGCCGCACTGTCGTGGTCCCTCTGCGCGTCGCTGTCGCGTTCCACGCTCGCATCCTGCTCTGTGAACAACTTGCCCGCTCGAAGCCACAGCGTCGAAATCGCTGCGAGCGGAGTCCCGTCGAGGTCCATGCCTAGATCCCTAGATCCTGTTGAGTGGCGGCAGCCAGATCCGCCTCAGGCGATCCTCGAGTGCCCCCGCCTCGACAATCGAATCGCACTCCCACCAAGACAGCTCGCATTCACGCAGCCAGGCGGCGATCGCATCGGCCTGGGCATGGGTGACGGGCTCGGGCACGGGCTTCGCGGTCCTTGCTGGCGGGATGCCGAACAGGAGGTCGCAGACGTTTCGACGTAGCGACGATCCTGCGAGCACGACGCCACGACTGAGGTGACTCCCCCACAGCCGCGACCGCAGATTCCTTGATTTTCCAACGTACTGCTCGCGGCCGGCGAACCGCCAGAGATACACGCCTGGCCGCTCCGGCACGTCGCCCCGTGTAAGCCCCTTCACCGGCCGAGAAGGTCGCCCGAGGAGGGCTCCCCACTCGCCCGTGCTCGGTGGAGTGTCATCGGTCACCCGCCGATCATCGCAGGCGTATCAGCGCTCGCTGGCACCGCTCTTTACAGCAGTACGATCAGCCCGTGTCCGCGCTGATCGTTCGCCCCCTCCATGGGCGGCTTAAGATCCACGGGTTGCGCGGTCCGCGGGGCAAAGAACCTCCAAACCGGGAGATGTTCAAAACGGCCGCCTACGCGGCGATCCGCCCAACGTGGGTGTCTGCCCCGGAAGGGCAGCCTGGCTGGAACGGCTACTGGACCATCAGCCGAGCCCATCTGAACGTGGTGGCAGAGGCGATCGCCATCCGCGACGGCGACGTGACCGTCGAGATGCATTACAGCGATAGGGAACAATGCGACTCTAGCTGCCAAACCGCGACCGGCGACGACTGCACTTGCTCCTGCGAGGGTAAGCACCATGGCGAAGGGCAGTACGCCTCGTGGAAGGAGGTTGGGGCCACCACGTTGGTGCGCACCACCGGCGAGAAGACTGTCACTCGCGTTCTCACGCGGAAGAAGGCGCAGAAGCAGCAACGGCGCCGCCCCTGAACTAGCCCTGCCTGTCACGTATCCAGGAAGTCCCACTCGCTGCCGAGCACCCACCGCAACGCGGAGAGCTTTCCGTTGATCATCCCGAGCTCGAAGTCGGAGTACGGCCCCAGTTGCCCTGCCTCGGGGTACGTCGCTTCGACGCGGGCCCGAGCCGGACCTGCCACCTTGCGCAAGTAGGCGAGCTGCTTCTTTTCGCCGTCCGCCGCTTTCAGGCGGTACTCCGATTGCAGGGACCGGTGGTACCAAACACGGTCGAACATTTCTTGCTCTGCAGCAAGAATTTCACCGAGCCGTCGGGGTTCGTCGTCGAACTCGGATTCGGCGAATAGCTCTCGGATCTCGTCGCCAAAGCTCGCCAGCAGGACGTCGTTGAGGCCGTCGACTCCGAGCCAATAGCTCGAGTGTTCCCCCGCGAACAGGTCGGCGAGATCCGGGTGAGGCTCGCGTTTGTCGCCGGTCGCGCTCGAAAAATCTTCGCTGTTCGTTGTCACGAACGCGTAGCAGTCGTCCTTGCTCGCCCCGGTCGCAGCGGTCGAATAGAGCTCAGCCAGTAGGGCGTCCGCGACGCTATTCCGGGATCTGTGGAAGGGCGCTTGCTTGGCGAGCCCGCGAGCCACGACCTTCAGCTGCTCGGCCTCCGTTGGCTCGAGGCGTCGACCGCTTTTCAACAAAGCGAGGACGTCGTCGAAGTTGCGCGTTGTCATCGCTCCGATGAGCGGTGTGTGCCGGGCAAGATCGTCGACGACCTTCGCGGCGTCCGCGTCCGCCCCGAAGTCATCCAGGTCCTGCTTGATCGCCTTGAACCGTTGCGCCACGCTCGACGTCATCGACGTTTCGATTCGCTCTCGATTGCGTTCGAATTCGTCAATCACGACCTGCGGCACCATCAACTCAACGTCCCCTTGCCGCAGCAATTGCTGAAGAGCGAGGATCCAGCGCCGTCCGTCTCGTCGCTTGGAGAGGTCGAGCCATGTCGAGGTGTCGACGAGCAGGTGCAGCATCAGGCAAACCTACTGTTGGCGGCAAACATGGTCGCCGACAGACGCGGCGCCGGTGCCCCGGAGCACACTTGAGCCATGACAGTGAAAAGGTCCGACTCGATCGACTACACCTCGCAATGCACGGTGTGCGTTGAATATGAGGATGGAGGCGCTAGCAACCGACTCGTTTACGAGCGTCCGCAGATTCAGCTGCCCGATCGCCCCTTGACTGAGGTCGACTTGATCCGGATCTCGCAGTACCCCAACGATGACGCTCTCACGGAAGAAGCCGACACGATCTTCTCCGACATGAAAGCCAACGGCCGAGTTGGACCGCAGGCCCAGCTCGGCAGGATCTTCATTGCTCGCAGCGCGGCCGCCGCTTTGGAGATGGACCTATAGTCACGGCGGGGGAGCTAGAGGTTACGACTAGCCCCAGGGCGACTTGGGTCTGGGCGGTCGATCGAGGTCAGGCCGAGGAACTGCATGCGACGCTCACCGCCGCCGGCCACCAGGTCGTGGCTGCGCGTGGCGGCAATGCCGCGGGACGCACGCTCGACCTTGACATTGGCGTAGCCGCACTCCAGGGCCTGCAGTTCCTTCTCGACGCTGGGTATGAGTTTCGTTGGCACCCCGGACAGCATCCCCTGAACAGGGCCGAGCATCTGTATGGGATTCCCATCGCGGCAATCTAGACGCGGTTGAGTGGCTCGGTCGGAACTGTCATGCCACTGGCATGACTGGTCGCTTCGCTGGCTTCAAAGCCGAGTGGCTCTCGACCGCTCTGCGGATCGGGCTCCTTGCTGCTGACGTTTCCGCGTGCTCAATCGGTCACACCTCGGATTCGGGGCGCATCGGCGGGCGAATCATCTGGACCTCGGCAATGCCCCCTTGGTTAATGCAGTCTTCGGCGAGGTCATGCACCTGCCAGTAGAAGTCGACCGGGTCGGCATCAGCCACCACGGTGCGCTCCACGGGTGTGTACTGGGCGAGCGGAGTGATGCTGTCGAACGCGTACCCTCGGCTGTCCACGTTTTGCACGCTGAGCGGCGTAGCGCCGGCCCAGCGAATGCCCACCCGCACGTCGTACTCCGCGAGGCCGAGACTCTTGCTCGAAGCTCTCACCAGCCCCATGAAGTCAGACACGGCGACCTCGATGGCTGCCGAGTCAATCTGGTACTCCTCCAGGTGGCCAGTGCTCGTGCGCTGACCACCGACGCCTGTGGCTAGGGTCACTGAGCCGTCGTGGTGCACGGCCGCCCAGGACTCGCGCCACTTTCGCGAGTCCGTCAAAGCGTTGTTAGCGGCGACCCAGCGTCGTAGGCCCGGACGAGGATTCAGATGCTCAACCGATTCCAGCGGGTGGATTCCGCCGCTGCCCGAGTAGACCAAGGTGTTCCTTCTGGCCTCCTCGAACACTTGGCGCGCCTGGTCTCGTGACGGTCGCACAGCGGTCGAGGGCAACTGTGGATGGCCCACCGCGATGAGCCACGCCCGCTGCGGTGTGGCCCAGTTCGCGGCGGCCTCGGCGTAGAGGTTGTCCAAGGCCTCGCTCGAGTGGCGGCGCTCATCGAAGCGCGCTCGGTACATCGCCTCCACCTGGCGTTCCTTCATCCACACCGTCATGGCATCGTTTCGAAGGGGTGCGCCAAAGTAGTCGTTCTTGTAGATCAGGTGCGGCACGTCGGAGGTGGCCGGGATTACGACTACAGCCACCTGATTGCCTGGGTCGCCCACCCAGTAAGCGTGAACGCCGAAGACCGGCGGAGAGATCGCAGACACGGCTGCGCTGATGAGTGCAGCCTCGTAGCGCTCGTCGAACTCGCCAACATCGACCCTTCCGCTGGCGCGCTTAGCGGTCTCCCGCACGCCGTAGACGAGCACACCGCCTCCCCGGTTGGCCATCGCGGCTACATCCTTCGGGAACTCGCTGGTAGGCAGCTCCTTGACCGGGATTAGCTTGCTCTTCCAATCCAAGTCGTCCGTCTCCGCGAGCTGACCCGCGACGGCGGCGTCGATCATCTCATCTGTGATGGGGCCCGGGGTCAAGCCGAGAAGGCGATGGAGCGCGGTGTACAGCACGAGCACATGATCGCAGAGGGTCGCACGGTACCTGGTTTCGGTCGCAAAGAGAGAACGGAAAACGTCTTCACCATCAGTAGTGAAGTAACAACCGCGCGGGTCGACGCGGACGGCGCAGCGCGACCGGGGGTAGACAGCGCGTTCTGCCGCGAGGGATGATCGTGCGCATACCGCGCGGCGACGCCGGGCGGACCGGATCAGGAAGGTTTCGCAATGAAGCAAAAGAGAGCATTGAGGGCGGCCGCGGTAGTCGGCGCTCTTCTGGCCTGCACCCTCGCGGCCACCCCGGGAATCGCAACTGCCGCAACAGCGGACGACGAGGCGGTCGCGCTCGCCTACCAGCCCGCCGACATCGCGTCCCTCGCGGAGAACCTCGGGATCTCGTATGACGAAGCCGTGGCCGGATACGGCGGCCAGTCGGCCTTCCTCAGCGTCCTCACCCTCGCCCAGGAAGTCGCGCCAGAGACGTTCGCTGCGGCCGAGTGGCTGCCCACGGGCAGCGTCCACGCGTGGATCTCGTTCACCGACGCCCCGCCGGTCGAAGTGATCAAAGCGGCCGAACAGCTTCCGTTCGAGATCTCGATCCGGGCCGACGCAGTGCAGTCCGCGCAGGACGCCGACCAGTCGCTGACGAAGGCCCACGACTACGTGATGTCGCTCGGTGACGAGAACGTCGACATGGGCTTCAACACCGAACTCGATACGCTCACCGTCTCGTTCGAGCGGCAGCTCTCCGCTGAGCAGGCTCACTCGCTGATCGCCGCGCTCCAGCCCTACCTCCTCCCCCGGGTGAGCGTGAAGATCACCACCAGCGCCGACACCGGCGTGGAGTTCCAGAGCATCCGCGGAGGTCAAGGGATGACCTGGACCGGCGGCATTTGCACGTCCGGCTTCACCGCATCGCGCTCAGGGGCGTGGGGCGTGATCACGGCAGGTCACTGCAACGTCGCCAACACCACCCTCGATGGCAGCGCGTCCCTGACGACCAACGTCACCGGAGGAACCGGATCGAACGGAGACGCGCGCTTCTACTCGAGCCCCGACGCCTCCCCCCTCAACTCGATCCACATCGCAAACAGCGGCGTTCTGCATCGAACGATCACGGGTAAGACCACGATGGCGGTTGGCAGCTCCGTTTGTGTGTACGGAATCCAGCACAGCGCCTTCTGGTGCACGTCAGTCACCGCGGTGAATCAGTGCTACGGAACTGTGTGCAAACAAGACAAGACGGACACGGGCTCGACCCTCGGCGGCGATAGCGGTGGTCCGTGGTTCTGGAATAACTCCGCGGTTGGCACTCACACGGGTCTCAGCGGCGGCAAGGCCATCTACACCAGGATCGCGGCCGCGGAGGCGCTAGTCGGCGGTTCCATCAAGACCAGTTAGCCGTCTCTCCACCTTCAGCGCCCTCGGGTGGCGGCTCACACCATCACCCGAGGGCGCTTTCCTCTGTTTCATCCCCGGCCACCGGCGCTCCCGCTTCCCGCGCGCCTTGAGCCCGCTTCAGTGTGAAAACGGATAACGGTCTTCACCATCAGAAGGGCCACTATTGTCAGGAAGTTCGTAACTACTGCCGTCTGGTCAGGACTTTTATTGACTCGATTGCAGAAATTGCAACCGGATCGTCGGCTGGGCGGAGCTGGGCCGACTCTCTCCCCGCCCTCGCGATTCGCCGGCTGGGCGATCAAGGAAGGCATCGAGGCATGGCGGGGAGACGCGTGCGCCGTACCCCATTGGGTTGATTGGGTTCTTGTAGTCCGTCCCGACATATGAAAATATGTTCATATGAACAAGGATACGAGCGAGGGCCAAGGCGCCGGCCACAACCACGGCGGTTTGAGCGCCGGCGCTCGGCACATCCGGCCCTTGCTGATCGCGTTCGGGCTCACCGCGGCTTACATGGTCGTGGAGTTCATCGTCGGCTTCTCGATCGGCTCACTGGCTCTTGTCTCTGACGCCGCGCACATGGGCACGGACGTGCTCGGGCTCGGAATGGCCCTCGCGGCCATCACCTTCGCTCGACGCGCGTCAACACGGCAGCGCACCTACGGGCTCTACCGGCTCGAGGTTCTCGCCGCACTGGCAAATGGAATCTTGCTCTTTGGGGTTTCGGGCTACGTCATCTACGAAGCGATCCAGCGATTCGCGGCGCCGCCGGAAGTTCCGGGAGTGCCGCTCCTCATCACGGCCGTCGTCGGGCTCGCAGTCAACCTGATCAGCTTCCGGCTGCTCTCTCAGGGATCGAAGGAGAGCCTCAACCTGAAGGGCGCGTCGCTTGAAGTCCTCGGCGACCTAATCGGGTCGATCGGCGTCATCGTCGCCGCGATCATCATCTTTACGACCGGCTGGCCTTATGCCGACGCGGTGATCGGCATCGGCATCGGTCTCTTCATCCTGCCCCGCACTTTCCAGCTCACCCGCCAGGCTCTTCGAATCCTGGTTGAAGCGGCGCCTCCTCACATCAACGTCGACGAGGTTCGCACCCAGCTTCTCGCCATCCCCGGCGTTGCGAACGTGCACGACCTTCACGTCTGGACGATCACGTCCGGAATGGAGAGCGCCAGCGGCCACGTCGTGATCGACGAGGATGCCGACTTCTCGTCCGTGCTCCAGCAAGTGCAGACCCTTCTGCGCGAGAATTACCACATCGAGCACAGCACCATCCAGTGCGAACGGTCGACGCACGACGACTCGAACGACATGTCGATCTAGGAGGCACCGTGGTGGAGCGCGCGGAAGAACCGTCAAGGATCGTGCTGCCAAGCGATGCCGACGTCGCCGACGTCGCGGATGTTTTTTCGCTGCTTGGTGACCCTGGCCGCGTCCGGATCCTGAGCGCCCTTTCGAGCGGACCGCTCCGCGTTCGCGATCTCGCCGATGCGGTTGGCCTCAGTGTGTCGGCGGCGTCCCACGCGCTGCGATTGCTCCGGGCTCACCGCGTCGTCAGCGTTGAGCGCTCGGGACGGGAAGCCCATTATGCGCTCGAGGACGAGCACGTTCGGGGGCTCTTGGCGATGGCGCTCGATCACGCCGGGCACTCGTCGGTCATGCATCTCGAACACGACGACGTCTCCGACCAACGAGCTGCGGTCAGCGATTGATGTCTCGGGGCCTTCCCAGGCGCGCTCCGGATAGCATGTTGGCCATGCGCGCGACCGCCCCTGGGCCGGACGCACGACCCCGAACGTGGCGGTGGCTCGTGCTCGCCGTGGTGACCCTCGTCGCCACTACGCTCGCGCTCAGCCTCGCCCTTCATCACGACGACGGCGCGCCGGCCATTGCTGGCATTGAGCAGTCTCTCGATGCGCCGACTCTCGGCACCGACGTCATCGTCGACTCGGTGGGCACAATCACGGCCTCCGCGTCGGGGGCCGCAGGCGTCTTGGTTTGCTCGCTTCTAATCCTGTGCTGCGTCGCGATCCTTCTGTCGAAGCTGAGGACGCGGCGAGCAGCTGCAACGCCGGGCGCCCTGCAACGCGCACCCGAATCACGGCCGTCACTTGCCTCGTTGACTGCCGAATCACTGGTCTCTCTCACCGCTCTTTCGATCAGCCGGACCTGAGCACCGACCGACCCGTCCTAGCCGGGTCCCGTCCGCTCCGTCCCCTCATCCGCGCGCTCTGTCGCGGGTGCCGATCTGCTGAAGAAGAAAACTGTGAGCACGAACGCCAAAATCGCCACCATTTTCACTGGTGTACTCGTCCTAGGTCTTATCGCGGTCCTCGTAATCGCGATCTCGCAGAGAACCCCTCCAAAGACCCCGGACGTCAATCCCGAGACATCGTTGCCCACGACGCTCCGCGATGACACTCACATCCTCGACGCAGGTACGGCAGACGTCGTGCTGGTTGAGTTCCTCGACTTCGAATGCGAGGCGTGTGGAGCGTTCTACCCCTACGTGGAAGAGCTCCGCGAAGAGTTCGCAGGAGAAGTCACCTTCGCCTTCCGGTATTTCCCCCTGCCCGGGCACGGCAACTCCGTCAACGCGGCACTCGCAGTGGAGGCGGCGGCACGACAAGGCCAACTCGAGCCGATGTACGCCCGCCTGTTTGAAAGCCAAACGCAGTGGGGCGAGCGCGGCGACGAATCGCAGGCGCCGCTGTTTCGCGGCTTCGCGGAAGAGCTGGGCCTCGACATGGCTCAGTTCGATGCCGACGTCGCGGACCCCGCAGTGCGAGCAAGAGTGCAGTCTGACTTCGATGACGGCCTAGCCCTCGGCGTAGATAGCACCCCGACGTTCTTCCTCAACGACCAGCGAGTCGAACTCACCTCATTCGAAGATCTGCGAGCCGCGATCGAGGCGGAGCTCGCGAAGTGAGTGAGCCGATCCCCCGCAAGCGCACACGAGGACGTCGACGGCGCGCTGCAGTCCGACGCCCGCTGGCCGGGGTTGGTCGCCATATAGCAGCGAAGTCACTGTCCGTGTCGGCGTTCGCCGCCATCCTCGTCCTTCTGTTCACGATGGCCGCCCCGATCGCACGCGTCGTACCCGCCGAGGCGACCGAGGACCTCGCCTCTTCATATTCGGCCAACCGGGCCTCACAAGAGTTCGCGCTCGGCGACCATCGCGACGACGTCACCATTTCGGCCCGAGATGCCTACGGGATCACAACGCGCGCGGAGTTGCTGCGCCAGCGATACACCATGACCTATACGACGACGTGGTCAGGACCGATCCGCTGGCCGTTCCCAAACCCGGTCCCCATCGCAGACGGCTTCGGCTACCGAGTCGCGCCATGCGCCGGCTGCTCGACCTATCACACCGCCGTCGACTTCGCCCCGGGCGGCGGCGTCCCGATCTACGCAATCGCTGCCGGTGTCGTCCTCGAACACGACGATGGCAGGAGCTCGTGGGGAAACTACGTCGTCATCGAGCATGAGATCAACGGGCAGAAAGTCGTGAGCAGCTACGCGCACATGCAGCGCGGCACGAGCCCTCTTGTCGCCGGCCAAGTGATCAACGTCGGTGACTACATTGGGCTCGTCGGCGCGACAGGACAAGTCACCGGGGCGCATCTCCATCTGGTGATCGATGTCGATGGAGTCCGCGTCGATCCATACTTGTGGCTCAGTGCCAACGCGGGCTGAGAAGCGTGATGTGCCGTGATCCGCGATCTGAGCGTGCCGCAGGAACCACCCGGATTCCCAGAGTTCCTTTCGCCGCAGTTCTTCGACTCTCCCATCCCCACGGTGGCGCTCGGGTTGGCCGTGCTGTATCTGGCTGGCGCGATTCGGCTGGCCGCGTCCGGACGCTCGTGGCCGATCGGAAGAACGATCGTCTTCCTCCTCGGTTGCATCGTCACGATCCTCGTGACAGGAACCGGAGTCGAGCGTTACGGCACCGCGATGGTCTCGGTCTTCATGTTCCAGCAGCTCACGCTGATGATGCTGGTCCCGCCGCTCCTCGTGCTCGGTTCGCCTGGCACTCTCCTATTGCGAGCGACGCCGCATCGAGGGCCAGGCCGAGTCATCCTTCGTCTCGCCCTGGCCGCGCTCCGAAACCGAGCAGCGATGTGGCTCGTGCATCCGGCGGTGACCGTCCCGCTCTTTCTCCTGGCTTTCTACGGGCTGTATCTCGCAGGGCTGGCCGATCCGATACTGCGCCTGCCGTTCGGTCACCTCGTGCTGGAACTTGGGTTCCTCATGTTCGGCGTCATGTTCAGCCTGCCGATCCTGAGCAACGACCCGCTTCCCGTCCGCATGTCGTACCCGGCCCGAGTCATCGACGTGACCGCAGGGATCGCATTACACGCGTTCTTCGGCGTCTTCCTCATGACCAGCCCGACGGTGTTCCTGGAGACCTTCACCCAGCCGACGATGGCCTTGGGGCTCGACCCTCTTCGCGACCAGGAGTTCGCCGGCGGCCTGGCGTGGTCCTACGGCGAGGGGCCAAACGCGCTTCTGCTGGTCTACCTCCTTCATCGATGGTTCCGGGACGACACGTCGAAGGCCCGCGCGGCCGATCGACGCGCCGACAAGTTCGGCGACCCGGACTTGGACTCCTACAACGACTATCTGCGGTCACTCCGCGACTACCGAGGTCAAGCCGATGGTCACCAGTCGCCGGACGAGAGGAACCCATAATGCTGCCGATTGAGGACTGGTGGCTCAACGCACTCTGGTCGGTGTCCCCGACGATCCTCCTGGGCCTCATCTTTTGGTTCATCTTTCGGTCGATCCTCCGCTCAGACGACGCCGAGCGCCGCGCGCACGCCCGCGTCGAGAAAGAGGAGCGTGCCAAGCGTGCAGCCCACCCTCGTGCCGGTTCCACAAACCCCAGCTCCCCGCTCCCCAGTACCGCAGCTCCGCGAAAGGAAATTCCGTGACCCTTCCCCCCACTACTCCCGCATCCGACCAGCCGAACACCGCTCGCGCGAGGCGCCGGCTTCGTCCGGCGATCATGGCAGCGACAGCGGTCCTCGCCGCCGTTGCACTCACGACCCTCGCGAGTCCGGCCGCAGCGCACGACGGAGTCATCGAGAGCACTCCCGCTGACGGAAGCACGGTCTCGACCGAACTCACCGAAGTTTCGATGCGCTTCAGCGACGAGCTGCTCGACCTGGGCGGCGAAGGCGTCTTCATCATCCAGGTGACCGGGGCTGATGAGCGGTTCTACAACGTCGGCTGCGTGAGCGTGAATGCCGACGTGGCGAGTACCGAGGTCGCGCTCGGAGAATCCGGCGAGTATGTCGTCACCTGGCAAGTGATCTCCTCCGACGGACACCCGACATCGGATAGCTTCTCGTTCGCCTACGAGAAGCCTGACGATGTCACCGCCGAGCCCGGACTGGAGACCCCGACGTGCATCCCGGGCGTCGCTCCTACTGACAGCGGCGCCGCCGATTCAGGGCCAATACTCACCTCGTCGGCGATTCTCGTCGCCGGGGGCATCCTGGTCCTCCTTGCCCTGACCGGTGTCTTCATCGCACTCCGGCACCAGCGACGTAAGAGCGCGGAGTCGTGAGGGGATCCCGCTCGAGGACCATCTCCATGATCCGGGCGATGGTGGGCGTGGTGCTGCTTACGGCCGTCCCGGTTCTCGCCTCCTCCGCTGCGTCCGCTGCACCTTTCGCGGACTATCCGACCTGGGAGGAGGTAGTTGCCGCGCAGAAGAACGAGTCCAACGCGAAGGCCCTCCAGCAGCAGCTGCAAGCCTCGCTCACGAACCTGCAGGCCGACGCCCAGCGCACACAGGAGCAGGCCGACGCGATGGGTCAGGTCTATTTCGAAGCGCAACAGGCCTACGACGAACAACTCGTCGTCACTCAGGCACTCAACGAGCAGACCGCTGAGGCAGAAGCCGACGCCGACTCGGCCTACCGCGCGGCCGCCCAGATCATCTCCGAACTGAGTAAGACCGGGATGCTCGATATGACCGCACAATTGCTCACGATGCCGGGATCGCCGGACGCGCTACTCGGGCGACTCAGCACCAGCCTCATCGTGACCGAGCGCTACGCCGACATCTTCGAGCGGGCGAGCACGCTGCGCAATACTGCGGACGCACTTGCCCAACAGGAGGAGATTGCCCAGTCGCTGCTGGACAACCTGAGGCGCAAGGCCGAAGCCGCCCTCGAAGAAGCGCAGGCCGTCGCCTCGGCGGCCGCGACGGCACTCGCTCAAGCTGAACGTGACATCGCCGAAGTCCGCGCACGCATCGAGTACCTGCAAGGCATCCGCGAACAGACCGTCGCTGACTACAACCAGGGGCTCCGCGAACTGTGGGGAGATGGCGCAGAAGGAGAGATCAGCCAGAGTGGCTGGTCTCGCCCGCACCCCGGCTACATCACCTCGAACTTCGGCTGGCGCATCAACCCCGTCACTAAGGCCCGACAGTTTCACACCGGGGTGGATCTCGCGGGAAACGGATGCGGGGGTACGATCCGAGCGGCAAAGGCCGGCGTGGTCACCTACGCCGGCTGGAATGGGTCGTGGGGCTACTACGTGGCGATCGACCACCAGGACGGCACGGGCAGCGGATACGCACACATCCAGGCCGGAGGCATCGGGGTCCAGATCGGCCAGACAGTGTCGCCGGGCCAGCCCATTGCCAAAGTCGGATCAACGGGTCAGTCCACCGGATGCCATCTGCACTTCATCGTTCGCGTCAACGGTAACCGCGACATCACCGACCCTGTTCCCTTCATGCGAAACCAAGGCATAACCCTCGGGTAGAGGGCTCTAGATGTCGCTCGGGTAACCACCCGCTGCACCCGCTCAAGACGTATCGCCTGTCGTGACGTCGCCGTTCGAGTTTGAAATGAATGAGGGATCTAAGCCAATGAGTCCGCAGAACAATCGCGCGGCCATGCGCCGGTTCCTGACAGCTGTCGCCATCGGAGGAGCGTCGATATTGCTGCTCGCAGGATGCTCCGAGTCCACCGAACTCGAGGGTTCTGGTCCTGACAACTACGTCTCAGGCGACGGCACGGTCAGCGAGTTCCCGCTTGAAAACCGCCAAGATCCGATCGAATTCTCGTCGATCAGCGACACCGGGGACGAGATCTCGGCAGCGGACTTCCGCGGTGAGGTAGTCGTCGTCAACTTTTGGTACGCCGCGTGCCCACCGTGCAGAGTCGAGGCTCCCTGGCTTCAGGAACTGGCGGAACAGTTCGGCGACGCCGATGTTCAGTTCCTCGGAGTGAACGTGCGGGACTCCGCCGTGACGTCAAGAGCCTTCGCTGACTCGTTTGGCATCACCTACCCGTCGGTGCTCGATGCCAGGACGAAGGACGTCACCAGCTCGTTTACTGGCCTGGCGTCGCCCGCCGCCGTTCCGACAACTGTCGTGCTGGATCGAGACGGACGGCCGGCTTCTCGGATCGTCGGGCTGATCGAATCGTCAACGCTCGAGTCGCTAATCGAATCCGCGCTCAGCGAGCCACAGAGCGACTGATGGACGGTATCGGATCCTTCTTCGCCGAAACCGTGCTCTCCGGCGCGCTCCTAGTTGCGATCCCTCTCGCCCTCATCGCTGGCATCGTCTCTTTCCTCTCACCCTGCGTCCTTCCGCTCGTTCCCGGCTTCCTCGGCTACGTCTCTGGGTTGGCCGACCCTGAGTCACCGGAGCGTCGACGACGGATGGTGATCGGGACGAGCCTGTTCGTCCTCGGCTTTTCCGCCGTGTTCGTCGCGTACGGGACAGCGTTCGGTGCGCTCGGCCAGTGGCTAATCCAGTGGCAGGACGTCATCATCCGGGGGCTCGGCGTGCCCGTCGCCATCCTCGGCGTCGTCATGCTCGGCGGACTCTCGTTCATGCAGAGGACCGTCAAGCCACGCTGGACTCCAGCGGCCGGACTCGGTGGCGCCCCGCTTCTCGGCATCGTCTTCGGGCTGGGATGGACCCCCTGCATCGGACCGACCCTCAGCGCGGTCGTCGCACTCAGCCTGACCGGAGGCTCGCCCTGGCGCGGAGCGCTACTGGGACTGGCCTACTGCCTCGGGATCGGCGTGCCGTTCCTTCTCATAGCCCTCGGCTTCAATTGGGCAACGCGCGCCATGGCGATGCTGCGTCGACACATTCGAACCCTCAACATCATCGGGGGCGCGATCCTGATCGGCCTCGGCGTCTTGATGGTGACGGGCGTTTGGGGCATCTTCATCCGCGCCGTTCAAGGCTGGATCGGCTCCTACACGACGCCCATCTGAGACTCCGCCCGGGGGGCGAACACGAGTCGTGCGAGCACGATCAGGACGCCAAGCACCAGAAAGGCATCGGCCAAGTTGCCGACGAAGAGATCGCCGTAGGCAAGTGAGGCAGTCACCCGACCCATCCCGAGAGCCGGCGGCGCAGTGAGTCGATCAACCAAGTTCCCAGCAGCGCCGCCCCAGATAAGACCGAGCCCAGTCGTCGTGACCAGAGACCGAGCTCTCAACATCAACACTGGAACGATGACGACCGCGACTGCTCCCAACAGCGTGAAAACCCGGCGCGGGCCCTCGTGCCGGGGGTCAGCGCCACCAGTCGGTGAACGGTGTCACTGGGAGTGCCCGCTTGTGGCGGGTCTGCAGGAACCGGGCCTCTATTGTTGCGGCGACGGAGGCGTCGACGTCGAGCCCTTCGAGGTAGTCGTCGATCTGGGTGTAGCTCAGCCCGAGCTCGTCCTCGTCTTCTCTGCCGGGGTTGGCGTCGAGGAGGTCGGCGGTGGGCGCCTTGGTGTAGAGGCGCTCTGGCGCGCCCAGGTGCTTGAGGAGTTGTCGCCCCTGGCGCTTGGTCAGGCCGGTGAGAGGTGTCACATCGGCGCCGCCGTCCCCGAACTTGGTGAAGAACCCGGTGACCGCCTCGGCCGCGTGGTCGGTGCCCACCACGAGCAGCCCGGACTGGCCGGCAAGCGCGTATTGGGCGACCATGCGCACCCGCGCCTTGACGTTGCCCTTGCTGAAGTCCAGCATCGGCTGCTGGTACGCGTCGGCGTATTCCGCCTCGAAGCCGTCGACAGGACGCTTGATATTGAATGTCACCGACCGGTCCGGCCGAATGAAGCCCAGGGCCAGGAGCGCGTCGGCCTCGTCAGCCTGCACCCGGTACGGCAGACGCACCGCCACGAACTCGGCCACGACGCTGCCCTCGGCGCGAAGTTCCTCCGCCGCGAGCTGGCACAGCCGGCCGGCTAGGGAGGAGTCCTGCCCGCCGCTGATCCCGAGCACGAGCCCGCGCCCCCCGGCTGCCCGCAGGTAGTCCTTGAGGAACGCCGTTCTCAACCGCACCTGCTCGGCCGCGTCGATGCTCGGGCTGACGTCGAGTTCGGCGATTATCCGCTCCTGCAGGGGTCTCATTGGGGCGAGCCTAGCCAGCCAGCGTGTGCGACGCAGCCCGTCGCCATTCATCGCTGTTCATGGCTCGCCCGATTCTGTATTTCACGACGTTGCCCGATATCATCGGGATATGCCGATCACAGAATCCCCCGGTCAACTCGCGGCCGCGTCCCTGTTTCACTCTCTGGCCGACCCGACCCGGCTGCGTATCGTACGTCGGTTGCGCCAAGGCGAGACCCGAGTGCGCGATCTGGTCGATGAGTTGGGGCTGGCGCAATCGACGATCTCTGAACACGTCGCGTGTCTTCGCGATTGCGGCCTCGTGCAGGGACGCGTCGAGGGGCGGCAGGTCTTCTACGCCCTGGCTTTGCCGGAACTGATCGACCTGCTCGAGGCGGCAGAGGTACTGCTAGAGGCGACGGGTTACAAGGTCGACCTGTGTGCGGTGTACGGCTCGGAAACGAGGGACTGATGCCTGCCCTCACCGATCAGGAGATCGAAACGCTCACCCGTCGTGGGTTGCGGTTGGCGCAATTCACCGTCGGTTACAACGTCATCGAAGGCATCGTCGCCATCACAGCCGGAGTCGCCGCCGGCCTGGTCTCGGTAATCGGATTCGGCATCGACTCGGGCATCGAGTCGATCGCCGCGGTCCTGGTGGGTCTTCGCCTGGCCGCGCGCCTGCGCCATGGCAATGCGGACGAGCGCAAGGAACGGATCACACTCAAACTCGTCGCCGTGACCTTCTTCCTGCTCGCCGCGTACGTCACCTTCGAAGGCATCCGCAGCCTGATAGGCGGCGAGCGGCCAGAAGCCTCTCCCCTGAGCATCGGGCTCCTTGTCGCCTCGATCATCGTCATGCCGCTCCTTGCGGCCATGAAGACACGCGTCGGGCGACGACTCGGCGACAACCTCATCCTTGCCGACGCGGCCGAAACCCGAATCTGCGTGCTACTCAGCATCTCGACCCTGCTCGGCGTCGGCCTGTACATGCTCACCGGCGCCGCCTGGCTCGACCCGGTCGCTGCATTCGTCATCGCCCTGTTCGCAATCAACGAGGGCAGAGAAGCCTGGGAAGGCGAACTCGTCGAAGACGACGACGACGACGAGCCTCGGCGGGATACCACAGCCACGGAGTCCAACCCGTGATCACCACCATCGCCGCGGCCATCGGCCTCTTTGCTGCCACAAACATCGACGACATCGTCGTGCTCACGGTTCTGTTCCTCGCCTCCACCCGCGGCACCCTCACCGGCTGGAAGGTCGTCGCCGGCCAGTACCTCGGCTTCGTCGCCCTGGTCGCAATCAGCGTGATTGCAGCCCTCGGGCTGACCCTTGTCCCGGACGAATGGGTCGGTCTGCTGGGACTCATCCCGCTCGGCATCGGCGTTTTTGGCTTCATCCGTTTCCTCCGCAGACGCGGTAACGATCTGGATGACGACGATGAAGGTTCGATCCGAGCTGGCGGCATTCTCGGCGTTGCCGGCATCACCATCGCCAACGGTGCCGACAACATTTCCCTCTACACGCCCGTGTTCCGCACTCTGCCCATCCTCGACACGGTGATCACGATCGCCGTGTTCTTGGCGTTGGTCGCGATCTGGTGCCTGATCGCCAGAGCAATCGGTACCAACAAACGGGTCACCGAGTCGCTCGAGCGAATCGAGCATTGGCTGGTGCCGATCGTCTTCGTGGGCCTTGGCCTCTACATCTTGATTGAGTCCGCGGTCGTGCCGCGACTGATCGACGTCCTCTCGTGACCCGGCCCACAACGCTGCGGGCCGGGCCTGTCGTCGCTGCCGCTGCCGCAGTGGTAGGTGCCTTCGCCCTCGATCAGGCCACGAAAGCGTGGGCACTGTCCGCGCTGTCCAACGGGTCCGTCATCGAGCTCGCGCCAACGATTCGGCTCAAACTGGTCTTCAACCCTGGTGTCGCGTTCGGAATCGGCGCCGACGTCGGCGCACCCCTCGTGGTTGGCCTCGCAGCCGTGATCGCAGCTCTGTTGGGATGGATCTGTGTCCGCCTTGCCCGCGGCCACAACGTGACCGGGACCGTCTTCCTCGCGGTCGCTGCCGGCGGAGCCACGGGAAACCTGTGGGATCGCATCAGCCGCGCCGAGAACCGACCACTGACAGGTCATGTCGTTGACTTCATCGCAGTCGACTGGTTCGCCGTCTTCAACGTTGCCGACATCTTCACCACGTGCGGGATCGCACTCTGGGCACTGACGTCGGCAACACGCTCCCCGCGCCTCGGCGCGGGCATCCCCGCTCAACCTGAAAAGCCCGACCTTCCATCTCCCTCTTAGGCCGGGCTTTAGTGTGAAAACGGATAACGGTCTTCACCATCAAACCAGAAATCGGTCTTCCCCATATCCAGACGCTTCCCGCTCAGGAGCCCGCCG